>JBDSEK010000047.1:0-17692 GCA_039920085.1 Devosia sp. | reverse complement strand
TTGATGCCGTGGACGGTGTCATTTCCGTCAATGTTTCCGAGCAGGAATTCGCCCGCCGCAAAGCGGGTTGGAAGCCGCGCGAGACCGAATATGGGTCGGGCGCGATCTGGAAATATGCCCAGCTGGTTGGGCCTGCGCGCTACGGCGCTCTGACCAATCCGGGCGCCAAGGGCGAGAAGGAGCAATATGCGGATATCTAGGGCCGCCGCCCTTTTCGTTATGATGTCCTCGGCGTTGCTGATTGGTGGCGGCGCGGCCGTGGGCCAGTCGGCAGTCGATGCGGCGCAGGCGCTGGCGAGCGCGTTGGACGGGGCCGGTGGGGGCGTTTCAACGGCCGACCAGATCGCGGCGCTCGAGGCGGCCGCTGCGGCCGGGGACCCAATGGCGCTTTATCAATTGGGTCTCATGTACGAGAGCGGCGAGGGCGTGCCGCAGGACAAGGGCAAGGCGTTCGGGTACTTCGCGAAGATCGCCGACGAGCATGCCGACGCTTCGCCAAATGCGCGCGAGGCGGAAGTCGTGGCGCATTCTTTCGTCAAGATGGCGGAAGCCTACAATGAAGGCGTCGAGGAGGCGGGTATCGTCAAGGACGAGGCGACCTCGATCCGGTTGATTCTGCATGCGGCGAGCTGGTTCGGCGATGCGGAAGCACAATACAAAGTGGGCATGGCCTATCAGGATGCGGCTGAATTGGGCGACAATCCGATCCAGAGCTATCGCTGGTATGCAATGGCTGCGCGCAAAGGGCACCCTGGGGCCCAGGCCAATCTCGGCAATCTGCTGTTCAATGGTGGCGAAGGGGTCGAAGCCAACCCCGTCGAGGGGCTGATGTGGCTCACCGTCGCCTCGCGGCGTTCCGTCGGCAGCATTGATCAAGGCTGGATCGATGCGCTGCTGAACTCGGCGATGTCCGTCGCCTCTCCGGAACAGCGCAATCAGGCGGTGCTGCTCGCCGACTCGCTTGGTGATCGCTTCGGAGGCGGGCTCTAGCTCTAGAAGGCGAAGCTTCCCTCGACCGGCACATGGTCGGACGGCTTTTCCCAGCCGCGCACTTCGCGATGCACGAGGACGCTTTCCAGCCGGTCCGCCGCCTGCGGCGACAGGAGGAGATGGTCGATGCGGATCCCATCCTGCCGATCCCAGCCGAAGGTCTTGAAATCCCAGAAGGTATAAGCGGGTTCGTCGGAAACCGCGCGTTGCGCGTCGACCATTCCCAGGTTGAGCAAGGTCCGCCAACGCTCGGCGCTTTCAGGGCGAAACAAGGCGTCGCCGACCCATTTCTCAGGAAAGGTAGCATCGATCGGCGCTGGAATGATGTTGAAGTCGCCCAGCAAGATAAACGGCTCTTCCAGCGCCAGCCGGCTCTCGACGAAGCCGATCAGCCGATCCATCCAGGCGAGCTTGTAACTGAATTTGTCGGTCTTCACTGGGTTGCCATTGGGCAAATAGATGCAGCAGACGCGCACCACACCGGTCTCGGTCGTGAAAACCCCTTCGATCAGCCGCGCCTGCTCGTCGCTATCATCGCCGGGTAGGCCTCGCGTTACCTCGTCGAAGCGGAATTTCGACAGGATTGCAACGCCATTCCAGCTTTTCTGCCCGAAGGTCTCGATGTTGTAGCCGAGCGCCTCGATCTCGAGGCGTGGGAACTCGTCATCGACAGCCTTGATCTCCTGCAGGCAGACGATGTCAGGCGAGGCCTCCGCCAGCCATTTGAGCATGGCGCCCATTCGGGCCTTCACACCGTTGATGTTCCAGGTCGCGATACGCATCGACAAACCCTAGTGGCGACAGCGCAAGCGAGCAACCTTAAGGGAAGACCGCATCGCGGATTTCTTCGCGGAACGGGCCGTTACAGCCTTCGCGCATGGTGTTGGTCATCACGACGACATTCGTCTCGGTTTCCGGGTCGACGATCCGGTTATTGCCCCAGATACCACCCCAGTGGACCATCCCCTTTTTCGGCCAGCCAGATGCCTTGGCGTCCTCGATGACGGCGCCGACGAAGCCGAATTTCTGGCCGGGATCGAGTGGCCGATCGAGGCCGCCGATTTGGTTGGAACATGCCGCGCTGACGGTTTCGGGCCGCAGAAGTTTGCGCGCCCGCCATGCCTCGAGCAGCTTCATAAAGT
This sequence comes from Devosia sp., assembly GCA_039920085.1. Lineage (GTDB taxonomy): Bacteria > Pseudomonadota > Alphaproteobacteria > Rhizobiales > Devosiaceae > Devosia_A. Next base: position 15,560 of record JBDSEK010000047.1, on the reverse strand, counting down.
CGCCCGCGCTCCCGGCCATGCCGGCGCCGCCCGATTGCGGTACCGCGCGATTGAAGATGCGCTGAGGCGAAAAAATCTCGACGCGGTTGGGGTCGTCGGGATCCCGGACCTCCTGGGGCTCAGCCATCCGCAGGGGTACGGGCTTGGCGTCGGCATAGGCCGGCGAGAGGCGCGACGGATCGTCGACGTAGAAATGCGTGTCGTCCATTCCCAAGGGGCCGGTGACGTATTTTCGAAGAGCGCCCTCGACGTCGTTCACGTCGCCATTGATGGCCGCGATCACCGCGGCCAGAACATCGATCGACATGCCGTACTCCCAAGCGGTGCCCGGCATGAAGGCTAGCTCGCTGTGGCCCAGTCGGCGCATGTTCTCTTCGAGCGTAATGATCGGATCGGGACCGAGCCCGCGCGATACGTCCGGCGCTGGGCTCATATAGCTGATGCCGGAACTATGCGAGAGGAGTTGGCGGAGGGTGATGGTTGGCGTCGTCCCGTCGGGCCCCTTCGGGGTGATGTAGGGCAGAAACCTGGTCACCGGGTCGTCAAGCGACAGCAGACCTTTGTCCGCCATGACCAGCACTGCCGTCGCAACGATCGGCTTGGTACAGGACGCCAAGCGGAAGATGGTGTTCTCGACCACCGGAATTTTGGCCTCGCGATCGGCGAGCCCTGCGGCGCGCGAGAAAATGCGCTTGCCGTGCTGTTCTACGAGCACCACGCAACCGACGATGCGGCTACCAAGCGCGGCGTCGACGGCCGCGTTCAGTCGTCCCGAGATGTCCATGAATATCCTCCGGCAGTCCGCTGCTGCAAAACGGGTTGAGCTAAACGGCGACGGAAAAGCTGGTGCCGCAGCCGCATGATGCAACCGCGTTGGGGTTTTTGATCTGAAAGCTTTGACCGATCAGATCGTCAACATAGTCGATCTCGGCTCCGCTCATGAATTCGAGACTCAGGGAGTCGATCAGGACCGTCGCGTTTTCAGCTGCCAGAACCAAATCGTCATTGGTGGGGCTGTCCTGCACCAGCTTGTATTCATACTGAAAACCTGAGCAGCCGCCGCCGGCTACGACAATGCGCAGCACCGTGCCAGAAGGCTGCTTGGCCAGTATTTTGCCAATACGACGTGCCGCCCGGTCTGTGAGGATGACGTCGTTGGGTGTTAGAGCGTTGGCACTGTCCATACCGATACTGTAATATCGTCAAACACCGATGAAAAGGGTCGAATGAGGGACCAGGCGTCTTATGCCTCGGATCCGGCGCAGAGCCGGGGCCGGGTCCATCCCACCTCCGAGAGCCCGACGCGCTCGGAATTCCAGCGCGACCGCGACAGGATCATTCACTCCGCGGCGTTCAGGCGACTGCAATACAAGACGCAGGTATTTCTACATCACGAGGGGCAGCATTTTCGTACGCGGCTGACGCACACGCTCGAAGTCAGCCAGATGGCGCGCGCGATTGCCCGGTCTCTGCGGCTCAACGAAGACTTGGCCGAGGCGGTCGCCCTGGCGCACGATCTCGGGCATCCGCCATTCGGCCATGCCGGGGAACGCGTCCTGCAGGAAAAGATGCGGGACCATGGCGGCTTCGACCACAATATGCAGGCGATCCGCGTGGTCACGCGGCTCGAGAACCGTTACGCCGCCCATGACGGCCTCAATCTCAGCTGGGAGACATTGGAGGGTATCCTCAAGCACAATGGGCCTTTGGTCGATGCTGACGATCGGCCGGTCGGACGATACGTCGCCGAGGGTCTGCCTTTCGGCTTTTCCGACATTCCGGTGCGTGCCGATCTTATGCTGTCGAGCCATCCCGGCCTCGAAGCCCAGGCCGCAGCGGTCGCCGACGACATCGCCTATGACGCTCACGATATCGACGACGCGCTGCGGGCAGGGCTGATCACGCTTGAGGATTTGCGTCAGGTCCCACTGGCGGGGCCATTAGTTCTCGAAGTGCTTGAGCGCTGGCCCGACGTGGAACGCCGCCGCCAGGCTCATGAATTGCAGCGCCGGCTGATTACGCGCGGTATCGAAGATGTCGTCGCGAGCGCGCAGACAGCGATCGATGCAGTGAGGCCGAAAAACGCTGACGATGTGCGGCAGGCAGGGCGGGCGCTGATCGGCTTTTCGCAATCCATGGCGACGGCTGAGCGCGCCCTCAAATCCTTCATGTTCGAGCGGGTGTATCGGTCGGAATCGGTCATGGCGCCCGTTCGCCACAGCGAGCGCATCGTCGCGGCGCTGTTCGACCGCTACTTTGACACAGGCGACCTGCCGGGGCGCTGGGGTGAATCCGTGAGGCGCGCCGGCACGGCAACGGAGCGGGCGCGGGTGATTGCGGATTTCATTGCCGGAATGACCGACCCCTACGCCGAGGCCGAACACGCACGGCTGTTTGACGGCAAAGACCTGTTGCGCTAGGGCCAGCGCGGCCGCCTGCCGAGGACCTTATGGACATCTACGCCGATTTCACCGCCCGCATCGCGGCAGCGCTCAAGGCCCTCTATCCGCAGGTAGCGGAGCTGGTAGGACGTGCCGTGGTCGAGCCGCCGCGCGATGCGGGGCATGGCGATCTCAGCGCCAATGCAGCGATGGTCGTCGCCAAGCCGCTCGGCAAAAATCCGCGCGAGATTGCAGCGGCGCTCGCGGAAGCTTTCGAGGACCACCCGGATGTCGAGAGCGTCGCGCAGGCAGGACCTGGCTTTGTCAATTTCAGGCTAAAAGCCCTCGTCTGGCACGGTGTGCTCAAATCCATTTTGGATGAGGGTTCCAGCTTCGGCAGGACGAATTTGGGGCAGGGCGCCAAGGTCAATGTCGAATTCGTCTCAGCCAATCCCACCGGCCCTATGCATGTGGGGCACACGCGCGGCGCGGTCTTCGGCGATGTCCTGGCGTCGCTGCTCGCGTACACCGGGTACGACGTTACGCGCGAGTACTACATGAACGATGCCGGGGGGCAGGTCGATGTGCTCGCCCAATCGGCGTTCCTGCGCTATCGCGAAGCGCTGGGCGAGCAGATCGAGATTCCGCGCGGCTTTTACCCCGGTGAGTATCTGATCCCCGTCGGCGAGCATCTCGCCAATGAGTTCGCCGGTTCGCTGCGCTGGAAGCCCGAGGCCGAGTGGTTACCGATTGTCAGGCCGCGCGTGCTCGCGGCGATGATGGAACTGATCAAGACCGATCTCGCCAATCTCGGAATCGCGCATGACTTGTTTTTCTCGGAGCGGACGCTTCACGGTCAGGGCGGCGACATCGACACGACGCTCGACTGGCTACGCGAGCAGGGCCTCGTCTATCAGGGCAGGCTGGACCCGCCGAAGGGCCAGGTCGACGACGATTATGAGGAACGGGAGCAGACGCTGTTCCGCGCCACGCTCTACGGCGACGATGTTGACCGGGCGCTGGTGAAGTCGGACGGCAACTATACCTATTTCGCCGCTGACATTGCTTACCACCGGAACAAGTTTCTGCGCGGCTTTACCCAGATGATCAATGTGCTGGGCGCCGATCACTCTGGCTATGTCAGCCGGCTCAAGGCCGCCGTGAAAGCCGTGTCGGGTGGCGCCGCGGACATCGACATCAAGATCACGCAGCTGGTGCGACTGCTCAAGAACGGCGAGCCGTTCAAGATGAGCAAGCGCTCGGGTGATCTGGTGACCGTCGCCGACGTGGTCGAGGAGGTGGGCGCCGACGCGACCCGCTTCATGCTGCTCTACCGGCGGAACGATGCGCCGCTCGACTTCGACTTCGCCCTGGTCAAAGAGCAAAGCCGCGACAATCCGGTCTTTTACGTCCAATATGCGCATGCGCGGACGCATTCGGTGTTCCGGCAGGCCGCCGAACAGCTGCCGGTGCTCGACCTTTCGGCCGCAGCCCTCGCGGCGGCGCCACTGGAGCTGCTCTCGAGTGCGGCCGAAATCGAGCTCATCCGTGCCTTGGCGCAATATCCGCGGACGATCACGGCGGCGGCTCTTGCGCACGAGCCGCACCGTATTGCATTCTATCTGTATGAACTGGCAGGGGCCTTTCACGGCTTCTGGGCGAAGGGGAAAGACGACCCGTCGTTACGATTTGTTAACGCTGAAGACCCGAGACTGACATTGGCGCGACTCGCGCTGGTGAGCGCAGTCAGGCAGGTTTTGGTCAATGGGCTCACAGTGTTGGGAGTATCGGCTCCAGATGAGCTTTCATAATTCGGGCGCATTGGCGTGATGGTTGGCGAGGTTCCGGCGGGGGTCGGGGCGGGGTCAAAACACTTAGTGAGCGAATGCCATGCCGCCAGCGGGACCGCAGCACATGTCCGATCCGGGCGATAAGTCAGACGACCTTATTTCCGAGCTTGCCAAGCTGATGTCGAGCAGCGGCCCTGCGGCCGTCAAGCCGATAGCGCGACCCGCGCCGCTTGCGGCGATCACCACATTTCCCGCTGCTTCGCCCGCCGCGCCGCCGGCGCCTGCGATAGGCCCGATCCGGATTCCGGGGATGGACGCGCCAGCCACAGCCGCGGCGCCAGCGCCCGTGCAATCGTCCGTCATCTCGCCGCCTCCCGTGGCCGAGCCGGCGCGCGCGCCAGTTACCGGCACGATTCGAATTCCCGGTATGGATTCACCGGCGCCCGTGAGCACTAGTGCACCGGTCGCAAAGTTCGATTTCAATAAGCCGACGGAGCCGGTTTCGGTCCCGGTCGCAGCGCGTCCCGTCGCGCCAACGCCACCGCGCACAATGGCGGTTGAACCCGCGCGCTCCATCGCGGTGCCGGTAGCGCCGATGCGCGTCTCCGATCTCAAGCCAGTCAGCGAAAATCGCTCCTTCGGCGAAGCGCCGACGCCAGTGATTCTGCGGCCCGTGGCGCCCGAACCGACTCCGAGCGCGCTCGATGATGGCGGCTTCAAATTCGATTTCGGCCTCGACAGGCAACCGGACCAGAAACCCGCGAACGACCCAATCGCCGATCTAATCGCAGCGGAGCTGGGGACGGACGACGGAGCCGGCCGCGCTCCTGAGCCGCCCCCGCCGCCGGTGCGCAATTTGATTTCCTCGGTGCCAGCGCTCGCCAAGCCCACATTGTCGCCCCTCGCGGCTTCCGCCGCGGCCCGGCCGGCAACCAATGCGCCAATCCCGCTCAAGCCGATGATCTCGGCACCACGGCCGATCGAGAATGATCGCTTTGCGGTCTCTCCCAGCATGGGCATGCCCCGCAATGGGAGCTATCAGGCGCTCAACCCACAGCCTTTGCCGCCAATTGAAGAGCCGGAAGCCGAAGAATCGGATCCCATGGCGGAGATTGAGAGCCTGATCGGCGACGCCGTTCGCGTCGAACTCGCACCGCCCGGTCCGGTTCGGGTCCAGGAACCGATCGCCTTCCGGGCTGAGCCGAAATTTGTTCCCCCGCTCCCGCCGGTGGTGCCGCCCCTCAACAACCAGTTCGCGCCGCGCCGTACAACGATCGCCGAGCCCGATGGCGATGCGGCGGAGGAGGCGATTATCGCCGCCAGCGCCGATAGTGGCATCGATATTGGCCGCCTCGACGGCCCCTCGGTCACTGACGAAAGCCCTTATCGCCGCCTCAAGGTGAAGCCGCAGCGCCAGTCGTTCCTGTCGGGTGGCATGCGCCAGTATGTCGGGATGGCGATCGCCGGCACGCTGCTGCTTGCGGCTGGGCTGGGTCTCTACTGGGTGCTCAACATGGGGCGCGGCGCCAGTGCCGACGCGCCGGTACTCACCGCCGATGCGACGCCGGTCAAGGTAGCGCCGACGCCGGAGGTTGCGGCGGAAGACGAAGTCGCGCGTTCGCCGGTGCTCGATCAGCTCGATGGTCCGACCGCCGAGCCGGTGGCGGAGCAGCTGGTGTCCACCGACGAAACTGGTGGTCAGGATGTCGCCCGCGTCGTCGGCGACGAGGCCGCGACCCCGCCGACAGACGAGGCTACCGAAGGTGGGCTGGCTAACCGCAAAGTGCGGACGGTCACTGTACGTCCCGACGGCACGATCGTCCCCGGCGACGATGCTGTCGCCGGTGCTGAGGAACTTCCTGTCGATCGGCCGAACGTCCCCGAAGTACCAGGTGCCGATGCTGACGAAATCGACCTTCTTGGTGACGAGCCGGTAGCGGCAGATCCGGGCTTTACCGGAATCGATGCCACCGACCCCGCACCGTTGCTGGCGGAGACGCCGACCGCCATAGCGGCGCCTGACCCCGCAGCTAAAATCGCCGCGGCCGGCGGGTTCCTCGATCCTACAAAGGTCGCACCGACTCCCGCCCCCTCTCCCAATCGCGACGCTATCCTCGCCGCCTATCAAGCAGTGCCCGAGACCCCGCGCCCGCTGGCTGCATTCGCCGATTCCGCCGAACCGATAGTGACCGCGCCGGTGACCAATGGTAGGGCGGCGGCCTATGTGCAACTCACCTCGAGCCCCAGTCAGGACGATGCGAGCGTGCAGGCACGGTCTCAGACGGCGCGCTTCGGTTCGCTGTTTGGCGGCAACGCTCTGATCGTCCAGCAGGCCGATCTGGGGCAGAAGGGCATTTGGTACCGGGTGCTGCTGCCTGTCTCCTCGCTTGCAGAGGCGAACCGGATTTGTGCCGATATCAAGGCCAATGGCGGTGAGTGCATCACCAAGGGCGCCTGATCCGGCTGATTTTCTGTGCGGTTGAGCGGTTCAAGCCGAGATTCCTGCTGGCGTGGGAATGAGTTCGTGTAAAACCGGCGAAACCGCCGTCCACGATCTGCGATGACCGACGAACAAACCGACTGGTTCCAGGACCCCACGCCGCCCGACGACGACGTCATGTATGTCGATGTCGGCGGCTATGAGGGGCCGCTCGACCTCCTGCTCGATTTGGCCCGGCGGCAAAAGGTCGATCTAGGGCAAATCTCGGTATTGGCGCTCGCCGAGCAATATCTGAGCTTCATCGAGACGGTGCGTGAAAAGCGCATCGAGATCGCCGCCGACTATCTCGTGATGGCGGCGTGGCTCGCCTATCTCAAATCGCGCTTGATGGTACCGCAGGCCGGCGGGGACGACGAACCCACCGGCGAGATGATGGCCGCACTGCTGCAATTCCGGCTGAAGCGGCTCGAGGCGATGCGGTTTGCGGCTCAAAAGCTAATGAACGGACCGCTGCTGGGAACCAAAGTGGCGCGGCGTGGCGCGCCGGAACCGATCACCGTCACGCGCCACAGCCTGTGGGAGGCGAGCCTTTACGATCTGCTCAAGGCCTATGCCGGCCAGCGGCAGCGCAGCGTGCCCAACGATTATTCCCCGATAGAACGCAATGTTTGGTCCCTGCAGGAAGCGCGGGACATCCTCAATCGGCTGATCGGCGAGAATATGGATTGGGTGCCGATCGACGCCTATCTGGCGCGGTACCTGAATGGGCCCGAAGAGCGAGTCACGGCGATCGCGTCGACCTTTGCCTCCAGCCTTGAGTTGGTCCGGCAGGGGCAGGTAGAACTTCGCCAGTCCCTGGCCTTCGGACCGCTTTATGTGCGCCGCCGTAAGACCGACCGTCCCGCGACCGGAACCTGATGTTGAACGAAACCCAAACCGAGGCCGGGACGCCCGAGATTGCCGAGCGCCAGCTGCGCATCCTCGAGGCGCTGTTGTTTGCTTCGGCCGAGCCGCTGGGCGTAGTGGAGCTCGCCCCGCACCTTGGTGAAGGGGCCGACGTTGAGGGTTTGCTGCAGATGCTGGCGGGGCAGTACGCCGCGCGCGGCGTAAACCTCGTCAGGCGCGGTGACAAATGGGCGTTCCGCACTGCCGCCGATTTGAGTTTCCTGCTGCGCCGCGAGCAGACCGATCAGCGGCCGCTGTCGCGCGCCGCCCTCGAGACCTTGGCGATTATCGCTTACCATCAGCCGGCGACCCGTGCGGAGGTCGAAGAGGTGAGGGGCGTTGCGACCGGCAAAGGCACGCTCGATCTGTTGATGGAAGCGGGCTGGATCAGGATGCGCGGCAGGCGGCGTACGCCGGGTAGGCCGGTCACCTATGGCACGACTGAAGCCTTCCTCGACCATTTCGGTCTCGAGGCACTGGCCGATTTGCCGGGGCTGGAGGAACTCAAAGGCGCGGGTCTGCTGTCGGGGCAACTGCCGGCCAACATGCAGATTCCGCTGCCCTTCGATGGGCCGCTGCGCGAGGACGAAGACCCGCTCGATCCCGACGATATTGAGGGGCAGGACGAGGAGCCGTGAGCTCCGAAACCGAAACCGGCGCATCCCCGCAATGGGGCCCGCGAGGCACCGCCGGCGTCAGTTTCGCATCGGGCCTCAGCTTCGTCGATGTCGATGTGACGCTGGGCGGCCGGCCGGTTCTGGACAAATTCAATCTGACGCTCGTGCCGGGCGAAATCGTTTGCCTGTTGGGCGAATCCGGCTCGGGCAAGTCGACGATCCTCCGCGCGGCGGCTGGTATCCAGGCGATCGGCGGCGGCGCGATCCGCATCAATGACCGCGTTGTTTCGGGGCTAGGCGTTCATGTTGCGCCGGACCGCCGCGGCATCGGACTGATGTTTCAGGATTTCGCGCTGTTTCCGCATTTGACGCTGCTGCAGAACGTCATGTTCGGGCTGAAGCCGCTGGGCCGGGCGGCAGCCCTGGCGCAGGCCCTGGCGGCGCTAAAGCGCGTTGGGCTCGATGACCGCGCCCACGATTATCCGCATAGGCTCTCGGGTGGTCAGCAGCAGCGGCTGGCGCTGGCGCGGTCGATCGCGCCACGTCCGGGCGTGCTGATGCTCGACGAGCCGTTTTCGAGCCTCGATGCGCGGATGCGCGAGACGGTGCGCTCGGAGACGCTGGCGGTGCTGCGCGAAACCCATGCCACCACCATCATTGTGACCCACGATCCCGAGGAAGCGATGCTGCTGGGCGACCGCGTGGCGCTGCTGCGGCACGGCAGAATCGCACAGATCGATACCGCGGCGGCGATCTATCGGGGTCCGATCGATCTCAGCGCGGCGCGGTTTTTCTCCCCGCTGAGCGAAATTGCCGCGCTGGTCAAAGGTGGGGCCGCGGATACGCCTTTCGGCAAGGTTCCGACGCCGGGGCATGCCGAGGGGACGTCGGTAATCGTCGCTATTCGGCCTGTCGGGGTGCTGGAAATGGCGGAGAATGGGGCCGGCGTCCCGGGCCGTATCGTCGCCAAACGCGACGCCATCGGCATCGACCTTTGCGAAGTAAAAGTCGAAGGTATCGATCGGCCGATCGAACTCAGGCAGCGCTCGGACGCCCACTTCGTGCCGGGGAACGACGTGTTCCTGACCCTCGATCCGAAAGGCGTCCTTGTTTTCAGGGCCGATTGAACCTATTTTGGGGTACGCTTTTTCGGTCTGCCGGTAAGGAGTTACGCATGCACGGTCCGGGTCTTTGGGGCATCATCATCGTCGCGGTGGTCGTTGTCCTGCTCTTCGGCCGCGGCAAGATCTCCGGCATGATGGGCGAAGTCGCCTCGGGCATCAAAGCCTTTCAGAAGGGCATGAAGGACGAGGACAAGACGCCAGCGCAGCTCAATGCAAACGCTCAGGCCGAAGCCCGCGAGACCGACAAAGCCAAGGACGCCTGAGGCGCTCGCGCCGGCTTAGGAACGCAGCATGCTTGGTCTCGGCTGGACGGAGATGCTGGTTGTCGGCATTGCGGCGCTGATCCTTATCGGCCCCAAAGATTTGCCGGTCGTGATGAGCCGGATCGGCAAAATCGTCGGCAGCGTCCGCCGCATGGGCAGCGAATTCCAGCGTGAAATCAACAAGACCACTGGGCTCGACCAGATCACCGATCTTAGACGATCAATCACCGAGCCGCTGAAGCGAACGGCCGCCGATATCACGCGCGAATTCAATAAGCCGCTCGCTGGCGGTGGATTTGAGCCGTCTGGCGTCATCAAGCCGGCGGTGCAGGGTTCAGAAAGCGTCGTGGATGAGATTCACAAGCAGGTGGGTATGACCCCTGGCAAGGCGGTAGAGAGCCCGGCGCCCGTAGAGGCGATCGCTCCCGTCGCTAAGCCTGTTCGCAAGCCACGAACGCCCAAAAAGGTCTCGGTCACCCCTGATTCTGCGATGTCTGCGGCTAAGCCAGCTGCCGCCAAGTCATCCGCCGCCAAGTCATCCGCCGCCAAGTCATCCGCCGCGCCCAAGAAAAAGCGCACTCCTAAGCCGGAAGCGTGATGGCCGAGGTCAAAAAGCTCACGCCGCCAGAGCCGCCACCCATCGAGGATGAGCTTAAGGGCACCGAGGCGCCGCTGCTCGATCATCTGATCGAACTGAGGAAGCGGCTGATTTATTCGCTGATCGCCGTGGCGGCGCTGTTCATTCTTTGCTTCATCATCGCGGGACCCATCTACGATATGCTGCTGCTGCCCTTCAAATGGGCGGCGGGCGACAGCGCCGTGAAGCTCATCTTCACCGCACCGCAAGAATTGTTTTTCACCTATATGAACGTCGCGCTGTTCGGAGCAGTGTTCCTCGGCTTCCCGGTCATCGCGGCGCAGATTTATGCCTTCGTCGCGCCGGGCCTCTACAAGAAGGAGCGGAAGGCGTTCCTGCCATACATGATCGCGACCCCGGTCTTTTTCGTCGCTGGCGGCTTGATGGTCTATTTCGTTGTGGCGCCCATGGCACTACATTTCTTCCTTGGGATGCAGCAGATCAATCCCGACGATGTGACGATCGAGATGCAGACCCGGGTCAGCGAATATCTGGGCTTCATCATGACCCTGATCCTCGCCTTCGGCATCTGCTTCCAGTTGCCGGTGATCCTGACGCTGCTGGCGCGGATCGAGTTGGTCACTAGCGCGCAACTGGGCAAAGGGCGGAAATACGCGATCGTAGGAATTCTCGCCGCCGCTGCGTTCCTGACGCCGCCCGATCCGATCAGCCAGATTGGGCTCAGCCTGCCGATGTATGCGCTCTATGAACTCGCGATTTTGTCGGTGAAATGGGTCGAGCGGCAGCGGGCCCAGAAATTAGCGACCGAAGAGGCAAAGGCCTAGAAGCGCCTGGGGCTGCTGGTGCAACCCCTTGCCAAGGCTTCACGCCTCGCCCAAAAGACCCGCGCACGAACGGGACTGGCCGCCATGCTCGACATCAACTGGATCAGGGCCAACGCCGAAGCGGCGGATACGGCGCTCACGCACCGCAGGAACGTGCCCTTTTCGGCCGCGCAACTGATCGCCATGGACGACGAGCGCAAGGCCATCATTACCCGCCTCGAGGAAGCACAGGCGGCGCGCAACGCGTTTTCCAAGCAAATCGGGCAGGCCAAGTCGCTGAAGGACGAAGTCAGAGCTGCGCAGCTGATGGACCAGGTCTCGCATCTCAAGGACGCCATTCAGCGCGGCGAAGACGAGCGGCGCGCGGCTGACGAGAAGTTGCGCCAGGCACTCTTGGTAATGCCGAATTTGCCGAAGGATGATGTCCCGCCGGGTGAAGGGGAGGCGGACAATGTCGAATATTTCGGACCGAACGGCAACGCGGCGACAGCGGCGAAGTCTCGCCGCGCCAAACCGAGCTTCGGCTTCAGGCCAAAGGAGCATTTCGAGACCGGCGAAGCGTTGGGGATGATGGACTTTGAAACCGCCGCGAAGATTTCCGGTGCGCGGTTCACGGTGCTGAAGAGCCAGCTGGCGCGCATGGAACGCGCTCTTGGCCAGTTCATGCTCGACCTCCATACCGGCGAACATGGTTACACCGAGGTGCAGCCGCCGCTCCTGGTGAGGGATGACGCCCTCTATGGAACGAACCAGCTACCCAAATTCGAAGAGGAGCTGTTTTTCGTTCGCCGCGGCGAGGATCGTCTTGCCCTGATTCCGACGGCCGAGGTGCCCCTTACCAATCTCGTCCGAGAATCCATCCAGCGCGAAGAGGATCTGCCGCTCCGTTTCGTCGCGCTGACGCCATGCTTCCGCTCGGAAGCCGGCTCTGCCGGACGCGATACCCGCGGCATGCTGCGGCAGCACCAGTTCGACAAGGTTGAGCTGGTGTCGATCACGACCCCCGAGATGAGCGCGGAAGAGCATGAGCGCATGCTCGCTTGCGCCGAGGCGGTGCTGCAGCAGCTTGGCATCCACTATCGGGTCATGACGCTTTGCACTGGGGACCTGGGGTTCGGGGCGCAAAAGACCTACGACATCGAGGTCTGGTTGCCGGGGCAGGACACTTATCGCGAGATTTCGTCCTGCTCGGTCTGCGGCGACTTCCAGGCACGGCGCATGGAGGCGCGCTATCGCGACAGGGACGGCAAGGTGCGGCACGTCCATACGCTCAACGGCTCGGCACTGGCCGTGGGCAGGGCGTTGATTGCGGTGATGGAGAACTACCAGCAGCCGGACGGCTCGATCGCAGTGCCAGACGCACTGCAGCCCTATATGGGCGGGCTGAAAGTCATCGCCGCTAAATGAGCCTGCGCATTCTCATCACCAATGACGATGGCGTCGATGCGCCGGGCATCGCCGTTATGGAAGAGATCGCGCGCGACCTTTCCGACGATATCTGGGTCTGTGCGCCAGATGGCAACCAGTCAGGCGCGGCGCATCGCTTCACCTTCGGGCGCGAGCTAGAACTCATCGAGAGGCGCAACCGAGTGTTCGCCGTGCCGGGTGGCTCGCCGGCGGACTGCGTCGTAGCTGGAATGACGTTCCTGCTCGGCGATCGCCCCGCCGACCTCGTGCTCTCGGGCGTCAACAATGGCCAGAATCTCGGCGATATCGTCAATTGCTCGGGTACGGCCGCAGGCGCGCGCGAAGGCGCTCTGCAGGGCGCTGTCGGTATCGCTATGAGCCAGGGCGTCGACTACGAGAAGGGCGTCGAGATCGACTGGGGCCCGGCGCGCGCTCACGCGGCATCGGTGGCGCGCAGCATTCTCGATCAGGGCAAGGGGCAGGGGGCTTGGTTCAATGTCAATTTCCCGTTTTGCTCCGCTGAAGAGGTGGCCGGCGTAAGGGTGGTCCCGACGCAGCGCTTCGCCCGCTCGCCGATGCGCTATTATGCGTCCGACAATCGGGGAAAGTTCTTCATCGCGATCCCCGAGACGCCCACGCCGCTCGACCCCGCCCATGATTTCCATCTGCTGATGCATGAGCGGATGGTGACGGTGACGCCGGTGACACTGCAGGCGACGGATCACGAGCTGGCACGACGGATGAATGGGAAGGTCGTTCTGTCGAAGTAGCCGGGGTAACGCCGACGGGCCGCCGGGTAACCCTAACCCACTCTGAATCCACTCAGACTCGATCGCTGCAAAACGCGGGGACCTTAAACTCGTCTTTACCTAAAATGCCTATCTTCGGTCCCGTTAGTACCTGCGTACGAGTGGACTGAATGAGTAATCGCGTTACCGGTCAAGCGCTTAGAATAGTTGCGTGTGTCGGGATTGCCTTTGGGGCCGCCGCGCTTTCTGGCTGCACCACGCTCGGGAGCGCCGCGTTCGGTGATGTGACGGGTTCAACCGCGTCACCGATGGCCACCTCCGGTTCGCAGGCTATGCCGACCCCCTTGCAGCCGGTAGCGACGCAGGTCGCACAAGGCCCCTTCATCCCCCCGGCCGATATCGGCGGCGGCAGTGGCGTCACCGTCACTGGCTCCGCACCCGGGGCCGTTTCCAGTTCTGCGTTGCCTCCGATCTCAGGAAACTCGACCATGTCCAGTTCGCTTGCCCCGGTCCCGGTTGCGTCCAAAACCGCATCGCTGGGCACACTCCCCGCCAATTCCGCCACGCCTACTCTCGCGGTGGTTCCGACCGACGCCTACATCCATGTGATCGAGAGTGGAGAGTCGCTCTACACCATCGCCCGGCGTTATGATGTGACAGCGCAGGCGATCGTTCAGGCGAACGGCATGGTCTCGGCAGACAAGATCTTCGTCGGCCAGAAGCTGATCATTCCGGGCCGGGCCGATCTCCTCGCACAAAAAGGGCCGACCAAGGTCGCTTCTCTGGGCACGGCGCCCACCACATCCTCGCCGGTCGTTACCCCGACAGCCGAACCGGCTCCCGCCCCGGTTGCCGATGCCGCCAAGCTCGAGTCGAACACGCCGGTAAAGCCGGTCGCCGCCGTCGAGCCCGTAATGTCGGGCGCTGACAAGTTCCGCTGGCCGGTTTCCGGTAAAGTGATCACCGATTTCATCGCCAGCAAGCAAACCGGTATCAACATCGAAACGCCAGACGGCGCCGCGATCCGGGCGGCTGAGAACGGCCAGGTCATCTATGTTGGCTCGGGCGTGGAGGGCTATGGCAATCTGATCCTGATCCGGCACGCCAACGGCTATGTGTCGGCCTATGCCCACCTCAAATCGATCAGTGTCCAGAAGGGCGCCAATGTGAGCCGCGGCGACACGATCGGTCTCTCCGGGATGACCGGCTCGGTCTCCCGCCCGCAGCTTCACTTCGAGTTGCGGAAGGGCGCCACGCCGGTCGATCCGATCCCGCTGCTGGCGGGCTGATCGAAGCAGCAGAAGCTCAGTAGGGCCCGCTTCGGCGGGCCTTTCGCTTTCAGATGGATTTGCCTTGTTCGCCCGCCAGATTGCGCACGAACTGGATCGCTACGCGACCCGAGCGTCCGCCGCGGGTCTGGGCCCATTCGATGGCGCGGGCCGTGAGCTCCGCCTCGCCGATCGTGATGCCATAAGCATCGCAATAGCCGCGGATCATTTCGAGAAAGATCGGTTGGTCGCAATTGTGGAAGCCGAGCCAGAGGCCGAAGCGGTCGGATAGCGAGATCTTCTCGTCCACCGCCTCGCCGGGCGTAATGGCGGTGGCGCGTTCATTGTCGATCATGTCGCGCGGCATCAGATGGCGGCGGTTGGAGGTGGCATAGAACAGGACATTCTCCGGCCGTCCCTCAAGCCCGCCATCGAGGATGGTTTTGAGTGATTTGTAGCTGGTCTCGTCCTTGTCGAAGCTCAGATCGTCGCAAAAGACGATGAAGCGTGCATTTTCCCCGCCGATGATCCGCATCAGGCGGGGCAGGGTTCCGATGTCCTCGCGACTGATCTCCACCAGGACCAGCCGGCCCTCCACACGCGATGCCACCTCGGCGTGGACGGCCTTCACGAGCGAAGACTTGCCCATGCCGCGGGCGCCCCATAGCAGGGCGTTATTGGCGGCAAAGCCCTTGGCGAATTGCACCGTATTGGCAAGCAGCGTGTCGCGGACGCCGTCGATGCCCTTGAGCAGGCCGAACGGCACCCGCGCCACCTTGGGCACGGCCATCAGCCGGTTCTCGGCTGGGTCCCAATGATAAGCGTTCGCGTCGCCGAGAGTGGGTGGCGGGACGGAGGCGCTGGGAGCCATGGCCTCCAACCTCTCGGCGATGCGGGTCAGCGCCGCGGCAATCTGGGCCAGGGTCTCGTCATTCATTATGGGCGGAAATCCTGCGTCGAAAGGGCCAGAACGCGCGGCCGCGGGGCTTTGCAATCGCCGGGTGCGGCCTATATAGTCCGCGCGATCTTGCCGGGTGGGTCTGCCCATTGCCGGAAACGCAGCCTATATGCGATCAACCGCGGCGTTTTGACAAGCCGACAGCCAACCGACAAGGAGCCTAATCGATGTTCGTGACCCCGGCGCTCGCGCAGGC
>JBDSEK010000046.1:0-5239 GCA_039920085.1 Devosia sp. | reverse complement strand
CAGGCCGTGCGGACCGGGCTCGGCCTCAACGCGGCGATCAACAAGCGCTCGCTGTTCGACCGCAAGAACTACTTCTATCCCGACCTGCCGCAGGGCTACCAGATCAGCCAGTACAAGGATCCCATTGTTGGCGAAGGCAAGGTGCGGCTCGATATGGGCGAGGGGACACCGATCGAGATCGGCATTGAGCGGTTGCATCTCGAGCAGGACGCCGGCAAGTCGATTCACGACCAGCACCCCAATCTGAGTTTTGTCGATCTCAATCGCTCGGGCGTCGCGCTGATGGAAATCGTCAGCAAGCCCGATTTGCGCTCGTCCGAGGAAGCCAAGACCTATCTCAGCAAGCTGCGGACGATCCTGCGCTACCTTGGGACCTGCGACGGCAATATGGAACAAGGTTCCATGCGGGCGGACGTCAATGTTTCGGTTCGGCGACCGGGCGGTGAGTTCGGGACGCGCTGCGAAATCAAGAACGTCAATTCGGTGCGGTTCGCCGGCCAGGCGATCGAGTACGAGGCCCGGCGGCAGATCGACATTCTTGAAGATGGCGGCAGCATCGATCAGGAGACCCGGCTCTACGATCCCAAGACCGGTGAGACGCGCTCGATGCGGAGCAAGGAGGAGGCGCATGATTATCGCTACTTCCCCGACCCCGATCTGCTGCCGCTCGAATTCGATCAGGCCTTCATCGACGAGCTGGCCCGCCATTTGCCGGAACTGCCCGACGAAAAGCAGGCGCGCTTTATCCGCGACTATGGCGTAACCGCCTATGACGCGATGGTCCTGACGCTAGAGCGCGAGACGGCCGATTACTACGAAGCGGCGGTGAGGCATGGGAGCGGCCAGCTCCGCGACGGAAAGGCCGTGGCCAACCTGCTGACGGGCGATATTGCCGCCTACGCCAACAGCCAGGGGTTGAGTGCCTGGGAGACCCATATCCAACCCGGCCAGGTTGCCGGGATCGTCGACCTTGTGGCGGCGGGCACCATTTCAGGCAAGATCGCCAAGGATCTGCTGCATGTGATCATCGCCGAGGAGCCTGAGGGCGATCCGGCCGAGATAGTCGAGCGGCGCGGCATGAAGCAGGTCACCGATCTGGGCGCGATCGAGAGGGTGGTCGATGAGATCATCGCGGCTAATCCGGACCAGGTGGCCAAGGTGCTGGCAAAGCCCACATTGATCGGCTGGTTTGTCGGCCAGGCGATGAAGGCCAGCGGTGGCAAAGCCAACCCGCAGGCCCTCAACGACATTCTGAAGAAGAAGCTCGGGCTCTAGTCGAACGCCAGCCCGAGCACTCCGCGCCTAGGCCGGCTTCGGCAGGAACCGCCTCACCAGCCGTCCGTCGATGAAGACCAGCCCAGAAAAGATGATCAGCATGCCCACGATGTGAAGCGTGTCGAAACGCTCATGTAGAACCAGCACGCCAAGCAGGATCGCCGAGATCGGCGTGATGAAGGTATTGAGCGAGAGATTGGTGGCGCCCACGCGCGGCAGCAGCCAGTAGACCAAGAGGAAGCTGAAGCTGGTCGAAAAGATGCCAATGCCGAACAGCGCGCCCCAGGTCTCGGTCCGCGTGATGATCGGCACACCGCTGAACAGCAGCGCGATGGGGACCGATACCAGGGCCGCGCCGGTGAGCGAGGCGGAGGCCACAACGGTTGAGTCGACCTTGGCGAAACGGCGCGCATAATTGAGCGTCAGCGCGTAGCAGATCGTTGCGCCAAGCGCGGCAAGCAGTCCCACAACTTGCGCCGAGGCCCCCTCTCTCATCGAGGGTAACGACAGCACGATCGCACCGATGAACCCGACCGCAACGCCGATCGATTTGTTCCAGCTCGCCTTCTCGCCGCCCAGCCAGAGCTGGGAGACGATGACGGTCGTCATCGGTGTCATGCCATTGATAACCCCCACAATGCTGCTCGCGACGGTCTGCTCGGCGAAGGGGAAGAGCGCAAAGGGAATGGCGTAGTTGAGAATGCCGAGTACCAGGAATTGGGGGTAAAGACTGCGGTCGGCGGGCAGAGGGCGGCGCGTCCCGAGAAAGAACAGCCAGCAGATGATCGCCCCGATGGTGACGCGCCCGGCCGAGACCCACAGCGGCGAGATTTCGCGGATGAGGACGGCGTTGAACAGAAACGAGCAGCCCCAGACCGCACCCAAAAGGATGATGAGAAGCCAGTAGCGAAGCGGCATGAAGGACCTCCAATTGAGGTAACCCTAGGCCCGGGCAGGAGTCGGGTCGAACCGATTTTGACGATCGATCGGATCAAATCGGGTGATGGAGCGGCTCAGCGGCTCCAGCCGATTTTCCGCATCAATTGGACCCAGGCCTCGTCGACCTTGTGACTGCGCCGCAGAGGGCGGCGACGAGTTCGCTGGTAAAACCAGTTCGTAGAAATCGCGCGAAAGTGCCGGTAGAGGATCTGAGGGTCCTGGAAGGGCTGGAAATCGTCACCGAAAACTCTGTGGATGGTTGTGGCCACGGTTTCGGGCAGCCGCGAGGGGACAATGGTCCATTTTGGGAGATAGAGCGGCCCGTCCGGAACATAGTGCCGGTATCTTCGGTGCCGCGGGGGTAGGAAGCGGCTTGTCGTCACATTGTCGATCCAACGCCCGGGATAAATCAGGGCGCCGGAAGGGCTCTTGTCGAGGTGCTCGAACAGGCTCGCTCCATCCTCGGTGACGATCAACTCATCGACATCGAGATTGACCATCGCTGCCGCTTCCCGGAGGAACCGCCGGCGCGCATGCTCGATCATCACCTGCTGACAGAAGCTGCTGTCCCAATTGCCCGGTATCCCCCTCGGCCCATATTTATAGGGCCACGGAACGACCGCGACCGCCGACAGGCCTTTCACCGAACTCAGGCAATCGAGCAGCTCGGTCACGCCGTAGCGCGACGATGCGTTGTCATAGAACACCGCGGCGTCGACACCGTGCACTCTGACGTGAAACTCGGCCCAGTCGGCGATCCATTCCAACCGGTTGTCCTTGGACAGGGTGGTGATCGCCCGCGCGCCGGAGAAGACTTCCGCCCGGGAAGGCTGCACGACGATATTTGTCTGGTAGCCCTTGGTATGGAAATCCAGCTTTTGCGGCTGGGCCTCGGTTTCGACGATCGTCAACTCGGCATCGGCCAGCGGCATCGTCCGGACCGACGACAGGAAAGCTTGCCCATCGATCGTCAGATGCGAAGGGGAAATGAAGTCAGCCAGATTGCGCAGAGGCGGCCCAATCATCTCCAGCCGATCGGCGCCCCAGTAGATGTCATAAAACAGATGGGTCCAGTCGAATTCAGCCGCGTAGCCTGGCTCCTGGCGCTCGACAGGTCGCGGCGCCGTGCGGAGGACAGGATAGTCCTCCGGCAGCGCGAGCGGCGAAACTTCGGCGATGAAGAACCGTTCGGATCGAACGGGCGGACGCCGCGCTATACCGAGTTTCTGTAGCAAATTCACGGCAGCCTGGCCTCTCCTCGGGCCACCATTGCCAGCGCTTGCGGATACGCCTTGTGCTCTTCGACGAGGATGCGGGCGGCCAGGGTTTCGGCGGTATCCTCCGCGAGGATCGGGACGCAGCGTTGGAGAATGGTCGGGCCGTCGTCGAGTTCCGGAATGACCCAGTGGACGGTGCAGCCGCTCTCGTTTGCCCCGGCATCAAGCGCCTGTTGCTGCGGGCTCAAACCCTTGAACAACGGTAGGAGGGATGGGTGTATGTTTAGCATGCGGCCGGTCCAAGCCGCGGCAAACCCGGTTGAGAAGATGCGCATGAAGCCGGCGAGGCACACGAGTTCAGCGTTCCACTCGGCGAGGATGAGGTTTAGCGCGGCGTCAAACTCCTCGCGGGACGGGTAATCCTTGTGCGAGAGGACCGCGGTGGGAACGCCGGCGAGCCAGGCGTATTGGAGGCCCGGCGCGTCGGCGCGGTTTGAGAACACGCCGACGATTTCAGCGGGATAGTTCGGATCGCGAGCCGCCTCGATCAGCGCGGTCATGTTGGAACCGCGGCCCGAAATGAGGATCGCGACGCGCTTTTTTGGAGTCACAGCCCGAGCTTGCCTTCGAAGGTGACCGGCTCGCCCGAACGCTCGGTCACCCGGCCGACAAGGCCGGCCTTCTCGCCCTGCGCGACCATATGCGCAACCAGTCCTTCCGCCGCCTCCGCAGCGATCACGCACAGCATGCCGACGCCGCAATTGAAGGTGCGCAGCATTTCGCGCTGGGTCATCCCGCCGGCCCGGCTGAGCCAGCTGAACACCGGCGGCACGACGACCGCACCGAGATCGATATGCGCGGCGACATTGTCAGGCAGCACGCGCGGGATGTTATCGATGAAGCCACCGCCGGTGATATGCGCGAGTGCTTTGATTGGAATGCCCGCCCTGAGGGCGGAGAGGATTGGCTTCACATAGATGCGGGTCGGCGTCAGCAAGGCGCCCGAAAGCGTCCGGCTCTCGTCGAACGGCGCCGGCAGGTACCAGTCGACGCCCGAAATCTCGACAATCTTGCGGACCAGTGAAAAGCCGTTCGAGTGGACGCCCGAGGAGGCGATGGCGACCAAGGCGTCCCCCGGCGCAATATCGGCTCGCGGCAGCAGCGTGCCGCGCTCGGCGGCGCCCACGGCGAAGCCCGCCAGATCATAATCCTTGTCGTGGTACATCCCAGGCATTTCGGCGGTTTCGCCACCGATCAAGGCGCAGCCTGCGATGCGGCAACCTTCCGCGATGCCCTCGACGATCGCCGTACCGGTCGCGACATCGAGCTTGCCGGTGGCAAAATAGTCGAGAAAGAACAGCGGCTCCGCGCCCTGCACCACGATGTCGTTGACGCACATCGCGACGAGGTCGATGCCGATGGTCGAATGGCTGCCGGTATCGATGGCGATCTTGAGCTTGGTGCCAACGCCATCATTGGCGGCGACCAGCACCGGATCGATAAAGCCGGCCGCCTTGAGGTCGAACAGGCCGCCGAACCCGCCGATTTCGGCATCGGCGCCAGGGCGACGGGTGGAGCGGACGGCGGGCTTGATCGCTTCGACGAGCGCGTTGCCGGCGTCGATGTCTACCCCCGCCCGCTTGTAAGAAAGTCCATTTGATGGCAGGTTTTGCGGGTCGGACATGGCCTTGCTGCCGGCTCCCGTGGGGCAAGAGTCAGTCGCGCTGATAGCCGCTCGACCCCGTTCACGCAAGGGCGCCTAGTGGGCACATGAGTCTCAGGAACCAAGTCCTTGTCTGGGTAGGCTT
>JBDSEK010000045.1:0-6880 GCA_039920085.1 Devosia sp. | reverse complement strand
CGAAATTTTCAAGCCAGACCAAGGACAAGCTGGTCTCCTCCGAGGTCCGGCCGGTGGTCGAGAGCGTCGTCAACGACAAACTCCAGCAATGGTTCGAGGAGCATCCGCAGGAAGCCCGCATCGTCGTCGGCAAGGTCGCCGAGGCCGCTGCCGCCCGCGAGGCGGCGCGCAAAGCGCGCGAGCTCACGCGCCGCAAATCCGCGCTTGATGTTAACTTCCTTGCCGGCAAATTGAAGGATTGCTCCGAAAAGGACCCGGCCAAGTCGGAGATTTTCCTCGTCGAGGGCGATAGCGCCGGCGGCACGGCCACCCAGGGGCGCGACCGCGGCAATCAGGCGGTGCTGCCGCTCCGCGGCAAGATCCTCAATGTCGAGCGCGCCCGCTTCGATCGCATGCTGGGCTCCGAGCAGATCGGCAATCTCGTGATGGCGCTTGGCACCTCGATCGGCCGCGAAGAGTTCAATATCGACAAGCTGCGCTACCACAAGATCATCATCATGACTGACGCCGATGTCGACGGCGCCCACATTAGAACGCTGCTCTTGACGTTTTTCTACCGGCAGATGCGGCCGCTGATCGACAGTGGCCACATCTACATCGCCCAGCCGCCGCTCTACAAAGTCAAGCGCGGCTCGTCCGAGCAGTACATCAAGGATGAGCGCAGCCTCGAGGACTATTTGATCGATGGCGGGGTCGACGATTCCGTACTCAAAACCGCTGCCGGTGCCACCCATGCCGGGGCCGATCTGCTGGCCATCGTCCGCCAGGCGCGCGACATCGTCCATCAGATCGAAGGCTTCAACACGCGCTACAATCGACGCATCCTCGAGCAGGCCGCGATCGTGGGCGCGCTCGATCCAGAGGCCATTGCCGATACCAGCCGCGCGGCCGAGATCGGCGCCCGCATCGCCACCCGGCTCGATCGCATCTCCGATGAAGTCGAGCGCGGTTGGCAGGGAACGCCTGACGGCGAAGGCGGCCTCGTCTTCACGCGCACCATCCGTGGCGTCACCGAGACGCATCCCTTCGATGCCGGGCTTCTTGCCAGTTCCGACGCGCGCAAGATGCGCCAGCTCATCGATCGGGCCGGCGAAATCTTTGCCGGGGTGGGCACATTGACGCGCAAGGATCAGAGCGCTGAAATCTTCGGCCCATCGTCGCTGTTCGGCGTGATCAGCGTCGCGGGCCGCAAGGGCGTCACCCTGCAGCGTTACAAGGGCCTGGGGGAAATGAACGCTGAGCAGCTCTGGGAAACGACGCTCGACCCCAATATCCGCACCCTGCTCAAGGTCGAGATCAAAGAGAGCGACGACCACGACCGCCTGTTCTCCGAACTCATGGGCGATCTGGTCGAACCCCGGCGCGACTTCATCAACGCCAACGCGGTCAATGTCGCCAATCTCGACGTCTAACCTTGCTTGGAAGTCTGGACCGGCCAGAGAGTCGAAACCAAATCGCCGATGGGTAATAGGGCCTTTTGCCTGCACGTGTCGTCGGGGCCACAGAGCTTAACCAAAGCACTTAAGCCCACATAAACCGGCCACATTTAACTTCAACATCGCTGGAGTTCGCGATGTGCCGGTTCTTGCCGGTCGAATTCCACAAGGTTGGAGTCGGCCGGTCGCCATGCGCAAGAAGAATGCCGGGGCTCTATTCATGGATTTCCACGTCTCGCCCGATGATCGCATCGGTGGCGTATCGGGCAAGACCAAGGGCGGTCGCGCTGCGGCTGCCGGCAAGCGCAAGCCCGCCAAGGGCGAGCGCATCGAACCCGGCTTCGGTGGCCCCACGCACGACGAGCCGCCGCGCCGCGGCCGCGCAGCGAAGGCCAAAACCGGCCGGACCCGCCGCGAGAAAAAGCCCTTCACCCTGGGCCGGCTATTTGGCGGCCTCGTCTATTGGCTGTTCATCATCGGGCTTTGGGGCGGCATCGCGCTGGCTGGGCTCGTCGCCTATTTCTACATGCAGATGCCGCCGCAAAGTGCCTGGTCGGTACCGGAGCGGCCGGCCAATATTCGCGTCGTCGCCGCCGACGGCCAGCTGATCTCCAACCGCGGCAAGACGCGCGGCGAAGCGGTCTCGCTCAATGAGCTGCCCCACTACGTTCCCGCGGCGTTCATCGCCATCGAAGACCGGCGCTTCTACTCGCATTTCGGCGTCGACCTCTGGGGGCTCGCCGCGGTCGGCCTCGAATCTCTGCGCGCTGGACACATCACCCGCGGCGCCTCGACCCTCACCCAGCAGCTCGCCAAAAATCTGTTTCTGACACCCGCCCAGACGCTCGAGCGCAAGGTTCAGGAAGCCTTGCTCGCCGTCAATCTGGAACGGACTTACACCAAGGACGAGATCCTCGAGCTCTATCTCAACCGCGTCTTCTTCGGCAACAACGCCACCGGCATCGAAGCCGCCGCGCAGACCTATTTCGGTAAATCGGCGCGCAACCTCTCGCTCGGCGAAGCAGCCATTCTTGCCGCCACCGTGCAGCGCCCCTCTGACAACAATCCGCGCGCCAATCCTGAACGCACCGCCGCGCGCGCCCGCATCGTGCTGCAGCTGATGGCGCAGGAAGGCTACATCTCCGACAAGGAAGCCAAGGCCGCGGCGATCGACCCCAACCAGAAGATTCGCACCAAGATTGCCGGTGCCGAATCCTACGTCGCCGATTGGGTCGAGAGCCTCATGGCCGCCTATGTCGGCGACATTACCGAAGATGTCGTGGTCTACACCACCATCAATTGGGATCTGCAGAAACAGGCGGAGTTCCTGATCCGGGAGGCTGTGCTGCAAAACGGCCCGGAGGCCGGCTTCACCCAGGGCGCGTTGGTCGCGCTCGATGTCGATGGCGCAGTACGCGCCGTCGTCGGCGGCGCCGACTATCAGCAGAGCCAGTACAATCGAGCGGTCACCTCGCGCCGCCAGGCCGGCTCGACTTTCAAGCCCTTCGTCTACATGGCCGCCATGGAAAAGGGCTATACGCCCGACACCCTGGCCGAGGACGCACCGATCAACATCGATGGCTGGAAGCCCGAAAATGCCGACGGCAAATATCAGGGCGAGATCACCCTGCGCCAGGCGCTTGCCTATTCGCGCAACACCGTCGCGGCGCAGCTCGCCGTCAATGTCGGACCCGACAAGGTTGTGGAGGTTGCCCAGCGCATGGGCATTTCCTCGCCGCTGATGGCGGTGCCCTCCATCGCGCTCGGCACCCAGGAAGTCTCGCTGCTCGAACTCACCGCCGCCTATGCCCCGTTTGCCAATGGCGGCAATGGCGTCATCGCCAATGTCATCACGCGCATTGAGACTGCTAAGGGCAAGGTGCTCTACGACGCCATTCCAGTCGGCCCCGGCCAGGTGGTCAGCCCCGAAGTGGTGAGCGAGATGAATGACATGCTCACCACCGCGCTCGAGATCGGCACAGGCAAGAAGGCTCACCTCAATGGCTGGCCCATTGCCGGCAAGACCGGTACCTCGCAAAAGGCGCGCGACGCTCTGTTCGTCGGCTACACAGCGCGCATGGTCACCGGCATTTGGCTCGGCAATGATGACGACACGCCGACCAAGCTCTCGGGCGGCTCCATCCCGACCCAGATCTGGAGCGACTTCATGACCAAGGCGCATGAAGGCTTCCCGATCGCCGAACTGCCGGGCGCCTATCCCACCGCGCCAAGTCCCGATGGCCTCGAGCCAATGGAACAGCCGCATCGCTCGCCCAAGACCATCGTCGATCTGCTGAGCGGCCTATTCGGCGGCGGCTAGCGAGCCCAACGCGCAAGTGTGTTGATTAGCTTGGGTGCGCCGACGACGCCCCGGTGTGACTACGCGTCGAGACCATAGACCATGAGTTCCGGACCATGCGCCCTGAGCCAGGCGCGGCCGCGCTCCATGCTCGGCAGCGTGCTTTCGACGACCGCCCAGAACGCATCCGAATGGTTCATCTCGACCAGATGCGCCACCTCATGGGCGGCCACATAATCGAGTACGAAAGGCGGCGCAAGCACGAGCCGCCAGTTGAAATTGAGCTTTCCACCGCTCGAGCACGATCCCCAGCGCGTCGATTGCGACCGCATCAGGATCGATTTGACCGTCACCCCCAGATGCTGCGCATGAATGCGGGTACGCCGCTCGAGATCGCTCTGGGCTTCTCCTTTCAGCCAGTCGATCAGCCGCCGTGCCCGATGTTCCGGCGCTCCGGGCACCAGCAGCGCCATTTCGCCCTCGTGCTCGCCGACCTCAACCATGCCGCGGACCCGCCCCGTCGGCACCAGCCGATGCTTCACGCCCCGTAGCGGGACGATGGCGCCCCGAACAAACGCCACCGGCTTGACCGAACGTTCGAGCCGCTCCCCCAGCCATTCGAGCTGCCGGTTGAGAAAGGCATGGGCTTCCGCCCAGCGCCCGAACTTTGGAACAGTCAGCACCGGTCCGCTGCCATAGGGCAGGGACAGGCGGTAGCTGTGGGCACGGGCTGAGACTTTGACCGCGACGGAAACGATCTCGCCGCCGATCTCTACTTCGGCCGTGACCGGCCAGCGCTTTTGGAGCAGCGGGACCATGCCGGCAACGCTAGTGGGAATCCCGGAATCCGCCAATATGCCCCTATTGCAAAAAGGCGCCCTCCCGGGGGAGGACGCCTCTTGAAACGGCTAGAGCCTTAAGAACTAACGCGTATTCGGCTCAGTTGCCGGGCTGGCTGTCATTGCCGCCCCAATTGGGACGGTTCTGGCCCTTTTCACGCATGAAGCGGTCGAACTCCTCGCGATCCCGGGCCATGCGGAGGTTCCGCATATACTCGTGGAAGGCTTGAATTTCCTCGTCGAGGCGCTTGCGCTCCTCTTCGAGCCGCTTCAATTGCTCGGCCCGGTAGTCATCGAAGGCGGCATTGCCGCTCGAGTGACGCCAATTGCCGTTATGGCCACGGTGCCCGCGGTTCTGCTCGCGGCACCAGGCGCGAGATTTGTTCATCCAGGCTTCGGCCTTCTCCGGGGATCCGCCGAATTTCTCGCCCCACAAAATGTAGGCGAGGACGGCGAGCCCGAGGGGCCACCAAAGCATGAACCCCAAAACCATCAGGGCGATGGTCAAGGGGCCCCATTGCGGTTTGATAATCGCGGTGTTCATTGCTTTCTCCCAGTCACGAACCCACCGGATGTGGCCCTAACCAGGGCGGGATCAAGAAAGTGACTCACGGAATTTTGCACTTGAAACGCTTGGCCAAGGCCCCCATGGGGACGCGCAGATGAACGAAATCGGGCACTGAAAATGGCCATTGGCGACGAAATTCGCCCTTTCCTGCCCGGGCATTGGCGCCCGCTGCGCCTGGCGACACTGGTCGGATTGCGCTGGCTCGCCATCGCCGGACAGGCCATCGGCGTCCTCTTCGTTGCGTTCGGACTGGGCTTCCCGCTCCACCTCGCCGAGTGCCTCGCCCTCATCGCCCTCTCGATCGTGGTCAATCTGGCGCTGCTCGTCCGCCTCGGCGGCGGCAACCGCCCGTCGGCCCTGGTGTCGACCATCCAGCTTGCCTACGATTTGCTGCAGCTGGGCGGACTACTCGCGCTGACTGGCGGACTTCACAATCCGTTCTCGCTGTTGTTGTTGGCCCCGGTGTCTGTGTCTGCGACGACACTGCCGCGGCGCTCGACGCTGATCCTCGCCGGGCTTGCAATCGCAATTGCGTCGGTAATCGCGGTCTTCCACCTGCCTTTGCCTTGGGACCCGGCGCAGCAGATCGTCTTCGACCGCGTCTACGTCGTGGGCATCTGGGTCAGCCTGGTTTGCGGTACCGTATTCATCGCCGCCTATACCAATCGCGTCGCCCATGAAGCCCGCCAGCTGGCCGACGCGCTGTCGGCGACCGAACTGGCGCTGAGCCGCCACGAGCAGTTGAGTGCGCTCGACGGCCTCGCAGCCGCTGCGGCGCATGAACTGGGGACGCCCCTGTCGACCATTGCCCTCGCGGCCAAGGAGATGCGGGCGGATATTCCCCCGGGGCCGCTGGCCGACGACGTCGAACTGATCATTGCGCAATCGGCCCGATGCCGGGCTATCCTCGCAAAGCTGCGGAGCCTCAGGGCCGGGGCCGGCGATCCGTTCGCGGCGTTGCCGTTGAGCGAAGTGCTGGCCGAGGTCGCCAAGCCACTCGATGGGCTCGGCAAGTCGATCAGCATTGTCCGTCAAAAGGATGAGGCGCAGTCGGAGCCGGTCTTTCCGCGCAACGTCGGTCTGCTCTATGGCCTTGGCAATCTGATCGAAAACGCCGCCCAGTTCGCCATCCGAACCGTGCGTATCGAGGTCTTCTGGGATCGCAGCTCGGTGGGGGTGACCATTACTGACGACGGTCCGGGTTTCCGCGACGACCTCATCGCCCGCCTGGGGGAGCCGTATTTGACCACAAGGGCCCGCAACAGCGAGGCCGGTGACGGCCCGGGCGGCCTCGGGCTCGGCATTTTCATCGCCAAGACATTGCTCGAGCGCACCGGGGCGAAACTCGCCTTCGAAAACGAGTCGCCAGAGGGGCATGCGCGGGTGCGCGTGGTGTGGCCGCGCAAACCCTTGCAGCAGGGCAATTTTGACCTTTCCGCGCCAAACGCCTAAATCACCCGCGAAATGAGCACCATCGAAGATCTTCTCGCGGCGGATCGTAGCCTTCTGCTGGTCGATGACGACAAGGCGTTTCTCACCCGGCTGGAAAGGGCGATGGAAAAGCGCGGTTTTACCGTCCGCATCGCCGACACCGTTGCCGGCGGGATCAGTGCCATCGCGGCGGAGCCCCCGGCCTATGCCGTGGTCGATCTCCGGCTCGAAGACGGCAATGGCCTCGATGTCGTCGATGCCCTTCACAAGAAGCGCCCCGACGCGCGGGCCGTGGTGCTCACCGGTT
>JBDSEK010000044.1:0-31306 GCA_039920085.1 Devosia sp. | reverse complement strand
CCGAAATTCAACACCCGCCGCAGCGACGAATTGGTCCATGGCAATTGCTGGGCGCGAGTCTTGAGATAAACCTCTTCGGTCACCATTGTCATGATGTCGCCGAACGAGAAGCCGCCCGCGCTTAGATGCTTCAGCAGCGCCGCCGCATAGGGCGAATTCTCGCCCGGCGCGCCATCGAGGGCCGGCATCCCGGGTTCTGCTGCAAAGCCGATCACCGAACCGAGGCTTTCCGCACTCGCATCCTTCTGAGCCACGGGCGTCGGTCCGCGCACCGCGGCAAGCCCTTCCTCGGAAACCGGCTGCACTGCCGATGCTCCGGGCAAATGGATCACCGTGCCGGCGGGAAACGGATCGGAACGACACGCATCGAGCAACACGATGGTCACCGGCACGACCCTTGCCAGCTCGTCGAGCAGAGGCTGCACTGGCACTACCGCCCCGCCGGCGAGCTCCGGACTCGCAAAATCGGTATCCACCGGCACCAGATAATTCTGGCCGCCGACTTCGATGCCGTGGCCCGAATAGTAGACTAGCGCCACATCGGCATCCTCGGCGTTCTCGATGAACTCCTCGATCGCCTCGCGCAGCTCGTTCGCATCGGCATTGAGCACGCGATCAACCTCAAAACCGAGATCGCCCAGCAGCCCATCGATATCGCGCGCATCCTGGCTCGGATTGGTGAGCGGCGTCAGCGCCTCATATTTGCTCTCGCCGATGACCAGCGCGACGCCCTTGAGCGTAGAATCGTCCTGTTCCGCTGCCGCCACCAGGGGCGCCAATAGAAGGACGCTGGCGACCGCCGCTGCCACGCGTCCGGGAAACCGTCCGATTGCCACTGTCAGGACACCCAAATTTCTCTGCGCCAAGCGAACACGGCCAACCGACGCTGGCAAGTGACTCATGAATGCGAAGAATTTGAGCCGTCTCGCCCAATCGTTTAACAAGGGCGCCGATTCACTGGGGTAGGCGCATGGACGGCAACGAGACACGTATCGCCGCCCTGCCGTTCTGGCACGGCGACGTCGACCTCGCGCCGCTCTTCGGCGGCCTGTCTAACCTGAGCTACCTCGCCACTGACCGTTCCGGCAAATATGTCGTCCGCATCGCCCGCGATTTCCCGTTCCATCAGGTGTATCGCGAACGCGAGGTAGTCACCGCTCGCGCCGCCCACGCCGCAGGCTTTGCGCCTGAATTGGTGCATGCCGAGCCGGGCCTGATGGTGTCGCGCTATGTCGAGGGCCGTGCCTTGACCGCCCCCGAAGTGCGCGCCGGCCTTCCGCAGATTGCCAATCTCCTCGCCCGCTTCCACCGCGACATGCCGGCCCATATCGGCGATTCCCGCTTCGCCTTCCAGCCGGCGCGGGCGAACCGCGATTATCTCGACTTGCTCGATGGCCACCTCAACGCTGGAGAACTCAATCGCTGGCGAACACTCAACGATGAGATGGCGGCGGCCGCCCAACTCGACCTTCCGACCATCTTCGGTCATCACGATTTGCTTGCCGCCAACTTCATTGATGACGGTACCCGGCTCTGGCTGATCGACTATGAATATGCGGGCTTCGGGACGCCCATGTTCGACCTCGCCAATTTATCCTCGAACGCCGCTTTCTCTGCCGACGAGTCGCGCCAGCTGCTCGAGGCCTATTTCGGCAAGCGCCCCGATGCGGCCATGCTGCGCGCCCATGCGGCGATGCAATGCGTCTCCCTGCTACGCGAAATGCTCTGGTCCCACGTTTCGGCCATTCATCTCGACGCCCCCGGCGCCGATTACGCTGGCTATGCCGCCCAGAACCACCGCCGCCTTGAAGCCGCGATCACTGCGGGCCATAGTGATCTGGGCGGAGCCTGATCCATGCGCATCATCGACACCCATCTGCACCTGATCTACCCCGACCGCTTCACCTATTCCTGGGCGGCCAACGTCCCGGAACTCGACCGGCTATGGGACGCAGAGAGCTATTTTGGCGAGGCCGCGCCACTCGGTATCGAAACCGCGCTCCATATGGAGGTCGATGTCGCCGAAACCTCTATGGAGGCGGAAACCCGCTTCGTGCTCGGACTCGACCCCCGCATTGGCGGCGCCATCGCGCAGGCCCGGCCGGAGCGCCCCGATTTTCCGGCCCAACTCGACCGCCTCCAGGCCGTTGATGGTGTCAAAGGTATCCGCCGCCTGTTGCAATCAGACCCAGACGAACTCTCTGCCCAACCAGTGTTCCGGGACAATGTCCGCCGCCTCGCGGCTCACCAACTGACCTTCGATCTCTGCGTCCAGGCACGCCAACTTCCCATTGCCCACGCCCTTGCCGCTGCCTGTCCCGATGTGCAGTTCATCTTAGATCACTGCGGCAATCCACTGATCGATAGCGGCGATCTTGTTCAGTGGCGCGCCGACGTCGCGGCCATTGCCAAGCTGCCCAATGTCGCGGGCAAAATATCCGGCATCGTCAATCACGCGCCGCGTGTTTGGACGCCCGAGACTTTGCGGCCGGCCGTGGAGTACATGATCGAGCGCTTCGGTTGGGATCGCATCGTCTGGGGCTCGGACCGCCCGGTCTGCGTCTCCAACTCCGGTGTCACCCGCTGGGTCGAGGCCACCAAGACCATTGTTGCCGGCGCCAGCACCAGCGAGCAGGAGCGGCTGTTCTTCCGCAACGCCGAACGCCTCTACCGGCTCTAGCGCGCTCGATCAGGAGCGGCCGAACTCGTCTTCGATCCGGATGATGTCGTCCTCGCCCAGGTACGACCCCGTCTGGACCTCAATCACCTCGAGCAGGATCTTGCCCGGATTGGCGAGCCGGTGCGTGCAGCCGAGCGGCAGATAGACCGACTCGTTTTCCGCCACCATTGTTACCTTGCCGTCGATCGTCACTTCAGCGATTCCCGCCACGATCACCCAGTGCTCGGCCCGGTGATGGTGTTTCTGCAGGCTAAGCCGCTTGCCCGGTTTGACGAAGAGCCGCTTTACCTGGAAGCGCTGGCCGCTGAGAACCGAAGTATAGCCGCCCCAAGGCCGATAGGCCGTGCGGTCGATCTCGGTCAGTGCCACCGTCGCCGGGTCGAGCTTGAGCGCCTTGACCACCGCGCCAACCTGCTGCGCTTGCGACAGCCTGCCCACATAGATCGCGTCTTCGCTGGCGACGATAGCGATATCGTCCAGCCCCTCGACCGCCACGTGCACGCGCTCGCTCACCACCAGCGAATTGCTGGTATTGCCGATCGTCGCCCTGCCGCGCACCACATTGCCGGCATCGTCCTGCGGCGAGACCTTCCACACTGCGTCCCAGCTGCCCAGATCCGACCAGGCGAAGCCGACCGGGATCATTGCGATGAGTTTGCTCTTTTCAAAAATCGCATAGTCGACCGAAATATTCGGCGCTCGCGCAAAGCTGTCCGCATCGAGTCGTACGAAATCGAGATCTGCCTTCGCCTGCTCGAGCGCGTCATGCGCCGCCCAATAGCTCTCGGGCGACAGCGCTTCGTTTTCGGCCAGAAAGCCGCGTACGCTCAGCATGAACATCCCCGAGTTCCAAAAGAAGCCGCCTTGTCGGAGCATAGCCTCGGCCTTGTCGCGATCCGGCTTCTCGACGAAGCGCTTGACCTCGCGAGTGCCATCGCCCCGCTCCGCGCCCGCCTCGATATAGCCATAGCCGGTCTCGGGTCCTGTGGGGTTCACCCCGAATGTCACCAGCCGCCCGCCCGCAGCAGCCGCGTTGGCCAAATCTACCGACCGCCAATAGTCTGCATCGGTCTCGACCAAGTGGTCCGATGGCAGCACGTGGATCACCGCATCGGCACCAAACTGCTTGTGCGCCTGGAACGCCGCGACGGCGATCGCCGCATTGGTGTTGCGGGCCACCGGCTCGAGCAAAATGGCGCCGAGCGCCACTCCGGCCTCCTCGGCCTGTTCCCCGACAAGAAATCTGTATTCCGCATTGGTGACGATGATCGGCTTTTCGTACCGCTCGGGATCGGCCACGCGCGCCAATGTCTCCTGAAACAACGAGCGCGCCCCGGTCAGTGGCAGAAACTGCTTGGGCCGCGCCGAGCGCGACAGCGGCCAAAGGCGCGTCCCCTGCCCGCCCGCAAGGATCACCGGAACCAGGCTCATACTGCTCTCCACTGCCATGCGGCATGGCACGACGCCGCCCGGGTTCTACCGGAACCGGGCGTCATCCTGCAAATCCGCACGGGCGATTGGCCTTTCGGCCGCTGACGCTTCGTCGTAAACGTCTCGCCAAACGGCGATCGCGGATATCACAAAATGCAGCTAGCGATGATCGGTTCGGGCTATGTCGGCCTTGTCAGCGGCGCCTGTTTTGCCGATTTCGGCTTCAGCGTCACTTGCATCGATGCGGACGCCGGCAAGATCGCGCGGCTGAACCAGGGCGACATCCCGATTTACGAGCCGGGCCTCGACGATCTGGTGAGGCGCAATGTTGCCGCCGGGCGCCTCGCCTTTACTACCGACCTCGCTGCTGGCGTCGCCGCCGCCGACATCGTCTTCATCGCCGTCGGCACGCCGCGCGCCGGCGATGGCGATGCCGACCTAAGCCATGTCGAAGCCGCGACCCGGCAGATCGCCGCTGCGCTCGATGGCTTCACCATCATCGCCACCAAATCCACCGTTCCCGTCGGCACCGGCGATCGCCTCGAAGCGCTCATTCGCGAGGTCAACCCGGCCGCCGATTTTGCGCTGGTCTCCAATCCCGAGTTCCTGCGCGAAGGCGCCGCCATCGCCGATTTCAAGATCCCCGATCGCATCATTGTGGGTCTTGAAGACGAGCGGGCCCGCGCCCCGATGGTGGCGCTTTACCGTCCGCTCTACCTGAATACTGCGCCACTGGTTTTCACCTCGCGCCGTAGTGCCGAACTCGCCAAATATGCCGCCAACGCGTTCCTCGCTATCAAGATCAGCTTCATAAACGAGATCGCCGATCTCTGCGAAGCGACGGGCGCCAATGTCCAGGACGTTTCCCGCAGCATCGGCCTCGACAAGCGCATCGGCTCCAAATTTCTCCATGCGGGCCCGGGCTATGGCGGCTCCTGCTTCCCCAAGGATACGGTCGCGCTGGCCGCTATTGGCCGGCGACACAATGCGCCGCAGCGCCTCGTCGATACCACCATTGCGGTCAATGCCGGCCGCGCTGGTGCCATGGCCCGCAAGATCGCCGCTGCGGTGGGTGGCGATGTTGCAGGCAAGGCCTTCGCCGTGCTCGGCCTCACTTTCAAGCCGGAAACCGATGACATGCGCGACGCCCCTTCGCTCGGCATCATCACCACCCTGCAGAAATCGGGCGCCACCATCCGCGCCTACGATCCCGAAGGCATGAAGGCCGCAGCACCGCTATTGCCCGGAGTCGCCTTCGCCACGGGTCCTTACGACGCCGCCTCCGGCGCCGACGCATTGGTCATCATCACCGAATGGAACGCGTTTCGCTCCCTTGACCTGAGCAAACTGAAATCGGTCATGCGCAAGCCGGTCCTTGTCGATTTGCGCAACATCTACCGTCGCCAGGAGGTTGAGGCGGCGGGTTTCGCATATGTATCGGTCGGCCAGCCCGCTCCCTCGGTCCTCTCGGAATCACGCACTGCCGCAGAGTAAAGAAGCTG
Organism: Devosia sp.; assembly: GCA_039920085.1. Classification (GTDB taxonomy): domain Bacteria; phylum Pseudomonadota; class Alphaproteobacteria; order Rhizobiales; family Devosiaceae; genus Devosia_A. The sequence continues at coordinate 25,693 of JBDSEK010000044.1, read as the reverse complement.
CGTGGGCGCAAGCTGCGCGGGTGCATCGCTCGTGTAGGTGCCGCTTGAGGAAAGGCCTTGGTAGCGGGAGAGGGACTTGAACCCCCGACCCCAGGATTATGATTCCCGTGCTCTAACCAGCTGAGCTACCCCGCCAAGGCGCGGCCTTCTTAGGTTTCACCCCCCTGGGTGTCAAGCAGCGCTGTCGATGCTCTAGGCGGCCTCGCCCGCGATCGGGCCACCATGCCGGGCGCTGTCATCGCGCCGGTCGATAAAGGCTTTCACGGCGCTCAGATCCTGCTCGAAGCGCCGCTTCTCGTCTTCGGCTCTTTCGCGATCCGGCATCCTGAGCAGATAGGACGGATGGATCGTGACCAGCAAATTGCTGCCGTCCGGCAATTCCAACTTCTTGCCGCGCAGCGAGGTGATCGATGCGCTCTTGCCCATCAGGCTCGCCGCCGCTGTTGCCCCCAGCGCCACCACAAGCTTGGGCCGTACGAAGCTCCGCTCGAGATCAAGCCAGAACCGGCAGGCCTGGATCTCGCCGGCGTTGGGCTTTTGATGGATGCGCCGCTTGCCGCGCGGCTCGAACTTGAAATGCTTGACCGCATTGGTGACGTAGATTCGACGTCGGTCGATGCCGATCTTGTCGAGCATCTCCTGCAGCATCTGCCCCGCCGGACCGATGAAGGGCTTGCCGGCAAGGTCTTCCTGATCGCCCGGCTGCTCGCCGACGAACATCACCTCGGCCGATTGCGGTCCCTCGCCAAACACCGCTTGCGTTGCGTATTCGAACAACGGGCAACGGCGGCAGCCCTGCACCGCTGCCCGCGCCCCGGCGAGACTCGTGATCACCGCTGCTTCTTCAGGGCTCGGCTTTCGCGCCTCAGCCCGTAAATGCCGCGCCGGTGGTTCGCTCGCCGCTCTTGCGATCATATCGGCCTCCGCCTGTTCCGTGCCACGGATCAGGGAAGGAATGAGTTCGGCCTCGGGCAGGTTGCGCCAATATTTAACCGGCATCTCCGATTTCATCATCGAAACCTTGAGTCGCGCGGGATTGAAGATCGACGAAAAATAGGTCTTCCACACCTCCCCCATTGCATCCTCGCGCGGCGCGTCTTGCTTTCGCGTGCCATTGCCGAAGAAGAGCCGCGAGCCATCCCACGCGGCCGAGCGACAGGGCGTCAAAATTACCCAGGGCATCTGCGCGAAACGGCGCACGAAGAACGGCGCCGTGCGCTCCAGCACGTAATGGTCGGGCTCGAACCAGGCGCCAAACCGGCCACCATCCTCGCGAAAGCGCACAAAGGCCTTCATCTTGTGGCTGTCGCGCCGCACCTCACCAGCCAGCCGATGAAGCCGGCTGACGTCGGGATCCGAACGGGCTGCGATGAGTTCACGGTCCTTCTGCAACCGGAACAGCACCCGGTAGCAGAGCGCGAAACGGATTGTCTCGCGATGGCAGATGGCGGCTTCCGCAAGCTCCAGAAATCGCGGCGGCACCACGCCGACGGCCCGCTCCAAGACATCGGGCGGCCGTTCTTCCGGCGGTGTAAAGAGATCGGCAGGTGCCGCGGGATCTTCCCAGATCACATCGTCCGGTTGGACGCCGCGCAACAACAGTCCGCGTGCCGCAACGCGCCACTCCGCGAAATCGTTGAGCGCTTCCAGTCGAACCCGCATTATCAATCGTGGTTCCCTCTCTCGCGGAAGGACACGAAGGCACGCACCGAACGCTCAAAGACATCCATTAGAACAAACTCATCTGCTTGGGCTCAGGCGTGAACTTGGCTTGGAGCCGGCGGTCATCGAGACTCGCGCCCGGCGTCCAGTCATCCGCCTCGATGAAGGGCCGCGCTTTGCGGATCGAACTGCACAGCCGCGAAACATCGGCAAGCCGCAATCGGTGATGCCGTCGGCTTGCGACAATGCCCTTAACCGCACTTACCCCCAGCCCCGGCACCCGCAACAGCAGCTCGCGATCGGCCCGGTTTACGTCCAGCGGAAACAGCTCGCGGTGCTGCAGTGCCCAGGCGAGTTTGGGGTCGATGCTGAGATCGAGATAACCATCTTCAAGCGCGATCTCGTTGGCGTTGAAGCCGTAAAAGCGCATCAGCCAGTCCGCCTGATACAGCCTGTGCTCGCGCATCAGCGGCGGGGGCTTGATGGGAAGCTTGCTGCTGGCGTCGGGGATCGGCGAGAAGGCCGAGTAGTAAACCCGCTTCAGCCCATAGCCCGCATAGAGCGTCGCGCTGCGCTTGAGGATGCCGGCATCGTCCGTGCCGTCTGCGCCGACGATCATTTGCGTCGACTGGCCTGCCGGCGCCAGCAGGGTAGGCTTCTTCTTGCCGTTCTCCAGCCTGCCCTCCGGCCGCGACTCCTCGCGCTTGCCCTCGATCTGCGCCATCGCCGTACGGATGGCGCTCGGTGCCTTCTCAGGCGCGAGGCTCAGGAGGCTCGCATCGGTCGGCAGCTCGATATTGGTCGACAGCCGGTCCGCATGCGCCGCCGCTTCAGCCAGCAGCTCCGGTGCGGCATTGGGGATCACTTTGAGATGGATATAGCCGCGAAACCGGTGCGTGACGCGCAGCGTCCGCGCCACGCGCACCATCTCCTCCATCCTATAGTCCGGCGAGCGGATGATGCCGGAGCTGAGAAACAGGCCCTCGATGTAGTTGCGCCGGTAGAAATCGAGCGTCAGCGCCACGACTTCGTCGACGCTGAAGCGCGCCCGCTCGACATTGGACGACGACCTGTTGACGCAGTAGGCGCAGTCATAGACGCAGAAATTGGTGAGCAGCAGCTTCAGCAGCGAAATGCACCGCCCGTCGGGGGCGTAGGAATGGCAGATGCCGCTGCCCTCGGTTGAGCCGAGCCCACCCTGTAGGCTGTCGCGCTTCTCCGTACCGCTGGATGCGCAGGATGCATCATATTTGGCCGCATCGGCGAGAATCGCGAGCTTGCGCTTAAGATCGAGCTGCATGGTTTGTTCATGTTATGTTCTTACCGATCTGTCCGCCATTCAAAATGACAGGGGCTCGGCAAATCGTGATCGAACCGAAAGGTCGAGCGCGCGGTCCTTTCGGAACGCGCGCTCAGTTGGGGCGAGCCAGGGAGGCGGAGCTCGCCGGTTCGGATTACTCGGTCGCTTTGCCCGGACGGTCCGGATCGAGCAGCGCGGCGGTATCGACCAGCTGCACGAACTCGGCGCGGTAGCCATCCGCATCGGCACCTTTGGCACCACTGGCCAGCGCCGCGATTTCGTCCCAGCTCATTGCCGCGCCATAGTTCGAGCCCTTGAGCTTCTGCCCGAAGGCTGCGACCGCCGCGGCAAACCGTTGATCGTCGCCAGCCTTAGCCGCTTCATCCACCATCAGGTTTTTTCCGATCGGCGTCTCGATGAGCTTGCTGACGTCGCCGTCCGGCGCCTTGTAACGCATCTTGAGGAAACCGATCTCGTCATCGGCCGCGATCTCATAGCTGGCCGCGTCGCCATAGCGCAACGGCTCGTTGAGCTCGCCACCCGAACCCTTGAGCGTGATCTCGTAGAGCGCCGTTACAGTGTGGCCGGCGCCGATCTCGCCCGCATCCACCGCATCGTTGTTGAAGTCCTCGCGGTTGAGCGCCCGCGTTTCATAGCCGATCAGCCGATACTCGCTGACCACGGCCGGGTTGAACTCCACCTGGATCTTCACGTCCTTGGCGATGGTGACCAGGTTGGCCCCGCCTTCTTCCACCAGCACCTTCCGCGCCTCGCGGAAATTGTCGATGTAGCTCGCATTGCCGTTGCCATTCTGCGCCAGGGCCTGCATCAGTGCATCGTCGAGATTGCCGCGGCCGAAGCCGAGCACGCTGAGGAACACCCCACTTTCGCGCTTTTCCTTGATGTAGGCCTTGAGCTCCTCGGGATCCGAAATGCCGACATTGAAATCGCCATCGGTCGCAAGGATCACCCGGTTCACCCCGCCGTCGACCTTGCTCTCTTCGGCAAGGCTGTAGGCGAGCGCAATCCCTTCGGCCCCCGCCGTCGAGCCGCCCGCCGATAGATTGTCCAGCGCCTTCAGGATTTTCGTCTTCTCGCTCGCCTTGGTCGGCTCGAGCACGATCCCGGCCGAGCCGGCATAGACCACGATCGAGACGGTATCCTCGGCCTTTAACTGATCGACCAGCAGCCCAAAGCTCCGTTTCAGGAGTGGCAGCTTGTTGGGCTCGTCCATCGACCCCGACGTATCGATCAGGAACGTCAAATTCTGCGGCTGGCGATCCTCGGCGGGCGGCACATAGCCCTTGATGCCGATCTCGAGCAGCTCGGTCTTGTCGTTCCACGGCGTCGGGATCACCGCCATCGTGGCGCGGAACGGCGCATCGAGGCTCTGAGGCCCGGCATAATCATAGGGGAAATAGTTGATCAGCTCCTCGAGCCGCACGGCATTCGGCTCGGGGATATAGCCATCCTCCAGCATCGAGCGGACAAAGGAATAGGACGCCGTATCGACATCGATCGAGAAGGTCGAAACTGGCTCATCTTTCACAATCTGGAGTCTGTTCTCGTCGAAGGCTGCAAATTCGTCGTCGCTCGACTGGAGCGCCATGCCTGAATCGACCGCAAAGCTCAGATCGCCCTCGCCCGCCGAGCGCATCTTGCTCAACGACGGCGCGCTGGCGGCAACCGTCGGCTCGGGGGCGGGTGCATCTAGCGACACCACCCCTTGGGCGACCGATTGCTCCTGCGCAACGGAATCATCGAGCCGGGCGAACGCATCGACACCGCCCACAATGGTCCCATCGGGCCGCACCTGGACCGTGGTCACGGCGCGGTTCTTGAGCTCATCCTCTATCGGTTCGTCGACCGTCGCGGCAGCGTTCGCGTCCGTCGCGCGCCCGGGTTCCACTTCGGTCCGTGGCGGCGACACGGGCTGCACCGCGATCTGCTCCAGTGGCTTAGCGGCGTCAGTGCTGGCCGTCACCGCCTGGCGCGTTTCGTCCTCTTTCTTTTCGTTCTTGTCGTCGCCCGGCTGCAGCGTCATCGGCGGCCCCTCAAGCGACGTCATGGAGGTCGAATTGAGCGCCTGGTAGCCGACCGGCAAGAGCAGTAGCGCAATCGCCGCCGCACCCGCTGGGGCCGCGATCCACCCATTGCGCAAACGCCCGCCGAGCCGGGTGAAAAACCCCGCCTCGTCGGCAACAGTCTTGCGCGAAGTTGCCTGTGCCTTGTCGAACGCCACCATCGCGGCATTAAGCGCGAGCTTTTTGGCTTCGGGAGAAGGCTGCGTCGCATTGAGCGACTTCAGGGAGGCGAGAGCTTCATCGGTCATTTTTTCGTCCTTCATCACAGAAGGCCCCTCAGGGTCTTCTTGGCTTCGTGTATGTGCCAGGAGACAGTGGCCTCCTTGCACCCCATGATCTCTGCGGCCTCGGCGTGGTTCATCTCCTCCGCATAGACCAGCATGATCGCTTCGCGCTGTTTGTCGGGCAGCGCGCCCACCCGTTTCCAGATCTCGTGTGCCGTGGTCGCTTCTTCCTGCCCACCCGGATCGTCCTCGGGATGGACCAGCGTGAAGGCATCGATATTCTTGCCGCGCCGCGAGCTCGAGCGCTGCGTGTCCCGCACCATGTTGAGCGTGATGCGGTAGAGCCAGGAGGTGAACGCCGAGCGCCCATCGAACTGATGGATCACCGTCGCGAGCTTGATGCAGACGTCCTGCGCAATATCTTCGGCGTCCGATTTCTTGCCGGTCCATTTGCAGGCGGTGCGGAAGACGAAGTCGTAGTGTTTTTCGACCAGCCGCCCGAATGCGGCGCGATCACCCGCCTTGGCGCGCGCCACGAGCGCATCGTCTTCGCTGCGCGTGGCGACCTTGATGTTGGATTCAACCAGCCGCGGCGACAAACTCAGTGACCCATCCATTCCCCGAGCCCTTGAAGTGGCATCTAACGGGTAAGACGCCAAGGCCCCACCACTCCTTGGGTCGCTTGGCACGAAATTTTGGGCGTGTGTTCCTCCCCTGCGCGAAGCGCGGGGGAGGGGGACCATGCGAAGCATGGTGGAGGGGGCGGCCACACTCACGATGCGTGCCTTTCAGGGCTATTCGAAAGCAAGCCAGCGTGCTCACTCTTCCCTGAGACGTCCGCCGGGCTTAAACCCTTGGCATGACCGACACTCCCCCGCCCGGCCGCTTCACCCTCAACCGGACCCGCATCCTGATCCTGCTGCTAGGCGCCCTCGCCCTAACCATGATCATCGGCGCCATCTCCGGCGGCGTCAGCAATTATCAAGACTTGCGGGAGGCAAGAGACGCAGCGCTAAGCTCGAGCCAGCCCACGAACTAGTACTCGGCGCTCCCTCTCTGGCGCTTGGGCGCGGGGGAGGGGGACCACGCATAGCGTGGTGGAGAGGGCGGCCGCTTGCACGACAAGCAAGTATTGGACATTGTTCCACGGCTCTCGATTGCTCTAGCAATTGAGGCGTGTGGTCACGACTACTTGTAGCAACCCGGAGAATGGGGATCAGGGGGAACGTCAAGCTGGGGCCGGGGGTCCACGTCAAATTTGGGCGGGGCGGCACTCGGCTTCGGTTGGGCGGTAGCAATGCGAACGTCACTTTTGGTGGCGGCAAGCGACCTCCGAAGTCGTCCCGCGGCGGTTGCGCAGGAGTGTTTGCTGCTTTCGTTCTAGGCAGTGGGGTCTTATTGTCTCTTACCTCATTCCCCCTCCCATTCTAGCCACCCCCCCATCGCCTCCGGCACAGCCTCAGCGATAAACCCGCCTCCCAGCACCTCAGCCTGCTCGCTTTCATCCGCGTAAAACACGCAGGCCTGCCCCGGCGAGATTCCATATTCGCCGGCGAACAGCGTCACATACACCTCGCCATCACGCATCTGCATCGCGCCCTGCTGTGGCGGCCGCGTCGAGCGCACCTTCACCTCGATCGGTGCGCCATTCCCCGTCGCCAGCACACTCAATGCTTCGTCGCCGAGCCAGTTCACATCGCGCAGCCGCACCACTTTGGTCATCAGCGCCTCGCGCGGCCCGACGATCACCCGGCCCGTCCTGTGCTCGAGCTTCACCACATAAAGTGCCTCGGCCGCCGCGATCCCCAGCCCCTTCCGCTGCCCCACCGTGTAGTTGACGATCCCCTTATGCGTGCCAAGTACGCGCCCATCGAGATGCACGATCTCGCCCTCGGCCACAGCTTCCGGATGCATCCGCTTGATCACATCGGCATATCTGCCCTGCGGCACAAAGCAGATGTCCTGGCTGTCATGCTTATCGGCGACTTCGAGCCCCAATTCGCGCGCCAACTCCCGCACCGCCGGCTTGTCCATCCCTCCCAGCGGGAAGCGCAAAAAGTCGAGCTGCGCCTCGCTCGTGGCAAATAGGAAATAGCTCTGGTCGCGCGAGGCATCGACCGGCCGGAACATCCGCCGCTTGCCATCGACCAGCCTGCTCTGCACGTAATGCCCGGTCGCTAGCACATCCGCGCCCAGATCCCGTGCCACCTCCATCAGATCGACGAACTTCACGCTCTGGTTGCACGCAATGCACGGCACCGGCGTTTCGCCCTGACGATACGCATTAGCGAATGGCTCTATAACGCTGTTCTTGAAGCGCTCTTCGTAGTCGAGCACGTAGTGCGGAATATTGAGCGTCGCCGCCACCCGCCGCGCATCGTGAATATCCTGCCCGGCGCAGCAGGCACCCTTCCGATGCGTCGCCTCGCCATGATCGTAGAGCTGGAGGGTCACGCCGATGACCTCATAGCCCTGCCGGGCGAGCAGCCCCGCCACCACTGAGCTGTCGACGCCCCCCGACATCGCGACAACGACGCGCGTGTCCTGGGGACGCTTGGCAAGTTCAAGCGAATTCAGTTCCATCGTCTCATCCATCTGCGGTTCAAGGCCGCGGCGAATTTCGAGCGCTCTATAGGGCCGTTGTTGACAGGGTGCAATCGCCGCTCTACCCCGCCGTCGCCAACCAACAGGAGGTACAATTGAGAACCGTCGACGAAAATCAGTCTTGCTTTTGAGGTCTCCTCGAAGCGCCGAAAATCCTTCCCGTCCGAAACCCATGTGAAGCGCGGCGCCCGCGTCATCCATGGCCATGTCGAACTTGCCGAGAAACTAGGGCGAAACGACCTCTGTCCCTGCGGCTCCGGGAGGTTGTTTCAAGAAATGCTGCCTCAAGTCGGGCAAATATGACGGCACTCACCGCAATCACTACTTTTAGGGAGTAACCCGGAAGGGGCCACCCTCCTTTGGGAGGGCGGCCGCCCTGGTTCGAAGGCGGTGAGCACCACACGGGCCGGCAAGGGTCTCACGGCAATTTCTGCCGCCCCCCTCCAACTCTGTCCCCCTGACCGGCCTGACCCATCAGCCAACCCATTGGAATTGCTGGCGCTCGCGTTCGGCACGACCCTTGCATCGCTCCCAACGGATTATTGTGTCTTCGAGGCTGCCCTGTCGCCGCACCTGACCGTCAGCTATGCGACCGCTCCCCTTGCTGGCAATGCGCCGGCGGGCGGCGCCACGCTGTCTGCGTCCCCGCTTGGCTTCCTTTCAGCGCTGGTCGACCAATTGCTGACCGGAAGCGAAGCCGGCATCGCGCCTGCTCTAGGCGTCGATACGAGTGCCGATTTCGCCGCGCTCCTCCCCACAGCCACTGAGGTCTCAGTCACCGCCCCTGCCGATGCCCCTGCCGGCATCCCGCAACTGCTCGGCGATCTCACCGATGCCCTGGCCGCGCTCGACGAAGCCCTTGAGACCGGGGCGCCTGCCGATCCCGACCTCGTCGACCATCTCGACGATGCCGTCACCGCTCTCGCTGTCGCCCTCGGCATTCAGCCACCGGCGCCTGCTCCTGCTCCTGTCCCAGTGACCGAGCCTGCTGTTATGGCGACCCCACCTGCGCTCGCAATTTCAACAGTACTCGATCCCCTCGCCGCGACCAGCAACACAACGCCGGCCGCGCCGCCGGCCGATGAGCCGGCCCTCCCTGCTCTCGCGGCGCTCAACCGAAAACTCATTCGGGTCAGCCAGCTCGCACGCGCCGAAGTTCCCGCGCTCGCAGAAAAGCTGACGGCTCTGGGCGCCCGTCTCAGTGCCGCCGCGCCGTCGACGCCCGAACTCTTTGCCCAGCTCGCCGCCGCTGAAGGTCCCGCTGGTGTTGAACTCGACGCGCTCATCCAAGCCGCCCTCGATAAGACTGCGGGTGCGCAGCTTTCGGTACCACTCGCGCTCAAAACGCCTCCCGCTGCGGCAGTGCCGGCGGCAGCGATCCCAGCCGCAGTCACCCAAGCCGTCGTGCTCGACGCCGACCCGGCGAGCGCCGCCCTGAAGCTCAGCGTAGCCGTCACTTCAAGGGAACCTGTCTCTCCGAGCAAATCCGAGGTCAAGATCACCGACACGGCCGAGCTCGCACCGAGCAGGCCGGACACCGCACCGCCTGCTGCTCCGGCGCCCGCCGCAGCGCCCAATGCCGCCGCCCGCGCCGTGCACACCGCTTACCAGCCGGTTGCCGCACAAGCCGCTGCCCTGCCGCAGCTGGCCTTCGAAATGGTGCGCCAGTTCCACCAGGGCCAGTCCCGCTTCACCATCCGGCTCGACCCGCCAGAATTGGGCCGCGTCGACGTCAAAATGCATGTCGACGCGTCGGGCACCGTCCATGCCCGCCTCACCGTCGAGCGCGCCGAAACGCTGGATATGTTCCAGCGCGATCAGCGTGTGCTTGAACGCGCTCTCGTCCAGGCCGGCCTCGACGGCAGCAAGACCAATCTCGAATTCGCGCTCAAGCAGAATCCCTTTTCCGGCATGATGCACGATGGCCGCCAGCAGCCGGGCGCACACGACCGCCTCCCTGTCGTTCGCGGACCGATAGCCGAGGCCGACACAGCCATTCCCTCCATCACCCTCTATCGCGGCACGGCTTCGGCCGGCGGCGTCAATCTCTTCGTCTAGGAGCATCGCCATGGCAGTCACCGGCATCTCGGGATCAGGATCCTCCTCCACCGGCATTGCCCGCCAGGGCATCGCCGACAATTTCGATACTTTCTTGCAACTGCTCACCACGCAGCTTCGCAACCAGAACCCGCTCGATCCGCTCGACACCAACCAGTTTACCCAGCAGCTCGTGCAGTTCTCCTCGGTAGAGCAGCAACTCAAGACCAATGACTTCCTTTCGGCTCTCGTCGCTGCCAACACCAATTCGGTCCAGACCAATGCCGTCGGCTTCATCGGTAAGACCGTGACCGCCGCCGGAACACGCTCCGAACTCATCGGCGGCAAGGCTGTCTGGAATTTCTCACTGACCGACGCCGCGACTGTCAATGTCAGCATCAAGGACTCCAACGGCAACGTGGTCTATACGCAGGCCGGGCCGCTCCAGGCAGGCCAGGGCGAATTCGCCTGGGACGGCACGACCTCGACCGGCGGCCGCGCCCCCAGCGGCACCTATTCAATCCAGATGGTCGGTGTGAACGCCGAAGGCGGCACTGTGCCGATCTCGACCGAAACTAGCGGCGTCGTCACTGGCGTCGATTTCACCGGCTCCGAACCGGTCCTCTTGGTCGGCGCCGCGCGAGTCAATCTCTCCGGGATCACCTCGGTCAAAGCCAGCGCCGGTCCGTAACGCTGCGTTAACCCTGTCGCAGCCTTCCGCAATCTCAACTGGAATGCTGTTCGGCGCACCAGGGGCAACTCCCTGATTTCCCATTGATTCCTTTGCGCAACGCCGGAGAATTTTAACGCCTTGTAGAGGTTAGCTTAGGCAATTTTTAAGCGCGATGGGCTAGGCTCACTGAAGGTCAGGTTTAAGTCAGTGAGTAGAATGACCGTCGCAATGCGTCCCCGCGTCAAGTACGTGATCGGTCCGGATGGTAGTCCGTTGACCATCGCGGATCTCCCCCCCAGAACCACCCGTCGCTGGGTCATCCGCCGCAAGGCGGAGGTCGTGGCAGCTGTCCGTGGCGGCCTGCTGTCGCTGGAGGAGGCGTGCGCGCGCTACACTCTCAGCGTTGACGAATTCCTCAATTGGCAGGCGGCCATCGACAAGCATGGTCTTGCCGGTCTCCGCACCACCTGGATCCAGCATTACCGCGAAGGCTGAGCTCGGTAGCTTCTGCCGCTTTTCGCATTCCGCAACGGCCCGTTAAGACCTTCTTTACCATCCACTAGGCAATCTTTGCCTATTGGGGATCGCCGGTGATTTGCACTGGCGGTCTGGGCAAGGTCCGGGTGCCGGTTTGAACACTCTGTTGCAGTTCTTCAATCGCCTGGGTTTGGCGCGCGTGGCGGCCATGGGCGTCGTCGCGGCCCTGATGCTGGGCTTTTTCGCCTTCCTCATTATCCGCTCCTCCTCGCCGCAGATGGCCCCACTCTATACGGGTCTCAGCTTCGAGGATTCCGCCGCGATCGTCGAAGAGCTGCAAAAGCAGAACATCCCCAACGAAATCCGCGGCGACGGCGACACCATCCTTGTGCCGCGCGATCAGATCACCGCGCTTCGCATGTCGCTCGCCAGCGATGGTCTGCCGACCCGCGGCCAGGTCGGTTACGAGATTTTCGACCAGCAGAACTCGCTCGGGGCCACCAGCTTCGTCCAGAACATCAACAATGTCCGCGCCCTCGAAGGCGAACTCGCCCGTACCATCTCCTCTCTCGCCCGGATCAAATCAGCCCGCGTCCATCTCGTCCTGCCCGAGCGCGCGCTGTTTTCGCGGGACCGGAAGGACCCAACGGCATCGATCGTCCTCGCCGTTCGCGGCGAGCTGTCCGCCGGCGAAATCCGCGCCATTCAGCACCTCGTAGCTTCCGCCATTGAAGGCCTGACGCCCAACCGCGTCTCAATCGTCGATGATACCGGCAAGCTCCTGGCGGCAGGGATCGGCGACGACGAAACCGGCGTCCTTGCCGGGGAATCCGACGAGCGTACCGTAGGCGTCGAAAGCCGTCTCAGGACCCGCATCGAAGAGCTGCTCGCCAATGTCGTCGGCGATGGCCGAGCCCGCGTTCAGGTGAGCGCCGAGCTCGATCTGACCCGGCTGGTCAAAACCGCCGAGACTTTCGATCCAGATGGACAGGTCGTACGCTCGACCCAGACCCGCGATCTCGAGAATGCCTCGCAGGGCCCAGGCAAGACCGGAGAAGTCTCTGTTGCCAGCCAGTTGCCGGGCGCCAGCCCCGCGGACGGCACCACCGGCGCGAGCGAAACCGGCTCAACCACCGAAGAAACGACGAACTTCGAAATCTCCAAGACCTCCGAGACCCAGACCACCGATCCCGGTGGCATCAAGCGCCTGTCAGTCGCCGTCGTCGTCGATGGCATCTACTCGACGGATGCCTCCGGCAATTCCATCTACGCCCCGCGCGACCAGGCGCAACTCGATCAGATCAAGGCGCTGGTACAGTCGGCGATCGGCTTTGATCAGACACGCGGCGATCAGATCACCGTCGCCAATCTGCAATTCGCCTCTGGCCCGACACCTCCGGCGCTGGGCACCACCGGCCCCGGTCTCTTCGATTTCACCCGCGACGATCTGATCGCCGGAGCCCAGATGCTGGTCACCTTGATCATCGCACTGGCCCTGGTGCTGTTCGTCATGCGTCCGCTACTGAGGAAAGTCCTCACTCCCGAGGGCGCGCCGCTGGCGCTGCCCGCCAGCGCTGAGATCGACATGGCAATGGCGCCGATGGTGCCAGGCATGTCTCAGCCCGCCGCCCAAGAGCTGGAAGAGGAAGCAAGCCCGCGCCCGCCCAAGGTTCCAGCGTGGATGAACAATGCCAAATCGCTGGGCGAAGCGCAGGCACAGACTCTGAAGACGGTCGGAACTCTGGTCGAAGAAAACCCCAAACAGGCCGCGGTCATCGTCCGCGACTGGCTCTCGAGCGCGGCGTAATCCGATAGATGGCAACCGCTCTCGCCCACACAATGACTCAAAAGCAGCTGGTGGTCGGCGCCAATGCCGACCAGCGCAATCTCACCGGCGACGAAAAAGCCGCCGTGCTGCTACTCGCGCTTGGCCCGGATTTCGGTAAGACCATCCTCTCTGAGCTCGATGAGATCGAGATCAAGGTGCTGTCGCGCGCCATGGTGCGTCTCGGACCGATCACTCAGGCGATGCTGGATGCGTTGTTCGCGGAGTTCGTCACCACCATCTCCTCCAACGGCTCGCTCGCAGGAAATTCCGACACTACGCAACGCCTGCTCCTGTCGTTCCTGCCGTCCGAGCGCGTCGATGCGATCATGGAGGAAATCCGCGGACCTGCCGGCCGCAACATGTGGGAGAAGCTGAGCAACGTTCAGGAAGACGTGCTCGCCAACTATTTGAAGAACGAATACCCCCAGACAATCGCGGTCGTTCTCTCCAAGATCGCCACCGATCACGCCAGCAAGGTCCTAGCCGTCCTGCCCGAGGAACTGGCAATGGACGTGGTCAAACGCATGCTCGCATTGGACCCGGTGCAGAAGGAAATCCTCGAAAAGATCGAGTCGACGCTGCGCACCGAGTTCATGTCGACGCTCTCGCACAGTAAGCGGCGCGACAGCCATGAGCAGATGGCAGAGATCTTCAATTCCTTCGACCGCCAGACCGAGGCGCGGTTCATCAGCACCCTGGAGGATCAGAACCGCGACGCCGCCGAGCGCATCAAGGCCTTGATGTTCACCTTCGAGGACCTGACCCGCCTCGAATCCTCCGCCGTCCAGACTCTTCTCGCCAAAATGGACAAGAAGGAACTCGCATTGGCGCTGAAAGGCGCCAACGAGCAGGTCAAGGAGTTCTTTTTCTCCAACATGTCGGCGCGCTCGGGCAAGCTGCTCAAGGACGACATGGAGGCCATGGGCCCGGTACGCCTCAAGGACGTCGATGAGTCGCAAGGCCGCATGGTCTCGACTGCTAAGGACCTCGCGGCGCGCGGCGAGATCGTCATCGCCAAGACCAAGGCCGACGAGGAGATGGTCGCATGACCCCCGCTCCCGCCGCCACGCCGACAAAATTCACGTTCGATCTCGATCTCGGCCGCCGCCAGGAACGCAACGCGCTCATCACCGAGACCGCGATGGCGGCAATGCTCGCCAAGGCCCGCGCAGAAGGCTACCAGCAGGGGCTCACCGAAGGTGAACGAGCGCACAGTGTGGAGGCCGCTCGTCGCCTCGCGGCGGCCGCCGAGATGCTCGCGGCAAACAGTGCCGCCATGAACGCGGCGCTCGACGATCGCACCAAGCAGACCCTGTCCGAGGCCATCGAGCTTGCCTCCACGATCGGTCGGAAACTGGCCGCGCATCTTCTCGCCGCCCAGCCGACTCGCGAGCTCGACGCCTTGCTCGCCGAGTGCCTCGCCTCGCTGGAGGGCCTACCGCATCTGGTGATCCGCTGCGCCCCCGATCTGGCCGACGCCATCCGCGAGATCGCCACCGCGCGCATCGAGGCCTCTGGCTTTGCCGGCCGCCTCGTCGTCATGGGCGATCCGGAACAGGCCCCCGGCGATGGCCGCATCGAATGGGTCGATGGCGGCCTCGTTCGCGACCGCGCCAGCATCGAACGCGACATCGACACTCGCATCGCCGCCTTTCTTGCCGCCAAGAATATCCACGGACCCAGCACGGTCGTTGCGACGGCCAGGGAGAACGACACATGAGTCCCAACGACACACTCGGTCTTGAAGAAATGGACGCTCCCCAGCGTGAGGGGCCGGCCGCTCCGGGGGAGAAGACTGCGGCCGACCTCGAAGCCGTATTCGATGTCCCGGTTCGCATCTCGGTCGTACTCGGCCGCGCGCGCATCCCCATTTCAGGCCTCTTGAAAATGGATGTCGGCAGCGTCGTCGAGCTGGACCGTCAGGTGGGTGAGGCGGTCGAAATCTTCGTCAATGAGCGCTTGGTCGCCCGCGGCGAAATCGTGCTCGTCGAAAACCGTCTCGGCGTCACGATGACTGAAATCGTCAAGGCCGCTTAGGAGAACGCCATGAGACTGCTGATCGTCGGCGCCCTCGAAGGCCAATTGAGCGAGGCCACAAAGCTCGCCATGCAAGGCGGCGCCAAGGTGGCGCATGCCCCTACCACAGAGATTGCCCTCAATTCGCTGCGCGCCGGACGAGGCGCCGACCTGCTGCTCGTCGATGTGATGACCGATATCGCCGGCCTGATTGCGGCGCTCGATGCCGAGCGCATCCACGTCCCGGTCGTCGCCTGCGGTACCGAAACCAATGCTGCGGCCGCCGTCAATGCCATCCGCGCCGGCGCCAAGGAATACATCCCGCTCCCGCCAGACGCCGAACTGATCGCCGCCGTGATCGCCGCCGTCGCCCGCGAATCGCTCGACTTCCTGTTCCGCGATCCGTCCATGGCGCGGCTCGTGCAACTGGCCGACCAGATCGCGCCCTCGGACGCCTCGGTGCTGATTACGGGCGAGAGCGGCACCGGCAAGGAGGTGATGGCCAAATACCTTCACTCCAAGAGTAAGCGCGCATCCCGCGCCTTCATCTCGATCAACTGCGCCGCGATCCCCGAAAATCTCCTTGAGAGCGAACTCTTCGGCCACGAGAAGGGCGCCTTCACCGGCGCAGTGGCACGCCGCATCGGCAAGTTCGAAGAGGCCAATGGCGGCACTCTGCTGCTCGATGAAATCTCCGAAATGGATGTCCGGCTCCAGGCCAAGCTCCTCCGCGCCGTTCAGGAACGGGTCATCGATCGCGTCGGTGGAACGCGTCCCGTGCCGGTCGATATCCGCATCATCGCGACCTCCAATCGCAACCTCAACGAAGCCGTGCGCTCCGGCGCGTTCCGTGAAGATCTCCTGTTCCGCCTCAACGTCGTGAACCTCAAGCTGCCACCGCTCCGCGAGCGCCCGGGCGATACCGTCGCGCTGGCCGATCACTTCGTCGCTAAATATTCAAAGGCAAACGGCCTGCCGCCACGCGTGCTTTCGCCCGAGGCACGCCAACAACTCCTCCGCGCGCCCTGGCCGGGCAATGTGCGCGAGCTCGAAAACACCCTGCATCGCGCCGTCCTCCTCTCGCACAGTGAAACCATCGGCCCCGATGCCATCGTCATGCCCGACGGCGCCGGCCTTTCCGACATAGTGCGCAGCGCTTCGATCGCCACCCAAGCGGCGCAGGTCGCTGACACAATCTCCCGCTCGATGGTTGGCCGCACCGTTGCGGACGTCGAGCGCGATTTGATCCTAGAGACTTTGGACCACGTGCTCGGCAATCGCACTCACGCCGCCAACATTCTCGGCATCTCGATCCGCACCCTGCGCAACAAGCTCAATCAATATTCCGACGAAGGCACCCTCGTGCCCGCCCCGGGCGAGTTGCGAAAGAGCGCATGATAATTGGCTGATCTTTCCGAGCCGTCAGGGGCCACGGGCGGCTTCCGCTTCCCCTCCTTCGCCGCGATCAACAAAACGCTGCGTGCGACCGATATCGGTCTTGCCACCGGCATCATGGCGATCATCGTCGTGCTCATCCTGCCGTTGCCGGCAGTACTGCTCGATGGGCTGCTGGCAATCTCGATAGTCTTTTCCGTTCTCATCCTGATGACGGCCCTCTTCATCCAGACGCCGCTCGAATTCTCCTCCTTCCCAACGGTCCTGTTGATCGCCGCCATGATGCGGCTCGCCCTCAACCTTGCCACCACGCGCCTGATCCTCGCCGATGGTCACAACGGCACCGATGCCGCGGGCCACGTCATCGAGGCCTTCGGCAATTTCGTCATGCGGGGCAATTTCGTTATCGGCGTCGTGGTTTTCGCGATCCTCATCATCGTCAACTTCATCGTCATCACCAAGGGCTCGGGCCGCATCGCCGAGGTCGCCGCCCGCTTCAACCTCGACGCCATGCCCGGCAAGCAGATGGCGATCGACGCCGACCTCTCCGCCGGTCTCATCGACGAAGCGACAGCGCGCGATCGGCGCAAGACTCTCGAATCCGAGAGCGCCTTTTTCGGCAATATGGATGGCGCCAGCAAATTCGTGCGCGGCGACGCCATCGCGGCGCTGCTCATCACGTTCATCAACATCATCGCCGGCATGGTCATCGGCATGATGCAGGAAGGGCTGAGTTTTCAGGAGGCCGCCAACAACTACACCCTCTTGACGGTGGGCGACGGCCTGGTCAGCCAGATTCCGGCGCTGATCGTCTCGACGGCGGCAGGCCTGCTCGTGTCGAAGGCCGGCGTCACCGGTTCCGCCGACAAGGCGCTCGTCGCCCAGTTCACCGGTTACCCCAAGGCGCTTGGCATGTCGGCGAGCGTTATCGGCCTTATGGCGCTCTTGCCGGGCATGCCGATCCTCCCGTTCCTTGCCCTGGCCGGCGGCATCGGCTTTCTTGCCGTCCGCTCGACCCGATCGAACGCGCTGAAGCTGGCGCGCGCCGCGGCCGACGCCATCGCCGGCAAGCCGCCCGCGGCGACAAGCGAGGAAATTCCGGTCACCGACAGTTTGAAGATCGACGAATTGAAACTCGAGCTCGGCTACGGCTTGCTGCAACTGGTGAAGGAAGATGAGACGGGCTCGGATCGTCTGACCGAGCAGATCAAGGCGTTGCGCCGCCAGCTCGCGGCCGAGCTCGGCTTCGTCATGCCGCCGGTGCGCATCCTCGACAACATGCAGCTCGAGCCCAACGACTACACTGTCAAGATCAAGGAAGTCGAAGCCGGCAGGGGCCGCATCTTCGCCTCGCAATTGATGGTGATGGATCCGATGGGCCGCGAGATTACTCTGCCTGGCCATCACACAACGGAGCCGACTTTTGGCCTGCCCGCAACCTGGATCGAACCTGCCCTCCGCGACGAGGCCGAACTCAAGGGTTATTCGATCATCGATCCTTCGACCGTCATCTCCACCCATCTGACCGAAGTGCTAAAGGCCAATGTTGCGGATCTTTTGAGCTATGCCAATGTTCAGTCGCTCCTCAGTGGGCTGAGCAAGGATCAGCAGAAGCTGCTCGAAGACATCGTACCCGGCCAGATTTCCGTCTCCGGCATCCAGCGCATCCTTCAGACCCTGCTCAACGAGCGGGTTTCTATCCGTGATCTTCCGACCATTCTCGAAGGCATCGCCGAAATTGCCGGAACGGGCCGCTCGACCCAGATTGTCGCCGAGCATGTTCGCGCCCGCCTCTCCCGTCAGATCTGTGCCGCCAATCTGGGACCTGACGGCAATTTGCCGCTTCTGACTCTGTCGCCGCAATGGGAACGCGACTTTGCCGAGGCGATGGTTGGCGAGGGACCAGAGCGTCACCTCGCAATGGCGCCCTCGCGCCTGCAGCAATTCATCCTGTCGATCCAGCAGGGCTTCGAGAACGCGGCGCAGTTGGGCGAATTGCCGGTCCTCATCACCTCCCCTGGCATACGCCCGCATGTCCGCGCCATCATCGAGCGCTTCCGCCCGCAAACAGTGGTGATGAGCCAGAACGAAGTCCACCCGCGCGTGCGCCTGCGGACGATCGGCGCGGTCTAGTCTGCCGTGAGCGCCGGCTCGGGCCGCGCCGCCGGCATCAGGCGCCATTTGTACGCCATGACGAATTTGAGGCCGAAGAAGATCGCGGCGGTCATCGCCGCTGCCACGTAGCCGTCGACGGCATAGTGCCAGCCCAGATAGACCGAGCTGACCAGAACGAAGCCAATATAAAGCAGCGAGGGCAAAATCCATTTGCGGCTGGCTTCGCAGACGAACAGCACATTCATCACAATGATCGATACATGCATGCTCGGAAACGCCGAGATCCCCGACCCAAGACCGGGCAGATCGTTGGCGTGGAGGTACCAGAGGTACGCCTGAAAGTCCGTCGTCGCCGCGAACTGGCCCGCACTGCTCGCGGTGAAAATCATCACCTCCGCAAAGCGGTGGAAATCGCCAGTAACCAGCCCGTAATAGATCGGCCCCGCCGAACTCACCAGCGTCGCCGCGACATTGCCGATCAACACCCAGGACAGCACGAAGCACAGCATGTAGCGGAGCCGAATGCGATCAAAGAGCGGCGACACCGCCACCCAATATTGCACGCCGAAGCAGATGACGAACCAGATCACCTCGTAGTTGACCTCGATAAGCCGCAACACCCATGGCTGGCGCGCCACGCCATATAGCCATTCCCACGGCGCGACACCGAAATGCAGTGCCTGGTCGAGGTCGGCGAGGAATTTGTCCGCGGTGAAGCCATGCGCTTCGGGAATAGCGTTCTTGACCGCATTGAAGCTCGTCCGGAAGGGCACAAAGGCCGCCATCATCAGCGCCCCGGCGATGAACCTCGCAATCGCACCCGGGCTGAAGAGCTGGCGATAGGCGAGGTTGCGGCGCTCGTCGAGCCGCAGGGTGATCCGCACATAAGCCAGCAGCAGAAACAGCAATGGGAAGACGAGGACATTGTCCAGCAGCCAGAGCTGGAAATAAGCAGTAAAGGTCGTCGCCAGCTGATCGGCATGCAGATGCCGGCTCGCCCCGAGATAGATCAGCGATGCCAGCACTACGGCAGCAACCGCAACATAGAACGGACGATCCGCTTCCATAGCAGCGGCCAACCGCACCCTCACGGACTGCCACCTGACGCGGGTAGCGGTCATCCTTCGCCCCTAGTAACAATCCGAGGAAAGCTAACGTCCAGTGCTTAAGAAGCCGCTTCGCCGTCTGGTGTTTCAAATCCTAATTTCGGCGCGCAACCTGGCGAATAAGTCATGCTATCCTCGGAACCTCGGAGCCTCGAGCACATTATATTTCCCCGCCATACTTCCCCGCCGGCCGCTGGTGCACCGATGAAACTCTTCCGCTGCGACCATTGTGGCCATGTGCTCTATTTCGAGAACATCCGCTGCGAGCAATGCGGCCACGCGCTAGGCTATTGGCACGCCACCAATATGCTTGTCTCGTTGGAACCTGACGGTTCCGTCTTCCACGCCCCTGCGCTTCCCGGAAAATCCCTCGCTTATTGCATCAATGTCCAGCATGGCGCCTGCAACTGGCTGGTAGAACACGCCCCGGGCGGCGATCCGTACTGCCGGGCCTGCCGACACAATGACGTCGTCCCGCCAATGGACGATCCCGGCGACGTCGCGCGCTGGCAGGTGATCGAGCGAGCCAAGAAGCGCCTGTTCTATTCGCTGCTACGCTTCCGCCTGCCGCTGGCGACCCGCAACGAGGATTCAATCCATGGCCTCGGTTTCCGCTTCCTCAAGGAAGAAGCCGCCCACCAACCCGTGCTGACCGGCCATGAGAGCGGCATCATTACCATTGCGCTCAAAGAGGCCGACGATGCGCAGCGCGAATACCGCCGCACCTTAATGAACGAGCCCTATCGTACTCTGCTCGGCCATTTCCGTCACGAGATCGGCCACCATTTCTGGGACATTCTGGTGGCAGGCGGCCCAGCGCTCGAGCCGTTCCGGGCGCTTTTCGGCGACGAGCGCGAGAACTACGCCGCCGCCTTGCAGCGCCACTACGACCAGGGCGCGCCCGCCGGCTGGCAGCAGAGCCACATCTCCGCTTACGCGACCTCACATCCCTGGGAGGACTGGGCCGAAACCTGGGCCCACTTCCTTCACATCACTGACACGACCGAGATGGCCTCGGCCTTCGGCGTCAAGCTCGACCCGAAAATCGACCGCACCGGCGAGCTCACCACCAGCATCGATGTCGATCCCTACCGGCGTGGCAGCATAGAGGAGCTCGTCGCCGACTGGGTGCCGCTCTCCTCGCTGATCAACAATCTCAACCGCGCCGTGGGCCAGAACGATGCCTACCCGTTCGTCTTCAGCGCACCGGTCATCGCAAAGCTCGGCTTGATCCAGCAATTGGTACGCGATGCCGGCCGCGTTCAATGGACGGTTCCGGGTCCTGAGGGTCCTGTCGCGATCAACACACCGATGACCTGATCGTCGCTCGGCCGGTGCCAGGCGGACATTTTGTTCTGCGCTACGAGTCCAACGGCACGCGGGTCCCATCGCAGCCCGGTAGTTTCCGTGTTCCAACAAAGGCCCGCCGTCCGGTGGGCCTTTCCTTTTTCTGCCCCGCCGTGCTTTACCGAGTCCATGTCTGGGCTCACCATTCTTACGATCCCCTTCGGCTCCGACCTCGGTGTTTTGGCAATGGCGTTGCGCCACGACGTGTTCGTCGTGGAACAGCACGTGCCCGAGGAGGTAGAGGCCGATGCTTATGACGCCACCGCGACCCATGTCGTTGCGATCGAAGCCGGCATGGTGGTTGGCGCCCTGCGCATGCTTTACCTCGTCGAGCATGTAAAGATTGGCCGTGTCGCGGTCAGGGCCGACGCGCGGGGCAGAGGCATCGCCTCGGCAATGATGCACCATGCGATGCAGCTGGCCCGCTCACGCGGCGAGACGAAATTTTATCTCACCGCCCAGATCGACAAGCTGGCGCTCTACGAAAAGCTTGGGTTCGTCGCCTATGGCGATCAGTTCCAGGATGGCGGCATGCCGCATCTGGCGATGAAGACCTACTAGCGGCTAGTGCCGCATATGCCGGAAGCGGGCAACCTCGTCATAGCCAGCCTGCTCGGCCTTGGCGTCGGCCGCCACTTCACGGCCGTGCTCGCGCTGGTCCAGCAGTTCGACCTTCTTCAAATCCTCGACCGCCTCGGCCAGCGCATCCTGCGCCGCTTCCAGCTGGCTCTTCATATCGTTGGCGCTGTTGAGCAGATTGTCGCGCCGCGCCATCGCCGCTTTGGCGAAGGTCGAGTAGGCGAAATGGGCAACGTCGGAGATGCCGGTCTTCTGCTGTTCGATTTCGATCTGCTGGTCGAGTTCGGACGCCATGCGCTCGAAATCGGCGATCATCATCTCGATCTGCGCAACCTGCCGGCGCTTCTCGTCGGCCTGGAATTTCTTGAGCCGGATAAGACTCTCGCTGCGCGACTTCATGACTTGTACTCCTTACACACCAAGTCCGGCACTCAAGCGGCTTCTCCTGCCGCCTTGTCCACGATCGCGCCCAGCATCGTATAGCCGTCGGCGATCGAGGTTCGCTCTTCCCTCTGCTGGCTCAAAAACGCCTCCAGCGCGGGGTAGATTGCGATGGCACGGTCCACTTTCGGATCCGATCCCTTGCGGTATGCACCGAGCCGGATCAGCTCCTCCATGTCGGCAAACACCGACATGAGCTCTCGCGCTTTCTGCAGGAGCGGCCGGATATTGAGCGGCACGCATCCAGGCATCGTTCGCGAGATGGACCTCAGCACATTGACGGCGGGATAACGTCCCCGCTCGGCGATCTGCCGCTCCATCACAATGTGCCCGTCGAGGATGCCGCGCACGGCGTCAGCGATGGGTTCATTGTGGTCATCACCTTCGACTAAAACGGTAAATAGACCCGTAACGGAGCCCGAATTTGTGAGTCCTGGCCCTGCCCTTTCGAGCAGCCTTGGCAGTTCGGTGAAAGCGGTGGGCGGATAGCCCTTGGCCGTCGGCGGCTCGCCAATGGCGAGCCCGATTTCGCGCTGCGCCTGGGCGAAGCGCGTAAGGCTGTCCATCATGCAGAGCACGCGCTTACCCTGGTCGCGGAAATATTCGCTGAGCGTCAGTGTAAGATAGGCCGCCTGCCGCCTGAGCAGTGCCGCTTCGTCCGAGGTCGCGACCACCACGATCGCCTGCTTGATGCCGACTTCCCCGAGATAGTCGGTGATGAATTCCTGCACCTCTCGGCCGCGCTCACCGATCAGCCCGATGATCGCAACATCGACCTGCGCATTGCGTGCCATCATCGACATCAGCACCGACTTGCCGACACCGGCGGCCGAGAAGATGCCCATGCGTTGGCCCTCGCACACAGTGGTGAAGGTGTTGAGCGCCCGCACCCCCAGGTCGAGTGGTGCGCCGACGCGGGCCCTCTCATGGGCCGGCAAGGGCGCCTGCCGCAGCGGATAGGATTGCGCCCCTCGCGCCAGCGGTCCCTTGCCATCGATCGGCTGGCCATTGGCATTGATCACCCGGCCCAGCCAGCTCTCCGCCGGGTAGACCGCGCCATCATGGCTCTGGAACACCGCCCGGCAGCCGAGCCGCACGCCGTTGAGCGGCCCGAACGGCAGACAGAGCGCATGCCCATCGCGGAAGCCGATGATTTCGGACTGCAACGTCCCGCCATTAGCGGTCTCGATCAGCACGCGCCCACCGACGCGGAGCTCGCGCACCGGCCCCACGATCTCGAGCAACAGGCCTTGAACCGTCTTGACCCGGCCGAAGACTTCGACCTCTTCGATCGCTTCGATATCTGCCGTCAGTGCGCGCATTGCCGGTTCCGAATCGCCGTTCCAGAACGGTAACTGATCATTAAGCAAAAAGCGTTAACCATGGGGATTGAGCGCGCCTTTGTCTCGTTGCCGAGGCTTGCGCTTTTCCACACCCCACAACCTCGTTTCACTGAGTCGACAGAGTCGATTGTAGCCCTTTCTTAACCTAGTTTCTTAAGTTTATGGATGCCATTTTCATTATTGATTTCAAGCCTCTAATATAGTTTGGGCGGCCAACGTGTTGCATCTTGCGGATCAGAATTAAACTTTGTTAACTAATTGCGCTTAGGTTTGAGTCATATCCAGTAGGGATCGGTAAAGGGTCGAGGCGAGAAGCGCTTTTGCCCGGTTCCAGCGAGGAACGACTGCAAGGGGAATGGCATGCGTGTGCTGCTGATTGAGGATGATAGCGCGACGGCGCAGAGCATCGAGCTGATGCTCAAATCCGAGAGTTTCAACGTGTACACCACCGACCTCGGCGAAGAGGGCGTGGATCTCGGAAAACTCTATGACTACGATATTATTCTGCTCGATCTGAAC
This sequence comes from Devosia sp., assembly GCA_039920085.1. Taxonomy (GTDB): domain Bacteria; phylum Pseudomonadota; class Alphaproteobacteria; order Rhizobiales; family Devosiaceae; genus Devosia_A. The sequence goes on along the minus strand of JBDSEK010000044.1, from coordinate 1,943 downwards.
CTGCCCGACATGAGCGGATACGAAGTGCTCCGCACTCTCCGCGTTGCCAAGGTCCAGACGCCAATTCTAATCCTTTCAGGCCTCGCCGGCATCGAGGACAAGGTACGGGGCCTCGGCTTCGGCGCCGACGATTACATGACCAAGCCTTTCCATAAGGACGAGCTGGTCGCCCGCATCCACGCCATTGTTCGCCGCTCGAAGGGTCACGCTCAGTCCGTCATCCAGACCGGCGACCTCACCGTCAACCTCGACACCAAGACCGTCGAAGTCCAGTCCGCCCGCGTGCATCTGACCGGCAAAGAGTATCAGATGCTCGAGCTGCTCTCCTTGCGCAAAGGCACGACCCTCACCAAGGAGATGTTCCTCAACCATCTCTACGGCGGCATGGACGAGCCCGAGCTCAAGATCATCGACGTCTTCATCTGCAAGCTGCGCAAGAAGCTTTCCGTCGCGACCGGCGGCAAGAATTACATCGAAACCGTCTGGGGCCGCGGCTATGTCCTGCGTGAGCCGGACGAAAGCGAAGTCTTCGCCGAAAGCGTGGCCTAGACGAGAGCACCTAAGAGTTGCGGCAGACCTGAAGCCCCGGGACCAGAAGTCCCGGGGTTCTGCTTTCGAATGACTGCTAGTCCGACCCGTGGTGCCGCACTCACGCCGCCGTCGACAAATGTGAGATTGGCCTAAAGCAGATGTATCTGCATTGCGGGGTGGGTTCGCTAAGCGAGCCCTCTGACGCGCCTCCATCTGACGCGCCACCCAATTGAACGCCGTTCTATCTAGCCCGCTTCGGCTAGCTCCGCCTGCGGCTCGGTCATGAACTTCGCTTCGAGCAGGTCGCGATCAAACGGCTTCATCATGTAGTCGGTGGCGCCGGCCTTGAGTGCCAGGGCGATCTGGCCGATGTCGTTTTCGGTGACGCAGAACACTATGCGCGGCGTCTGCCCACCGATATAGGCGCGCAGCAGCTTCAAGAATTCGATGCCACCCATGATCGGCATTTGCCAGTCGAGCAGGATCGAGTCGGGCATTTCCTGCCGGCACTTGTCAAAGGCCTCCTGCCCGTCCTCGGCTTCGTCGACGATATAGTCGAGGTCCTCGAGAATGCGCCGCGCGACCTTTCGGACGATGCTGGAATCATCGACGATAAGACAGGATTTCATGACGGCGACCCGTGTAGGCCCCTGACGCTAGGGGGACGAGGCCACTATCGGCCAAAAGTCCGAACCAATGGTTAGCGACAAATGAAGTTTGAGCGACGGCCGGTTAAGCCGCTACTGCAACGACTTTGGGTGTCGCGGTGAAGCGGAACACATCGTTTTCGATACCGATACTGAGCTCCATGTCGGTCATCCGAGCCAGGATGCCGGTATAGAAGGGCTGGATGCCTCGGGCATCGACGCCCTCTTCGGGGCTGCCCGACAACAAGCCCTCGGCACCCGAAGGCATCAGCGTCTTCTGCCGCTTTTCCGGATCCGACGTCGAGGTAAAAGCAAACCGCTCGGCCCCCGCCGCGCCCTCGACGCTCACCTTGACCATGCCCCCGCGCGGCACCGCCATCGCAGCGATCAGCAGCATGTTCATCAGCAGTTTGGCCTTGTGCTTGGGCAAGAGGATCAGCGGCACCTGCCAATCGAGATCGGCCTTCTCAATCTCGAACAGAATACGGGCGACCCGTTCGCACTCGCGCGTGTCGAAATCCGTGCCGGCGGTCGATGAGGCACCATAGGCCAGCCGCGCAAATTCGAGCTTGGCGCGCGCATGCTTGGCGGAATTGGCGATCAGTTCCTGCGCTCCCTCGGCCATCGCGCCCTGGGCTGGATCGGCCAGCACCTCGAGACCATTGCCGATGGCCCCGACGGGATTGATGAGATCGTGGCAGACGCGCGAGCAGAGCATTGCAGCCAGATCGGTGGCCTTGAGCTCGATGAATTCGGCCATTGCTG
>JBDSEK010000043.1:0-13672 GCA_039920085.1 Devosia sp. | reverse complement strand
ATGGCCTGTCTGATCTTGAAATACGACCCGGACTAATTCGGGCGGAGGAGGGAACAATGGCAGACTACCGGACACCATCGCCGCTGGCCCGCGAAGCGATGGCCTATGTGCTGGCGGGCGGGCGTGGCACGCGGCTCTACGATCTCACCGACCGCCGTGCCAAGCCTGCGGTCTATTTCGGCGGTAAGTCGCGTATCATCGATTTTGCGCTCAGCAACGCGCTCAATTCTGGCATCCGGCGCATCTCGGTCGCGACGCAGTATCAGGCCCATTCGCTGATCCGGCATCTGCAGCGCGGCTGGAACTTCCTTCGCACAGAGCGCAACGAGAGCTTCGATGTGCTGCCGGCCAGCCAGCGGGTTTCCGAGACGCAATGGTATGAGGGTACGGCCGACGCAGTGTTCCAGAACATGGACATCATCGAGGATTACGGCCCGCGCTATATCGTGCTGCTAGCGGGCGACCACATCTACAAGATGGACTACGAGATCATGCTGCGCCAGCATGTGGACACCGGGGCGGACGTCACCATCGGCTGCCTCGAAGTGCCGCGCATGGAAGCGACCGGCTTTGGCGTCATGCATGTCGATGCGCGCGATCGGGTGATCGATTTCGTCGAGAAGCCGAAGGACCCGCCGGGCATTCCCGACAAGCCTGAGATGGCGCTCGCCTCGATGGGCATTTATGTGTTCGAGACGCGGTTCCTGATGGAGCAGCTGCGGCGCGATGCGACGACCGACGGCTCGTCGCGCGATTTCGGCAAGGACATCATCCCCTATATCGTTCAGAACGGCACCGCCTGGGCGCATCGCTTCCCGCGCTCCTGCGTGCGCGGCATTAATGAGGAAGTCGCCTATTGGCGTGACGTGGGAACGATCGATGCCTATTGGAAGGCCAATATCGATCTGACCGACGTCAACCCGCAGCTCGATCTCTACGATCGCGACTGGCCGATCTGGACCTATGCCGAGGTCACCCCGCCGGCAAAGTTCGTTCATGATTATGAGGGTAGGCGCGGATCGGCCGTCAACTCGCTGGTCTCAGGCGATTGCATCGTGTCGGGCGGCTCGCTGACGCGAACGCTGCTGTCGACCGGCTCGCGGGTCCATTCCTATTCGGAACTGCACGAGGCGGTGGTGCTGCCGCAATGCACCATCGGGCGCGGCGCGCGGCTCAGAAAAGTCGTCGTCGATCGCGGCGTCAACATTCCGGAAGGGTTGGTGGTCGGGGTCGATGCAGATTTCGACAAGCGCTGGTTCCGCCGCACAGATGATGGGGTGACGCTGATCACCCAGGCGATGATCGACAATTATCTGGCGGACAAATGATCGAGATCGTCTCCGTCGCGTCGGAGGCCTATCCCCTGATCAAGACCGGAGGTCTCGCCGATGTGGTGGGCGCGCTGCCGGCGGCGCTATCGCACCACGACGTGAATATGCGTGTGCTGCTGCCGGGCTACCCGGCGGTGATGGCGGCGCTCGAGGGCGGGCGCGTCGTCGCCGAATTCAGCGATTTTTTCGGCGGCTTCGCGCAGCTGATTGCCGGGCGAGCGGGCGGGCTCGATATCATCGCCATCAATGCCGGCCATCTCTACGACCGGCCGGGGAACCCCTATCTCGGACCCGACCGCAAGGATTGGCCCGACAATGCGCTGCGCTTTGCTGGCTTGGGCTTTGCGGCCTATGAGATCGGCCGTGGCGCCATCGATGGCTATCGGCCACAGGTCCTGCATTGCCACGACTGGCAGGCGGCGCTCGCCCCGGCCTATGTAGCCTTCAACGCGCCGACCCGCGTCAAGACGGTTTTGACCGTCCACAACATCGCCTTCCAGGGACATTTTGGCTGGGACATCTTCAATGCGCTCAAGCTCGACTTTCGGGCTGCGCAGGAAAGTGCCATCGAATATTTCGGCGGCATCGGCTTTCTGAAGGCGGGGCTGCAGACAGCGGATGCCTTGACCACGGTCAGCCCGACCTATGCCAATGAGATCAAGACCGCCGCCTATGGCATGGGGCTCGAGGGGTTGCTGCAATCGCGCGCCAACGTGCTGACCGGGATTCTCAACGGCATTGATGCCGATGCCTGGGATCCGGCACATGATCCGTCGCTGCCGCAGCCCTATGGCCACAACACAACCGATCACCGCGCTGCAAACCGCGCGGCGATCAGTGAGCGCTTTGGGCTCGATCATTCGCCCGGGCCACTGTTTTCCGTAGTCAGTCGGCTGACTTGGCAGAAGGGCCTCGACATGCTGGTCGAGCTGGCGGACGATCTGGTCGCAGCCGGCGGCAAGCTCGCGGTGCTCGGCTCGGGCGAAAGCGAAATCGAGAATGGCCTTAAGGGCGCGGCGATGCGCCATCCGGGCAAGGTCGGGATCGTCACCGGCTATGACGAACGGCTGAGCCATCTGGTGCAGGGCGGCGCCGATGTGATGATGGTGCCGTCGCGCTTCGAGCCCTGCGGGCTGACGCAGCTCTACGGACTGCACTATGGCTGCGTGCCACTGGTGAGCCGCGTCGGTGGGTTGGCTGACACCGTTATCGACGCCAATGAGGCGGCGGTTGAGGCAGGGGTTGCCACTGGCATTGTCTTTGCGCCGGCGACGGTCGAGGCGTTTCGCGATGCGATCTTTCGCGCCATCCGGCTGTATGGCCGTCCCAAGGTCTGGCGCAAGATGCAGCGACGGGGCATGAAGTCGGATGTCTCGTGGGACAACAGTGCGGAGAAGTATGCCGCGCTCTACCGCAATCTGCTGGGGCTGAGTGACGATGACGACAAAGACGATTAGCACCACGCCGTTCCCCGATCAGAAGCCGGGCACGTCGGGGCTGCGGAAGCGCACCGCGCATTTCATGCAGCCTCACTATGTCGAGAATTTCGTCCAATCGATCTTCGACAGCCTCGACGGCTTCAAGGGCAAGTGCCTCGTCATCGGTGGCGATGGCCGCTATTTCAACGACCAGGCGATCCAGACCATCATCCGGATCGCCGCGGCCAATGGGTTCGGCAAGGCGCTGGTCGGGCAGGGCGGGCTCTTGTCGACGCCGGCGGCGAGCCATGTCATTCGCCACCACAAGGCGTTCGGCGGGCTCATCCTGTCGGCCAGCCACAACCCCGGCGGGCCGGATGGCGATTTCGGCATCAAATACAATGCAAGCAATGGCGGCCCGGCGCCCGAAAAGATCACCGATCAAGTGTTCGCGCGGAGCAAAGTGCTCGACCGCTATTTGATCGAGGATGCAGCCGACATCGATTTGAACACGATAGGCGTTCAGAAGTCGGGCGACATGGCGGTCGAGATCATCGACCCGGTCGCCGATTATGCGGCGCTGATGCAGGCGCTGTTCGATTTCGACGGCATTCGCGCGCTGTTCGCCGGCGGCTTCACGATGCGTTTCGACGCCATGCACGCGATCACCGGGCCCTACGCGCATGCCATTCTCGAGGGCATGCTGGGGGCACCGAAGGGGAGCGTGGTCAACGGCACGCCATTGCCCGACTTCGGCGGCGGCCATCCCGACCCCAATCTGGTCTATGCCAAGGAGCTCTACGATCTGATGATGGGGCCCGATGCGCCCGATTTCGGCGCTGCGTCGGACGGCGATGGCGATCGCAATCTCATCATTGGCAAGCGGCGCTACGTGACGCCCTCGGACTCGCTGGCGCTGCTCGCCGCCAATGCGCCGCTGGCGCCAGGCTATGCCAATGGCCTTGCCGGCATCGCGCGCTCGATGCCGACCAGCGCCGCGGCCGACCGCGTCGCCGAAAAGCTCGGCATCGAAATGCATGAGACGCCGACCGGCTGGAAGTTCTTCGGCAATCTGCTCGATGCAGGCCGCGTCACCATTTGCGGGGAGGAGAGCGCCGGGACGGGATCAAACCATGTGCGCGAAAAAGATGGTCTCTGGGCCGTGCTGCTGTGGCTCAACATCATCGCCGCGCGGGGCGAGAGCCTCGATACGATCGTGCGCGATCACTGGGCGATCTATGGCCGCAACTATTATACGCGGCACGATTATGAGGAGGTCGACACGGCAATCGCCAACCAGCTGATCGCCGATTTGCGCGCGAGGCTGCCGGAGCTAGCGGGGGCGAGCTTTGAGTCGGTGAGGGTCAGCTATGCGGACGACTTTACCTATCACGATCCGATCGATCAGTCGGTCAGCGACCGACAGGGCATTCGTATCGGCTTTTCCGACGGCAGCCGGATCGTCCTGAGGCTGAGTGGAACGGGGACCGTGGGCGCGACGTTACGGCTTTATCTCGAAAGATATGAACCGCCCCATGGACAGCACGACCTTAACACGCAGTCAGCCCTCTCCTTTCTCATTGAACTTGCAGACCGAATTGCCGGAATCCGCGAACGGACCGGCCGGGACGCGCCCTCCGTCATCACCTAAAGTGATCGGCGAGAGCACACCACAGCTGGTGCCGCAGGGTGGCAGCGCCGACAAACTCGGCGCGACTGTCACCCCCGAGGGCGTAAACTTCGCCGTCTATTCGGAGACGGCGTCCGTGCTCTACGTCTCCCTTTATGACGAGGCGGACCGCGAGATCGAGCGCATCGCGCTCGACGGCAACAATAACAACATCCATCATGGACTGATCGCCAATATCGGCGCCGGCGCCCGCTATGGCCTCCGCGCCGACGGGCCGTATGATCCGGAACAGGGGTTTCATTTCGACCCGGCAAAGCTTTTGGTCGATCCGTATGCGCGGCGGCTCGACCGCGTCTTCGTGCGCTCGCCGCGTTTGCGCCTGCCGCGCGAAGCGGCAGAGGACACCTCGCCGCTGATCCCCAAGGCGCTCGTCACGACGCCCGGCCTCAACAGACCGATGAAGCCGCGCCGCCGCGGACCGGGGCTGATGTATGAGCTCAATGTGCGCGGCTACACGATGCGCCACCCCTCGGTGCAGGGGCCGTTGCGCGGTACGCTGGCCGGCCTTTCGACCCGGCGCGTCATCGATCATCTCAAATATCTGGGGGTTGATACGGTCGAGCTGATGCCGATCGCGGCTTTCATCGACGATGGACATCTGCCGGCGCTGGGGCTGACCAACGCCTGGGGCTACAATCCGGTCAGCTATTTCGCGGTCGATCCGCGCCTCGCCCCGCGCGGCCCGCAGGAGTTGCGTTATCTCACCGATCTCTACCGTCGGAATGGCATTTCAGTCATTCTCGACGTGGTCTACAATCACACCGGCGAAAGCGACAGTATGGGCCCGGTGCTAAGCCTCAAGGGGCTCGATGCGCGAGCCTATTACCGGCATGTCGAAGTCGACGGCAAGCAACATCTGGTCAACGATGCCGGCACCGGCAACACACTCCGCTGCGACCATCCGGCGACGCAGCGGCTGGTGATCGAAAGCCTCCGTTACTGGGTCGAGGAGATGGGGGTCTCCGGCTTCCGCTTCGACCTTGCGACGGTGCTCGGGCGCGAGCCGGGGTTCAACCCAGATGCCAAGATGCTGCAGATGATCAAGCAGGATCCCCTGCTCGGCAAATCGCTGCTCGTCGCCGAGCCCTGGGATCCGGGTCCGGGCGGCTATGGGGTGGGCAAGTTCGGCAAGGAATTCCGCGAGTGGAACGACACTTATCGCGACGAGGTACGGAGCTTCTGGCGCGGCGACCAGGGCAAGATCGGCGCACTGGCGGGGAAGGTCGCCGGCTCGGCCGAAATCTTTAACTTCGCCGGTCGGAAGCCCAGCCACGGCGTCAATTTCCTCGCCGTGCATGACGGCTTCACGCTGGCCGATCTGGTGTCGTTCGCCGAAAAGCACAATGAGGCTAATGGCGAGCAGAACCGCGACGGCCACAACAACAATTCCTCGTGGAACTGCGGCGCGGAAGGCCCAACCGACGATGAGGGAATCAAGGCGGCGCGACGTCGCGATGTGCGGGCGCTATTGGCGACGCTGTTCATGTCGCGCGGCCTGCCGCTGATCCAGCAGGGTGACGAGTTCGGCCGCACGCAGTTCGGCAACAACAATGCCTATGCGCAGGACAATGAGATCACATGGGTCGATTGGGAGCGGGCCGATGGTGCGCTGGTCGATTTCGTCGCGGCGCTCAACCGCTTCCGGAAGGACCATCCAGCACTGACGCATGACCATTTCCTCGACGGCAAGGAAAAGCATGGCGTCCGCGATGTCGTCTGGCTGCATCCGGCCGGCCGCGAAATGACCGAAGGCGATTGGGGCGATGGCGCCGCCTCGGTCTTGGGCATGTGGGTGCGGACCGCCGAGGACAATGTGCTGGTCTGGTTCAACCGTCATGCCGAGCCGTTCAATGCTAAGCTGCCGGAAGGCCATTGGGAGGCGGGGCTCGTGTCGCTCGACCAAGCCGAACCGTTGATCGTGCCGGGCAATATCGTCTTGCCGCCACGCTCAGTCGTCGCGCTTGTGCCATCGGCGCAAATCCCGGTGAACGAGCCTCCCAACCAAGTGCCGCAACCGCCAACGCCGCAGCCGAGCCGCGAGCCCATTCCACCACCGAACTCGCCGCCAGAGCGCACGCCCGAGCCGCCACAACCGGAACAGCCGGTGCGAGAGCCGGTGGAAGTACCGCAGCCACCCAAGGCCGGCTGATTATTCGGCAGCAATATCGGACTGCAAGCCGCCGGCTTTTTCGATGAAGGCGATCACCTCGGCCAGCCCCTCGCGACGGAGCATGTCGGTGAAGACGTAGGGCCGCCCTTCGCGTACGCGCTGCGTGTCCGCCTCCATCACGGCGAGGCTGGCATGCACATAGGGGGCGAGGTCGGCCTTGTTGATGATCAGCAGATCCGAGCGCGTGATGGCCGGCCCGCCTTTGCGCGGAATCTTTTCGCCCTCGGCAACAGAGATCACATAGAGGGTCACATCGGCGAGGTCGGGCGAAAAAGTCGCGGCGAGATTATCGCCACCAGATTCGATCAGCACGATGTCGAGATCGGGGAAGCGCCGGTTGAGATCGGCGATGGCGGCAAGGTTGAGCGATACATCCTCGCGGATCGCCGTATGCGGGCAGCCCCCGGTCTCGACGCCGACGATTCGATCCTCGGCGATCGCCTGGACGCGGTTGAGGATCAAGGCATCCTCGCGCGTATAGATGTCGTTGGTGACGACCGCCATGGAATAGCGCTCACGCATGGCCTTGAGCAGCATCTCGCAGAGCGTGGTCTTGCCCGAACCGACCGGGCCACCGATGCCGATGCGCAAGGGACCGTTGAGCGATTTCATGTCAGCCTCAAAATGACGAGGATCAGAAAGCCGATGCCAATGATGAGGATCAGCGGCGAATAGGTTTTGCGATCGAGCGCGGCGAATGGCTCAGTCGGGAAGCGGTTGCGCCAGACTGGCGTGAAGCCGACGATGCCGCGTGTCACAAAGAGCAGGGCAAGCACCACCCCGGCCCCGGTGAGCAGCATGCCGCCGCTGCTTTGGTCGGCAAGCGAGAGGGCAAGCACGCCCGCGGCGAGGATGGCGATGGCCACGATCAAGGTCAGGAACCGGTTGGGCATGCGGGTGACGCCCGGCGTGCCAACGACTGTCTGCGCCAGGAGCAGCCGGTCGCGGATCGGCCAGGTTGCGCCCAGCGCCCAGAGCAGATGCGCGACGCCCGCCGCCAAGAGCGGAATGAAGATCAATGCGGCAACGATCATGGCGAGCACGCTCATGAGCGGAAGACCCGCACAGGCAGCGTCTCGTGCCGCATCTGGGCGATGTCGGCGGCGTAGGCAATAGAGCCGAGATCGTCGAGGCTCGAGGCTTCCGCAAAGGTCGCCAATGCCGCGACGGCATTTTCGAGAGCCGCCATCACCTGGAGCCCCGCCGTCTGGCCCAGCGGCACGAGCCGCACCGCTACCGAAATCTGGGCGTGGACGGCGGCAGTGAGATAGCCGATCAGCGCGTCCCCGAGCGTTATGCCCTGGGCCGACGCAATGGCGCCCACCGCGATCGGGTAGGGGCAGGGGTCGGGCAAGCGGGCAAAGACATCCGACGGCCAGGCGCGGGCGGCGACGGCGAAGGCCTCGCCGGTCAGTGTCGTTTCGCTATGGCGTTCGGCGGTGCCGATCAGCGCCAAGGCGAGGTTGCGGAGTTCCGCCAGGGTGGAGGCGTCATTGCTCGCGCGGTAGGCCGCGGCGAGGATGATCGCGTCGTTACGTTGGCTGCCATGGGCGAGCCCACCACCGATCCAGTCGCGCAAGGCTGCGCTATCGCCTACGCGTCCATCGACAATCGCCGTCTCCAGCCCCTGAGACCAGGCGAAGCTGCCCACCGGAAAAGCCGGCGAAAGCCAGGTGAGGAGGCGCTGGAGCGGGGCAGAAGCGTTCATCTCAATGCGGCGCGTGATAGGCGCCATGCATTGGCAGGAAGGGTTCGGTCACCTCGCGCACTTCGGCGCCGAGTCCCTGCAGCATCGCTTTGGCTACATGATCGCGCGGCACGAGGATGCGCTTTTTCTCGATCTGCGCCGCCATGTGGCGGTTGCCGATGTGCCAGGCGATTTGCGCCAGATGCTCGCCGCCGCGCGGATTGATTTCGAGCAGCGGCTCGGGCGCCGCGACGATCTCAACGACGCGACCGTCTTCGAGCAGGAGGCCGCCGAAATGCTCAAGCGTCACCGCGTCGGCGAAATCGACCATAATCTCCTCGCCCTTGACGCTCAGTACCTTGCGGCGCAGACGGCGCTGGTCCGAGGTCAGCACCAATTGGGCGAAGGGCTTGGCTTTGCCGTGATTGGGCGGCAGGGCCGTGGTGGCGCGCAGCATCAGGGTGTCTCGATCCGCTCGGCGCATTCGAGCAGCGGCGCAGCGTCGAGCCCTTCGCGCTCATCGTGCAGGGTTGCATCGGTGCCCTTGTTCCACCAGACGAACGAGCCGGCTTCATAGCGCGCGCCCGAGGCGGTCAGCACGGAAACGAACACGACATCGTCGGTGAGGCCCGTCTCGTCGTCGGTGATCGGAATAATGGCGAGAAAATTGGGCGCGGCATTGAGATAGGTCACGGTCAGCGGCTCGTGCGATTCACAATCGTAAATCACGCTGCGCTTTTCGGCGCTGCCGCCGAGCGAGAGATTGACGCTGGACTCGACGACTGCGAGCGCGGGGGTGGCGGCCAGCAGGGCGGCGGTAAGGGCGAGTGTTTTCATCGGTGGTCTCCTCTTTGCCCGACGATAGCTGAGCCGGCTCAGAACAGGAAATAACGCTGCGCCATGGGCAGCACCGTCGCTGGCTCGCAGGTCAGCAACTCGCCATCGGCGCGGACTTCATAAGTCTCGGGGTCGACGTCGATGTGGGGCGTCGCCGCGTTGTGGATCATCGAGGCTTTGGAGATGTTGCGGGTGTTCTTGACGGGCACCAATTGCTTGGCCACCCCCAGCCGGGCGCGCAGCCCAGCCTCATGCGCGGCCTGCGAAATGAAGGTGACCGATGAGTTGGTTCGCATCCGGCCAAAGGCCGCGAACATCGGACGATAGTGCATGGGCTGCGGCGTCGGGATAGAGGCATTGGGGTCGCCCATAGGTGCCGCGGCGATCGAGCCGCCGAGCAGCACCATTTCGGGCTTTACGCCAAAGAATGCGGGGTTCCACAGGACCAGATCGGCGCGCTTGCCCACTTCCACCGAGCCGATCTCGGCGCTGAGGCCCTGGGTGATCGCCGGGTTGATGGTGTATTTTGCGACGTAACGCTTCACCCGCACATTGTCATTGTCGCCGGTCTCGTCTTTCAGCCGGCCGCGCTGCTTTTTCATTTTGTCGGCCGTCTGCCAGCAGCGGATGATGACTTCGCCGACGCGACCCATGGCCTGGCTGTCCGACGAGATCATCGAGAAGGCGCCCAAATCGTGGAGGATGTCCTCGGCGGCGATGGTTTCCTTGCGGATGCGGCTTTCGGCGAACGCGATGTCTTCGGCGATCTGCGGGCTGAGATGATGGCAGACCATCAGCATATCGAGATGCTCGGCCAGCGTGTTCACTGTGTAGGGCCGGGTCGGGTTGGTCGAGGACGGCAGGACGTTGGGGAGCGAAGCCAATTTGATGATATCGGGCGCATGGCCGCCGCCGGCACCCTCGGTGTGGAAGGCGTGAATGGTGCGGCCTTTGAAGGCGGCGATAGTGTCCTCGACGAAGCCGCTCTCATTGAGCGTGTCGGTGTGGATCATCACCTGGACATCATAGGCGTCGGCAACGCTCAGGCAGTTGTCGATGGCGGCGGGGGTCGTGCCCCAATCTTCATGGAGCTTAAGCGAGGCGACGCCCGACAGGATCATTTCCTCGAGCGGGGCGGGCTTACTGGCATTGCCCTTGCCGGCCAGCGCCAAATTCATCGGGAAGGCATCGAAGGCGCCGATCATCTGCTCGGCGTGCCAGGCGCCGGTGCAGGTGGTGGCGAGGGTGCCATGGGCGGGACCCGTGCCGCCGCCCAGCATGGTGGTGACGCCGCTCATCAGCGCTTCCTCGATCTGCTGGGGCGCGATGAAATGGATGTGGCTGTCGAAGCCCCCCGCGGTCAGGATCTTGCCTTCGCCGGCGATGGCTTCTGTCGAGGGCCCGATGATGATGGTGACGCCAGGCTGCGTGTCCGGGTTACCCGCCTTGCCGATGGCGGCGATGCGGCCGTCGCGCAACCCCACATCGGCCTTGTAGATGCCGGTATGGTCGAGGATGAGCGCATTGGTGATGACGGTATCCACCGCCCCCTCGGCGCGGCTCGCCTGCGACTGACCCATGCCGTCGCGGATCACCTTGCCGCCGCCGAACTTCACCTCTTCGCCATAGATGGTGGAATCGCGTTCCACCTCGATGATGAGATCGGTATCGGCGAGCCGCACCTTGTCGCCGGTGGTCGGGCCATACATGTCGGCATAGACAGCACGGGAGATACGGGCGGGCATCAATGCTCCTGGCGGGACGCGGTGAAAGGGAGGCGGTAGCGCAGGGTCACGTTCCGGCGCTCGCGGCAATGCGCTTGGCGGTCGCAATGCAGGCTTCGACATAGTCGTCGAGCACCCGCACCGGCTGTTCGAGTTCGGGATCGTGCTGGCGTCGTGCGATTATCGACACCGCCAGCACTTCGAGGGCGCGGGGGCCATCGGTCACGCCCTTTTGCTTGAGGTCCGCGGCGCTCTTTTGCATGGCCTTGAGCAGTGCGTCGTAGCCGGGTGCGCCGAGCCGCTGCTTGAGGTCGGCCCAGCCCTGCGCTTTGGCGTCGCTCACGGCAGAAAGGCCCATGGTGCCGATCAGAGCCTGCAATTTCGGGTTTCGCCGGCTGATCTTGAGCGCGCTCATTAAAGCGTGGAGGCGGCGGCGGAACTCTGCCTGGAGTTGTTCATCCATCAGAGCGGCCCCATGATTTTCTGCTGGAAGCCATAGACGGCGCGCTTGCCGGCGAGGGGCACGAGCCGCACTTCGCGCGTCTGGCCGGGTTCAAACCGTACCGCGGTACCGGCCGCAATATCGAGCCGCATGCCCCGCGCTTTGTCGCGATCGAACTTCAGGCCATTGTTGGTTTCGTAGAAATGATAATGCGAGCCGACCTGAATTGGCCGGTCGCCGGCATTGGCGACTTCGAGCACGATCTGCTTGGCGCCGGCATTGATTTCGATGTCGCCGGCCTTGGGGATGATTTCGCCAGGGATCATGATTTGGTTTCCTTGCGCATGAGCCTTACCGTATCGGCTGATGCACGGTCACGAGCTTCGTGCCGTCGGGGAAAGTGGCTTCAACCTGGATGTCGGGGATCATCTCGGCGATCCCCTCCATCACCTGCTGGCGGGTGACGACATGGGCGCCGGCCTCCATGAGGTCGGCCACAGTGCGGCCGTCGCGCGCGCCTTCGACGACATAGTCGCTGATCAGCGCGATGGCTTCGGGATGGTTGAGCTTGACGCCACGGTCGAGCCGCTTGCGGGCGACGATCGCCGCCATCGAGATCAGCAGCTTGTCCTTTTCGCGCGGCGTCAGATTCATGACGTGTCCTTAAAGAAGCCAGAGGCGGGGAAGGGCGCCCGCCCCGGCCAACAAAGCGATAGTGGGTGCAATGGCGCGGCGCAAGGCAAGGCCGGTGGGTGCGACAGCGCGCACCAGCAGCCGCTCGCCCATGAGGCTGGCGCCGGCCCCTGCGGGCAGCAGCGCGCGGATGGCGTCGAGGCGCCGTCCGGCATCGGGCGCGATATGGAGAATGGTAGCAAAGGCGGCGGCGCCGCCGAGCAGCGACAGGCCATCACGCTCGAGCGGGTCGCCCGAAAGCCGCGTGGCTTCGGCGTGGATCAACCGTCCGTTGCGCCGGACCCGCCAATTGTCACCGAGGCTCGCGCCTCGGGCGGCTTCGCCCATGGCCGTCCGCCCGAGCAGTACCGATTCGACGGCGGTGAACACGGCGCCCTCGGCGAGATCGACATCGAGCCGCCGCTCCAGCCGGCCGCCCTCATAGAGGATGGTCTCCTGCGGCAGCCAGTCTAGCCGCGCGCCCGCTCCAACGCTCACCCGATTCGCGATCCGGGCCGCCCCGCCGAGCGAGCGATAGACGCGTTCGCAAGCGGGTGTCGTCACCACGAGGCGTGCGCCGGCCTCGGCTTCTATGGTCCAGTCGATACGGTCGCCACCGCAGAGCCCGCCGGCGGTGTTCATCAGTACCGCCTGGAGCGAGGCATCATGGGTGTGCGGCAAGCGGATTTTGGCGCAGCCATCTTGATAGAGCCTTGCGATTGCGGTTTGGCCGCGGCGCAGAGCGGCGACGATGCGCGCTTCGCCGCGGGCGCGTTGCAGCCGCGGGGCGGCCTCGGCCGTCATCGCCGCAGCGGCCATGCTCACACCATCAGGTGCCGGCGCACCTCGGGCAGATCGAGGTCCTGAGCCGGCCCCGAATGCATGATCTCGCCGCGATCCATGATGTAGATGTGGTCGGCGATCTCGCGGCAGAAATCGAGATATTGCTCGACCAACAGGATGGTGACGCCCTTGTCGTTGCGCAGATATTGCAGTGCCCTGCCGATATCCTTGATGATCGATGGCTGGATGCCTTCGGTCGGCTCGTCGAGCACCAGCACTTTGGGCCGGGTGACCAGCGCGCGCCCGATAGCGAGCTGCTGCTGCTGGCCACCCGAGAGGTCTCCGCCGCGCCGCCCGAGCATCGATTGCAGCACGGGGAAGAGGTCGAAGATGAAGCCCGGAATGTCGCGATCGGCATATTTGAGGCCAGCAAAGCCGGTCTCGAGATTTTCCCGCACCGTCAGCAGCGGGAAGATCTCGCGGCCCTGCGGCACATAGCCGATACCGAGGCGCGCGCGCTTATAGGGCGGCGCCTTTTTGAGCAGCCGATTGTCGAAGACTATATCGCCCGAGGTGACGCTGTTGATGCCGGTGACGGCGCGCAGCGTCGAACTCTTGCCGACGCCATTGCGGCCGAGCACGGCGGTGATCTTGCCCGGCTGCGCTTCGAGGCTGATGCCGCGGAGCGCTTGGGCGGCGCCGTAGTGCAGATCAAGCGATTTGATGGCGAGGCTCGAGCTCATCGGGGATCCTAGCGCAAAGCGTTTTGCAGCGCCGCAATGGCGAGGTGCTGGTTGGGGGCGGGCGCGTCGGACAAACCGACGACCGCTTGCGCCATGCGGATCAAATGATCGCGTTCGGAGCGATCAAGCGCATCACGCCAAAGCGGCTTGAAGCGGCGAACGCAATCTTTGGCGT
>JBDSEK010000042.1:0-11727 GCA_039920085.1 Devosia sp. | reverse complement strand
CTGGTTTTCGGGGTATAGCTCAGCCTGGTAGAGCACCGGTTTTGGGAACCGGGGGCCGCGTGTTCGAATCACGCTACCCCGACCACTCGATGGATCGAACGATGACCGCACGTATCTTCCGCCCCGCACCCAACGCTATGCAGTCGGGGCGCGGAAAATCGCAGGAGTGGGTGCTGGTCCACGAGCCGGCGAGCCCGCGCGAAATCGAGCCGCTGATGGGCTACACCGCCTCGAGCGACACCCGTGCCCAGATACGGCTGGAGTTCGAGACCTTGGAAGCCGCCGAGGCTTATGCGCGCAAGAACGGCATCCCCTACATTGTCCAACCGTCCCATACTCCCACGCCAAAGCGCGCGAGCTATCCCGACAATTTCCGCTTCGATCGCAAGACGCCCTGGACGCATTGAGCCATGCCGGCGGGTAACGAGATTGCTCGGCTCAAGCGGGACATCGAGACGCTGACCCAAGCGGTCAACACCGACCTCCGCCCCGGCTCCAGATCACCAATGACCGCCAGCGAGCGGCGCGCCCTCAAATCCGAAATCCAGGCCTGCATGCAGGCGCTCGACGAGCTGGGCACCCGCCTGTCGGGCTAATCGGGCTTGCGGCGATTCCGTAAGGCGTTGCCGATCTGCTGCAGCAACGGCGGCTCCCAGCCTTTAAAGCCAAGCCCGAGCTGGTTGAGCTTGCGCAGTTCCAACTCGATCTCGTGGCGATCATTGCCGAATAGAAGCAGCGTCAACTCGCAACCGTCGCCCTGCCCGGCAAGCCGCGCATCGAATGTTCCGATCGGCACAAGGGTGCCTTTTGAGACGAAGGACGAAGCCAACCGGGCGAAGCTATCGATGCCGCCGCCGAAATACGCCGTCATCTGCTGAACGACCGGCAGCTTCCGCGTGGTCTGCAGCTCGGGCGTCAACAGCACCATGCCGGTCGAGGCGCAGATACGGAAATTGAGATCGACGATGTAGCTGCGCCCATCGCGACCGGTGAGGACATCGAAACCGCAAACGCCGCGATAGCCCAGCTCGGCCCCTCTGCGAGCGGCTGCCAGCGCCAGCGCCTGAGCTGCCGCCGGTGGCGGATCGGCTGCATCGTGGATGCTGCTCGTATGCACGCCGCGGTAGTTGGTGACCTGCAGTGTCGGCGGAAAGCCCCCGAGACTTCCATCGGGCATCACAGCGACCTGAAAGGAATCGTTTCGCACCGGATGAAGGAATTGCTCGACCACCACCCGCTCAGCCTCGTTGAAGCGTTCGATCGCGCGGCGCAGATGACGGGGCCGTACGCAGAGCACAATATCGCGACCGCCTGCATTGGCCTCGGTCGTGGCGACCTTCACCGCGATTGGAAGCGTCCACTTGCGCGTCGCAAAGTCGGCGCCCGATAGAACTTCCCGTTGCGGCACGCCTTCTGAAGGGGCGAGCTCCGTCAGATTGGCCTTGTCATTGAGATAGCCCAGCAATTCCGAGGGGACGAGGGAGCTGGCCGAGGGCAGCACATCCTCCGGCACCCTGTAGACCGGCACGCCGCGTTTCCCCTCAGCGGCTAAGGCACGGATGTGGGCGACATATTGCTCCGTGCTGTCATAGACGAGAGCTGCCGCCGAGGGGCTGAGCCCGGCGTCGCGCATCAATTGCAGCCCAACGGCCGATCGCGTTGCGGTATGGCAAAGATCGGGCATCTCGCCGGCAAACGCCGTGTGCCGCCCCGTCATCGCTTCGATATGCGCGCCGCCCGAGGTCAGCCAGCGCGACGCGCCTTCCCACGGGCGCGACGCAAGAAATGTGTCGGGACCGTAGATTTCGCCGAGCCGCGATGGGCTACTCAGACCTCGCTGAACTTGGTCCACTTGCCATTATTCTTGCTCGAGGCGATCGAAGCCGTGATGAATTCGATGCCCTCGACGCCGTCCGCAAGCGACGGAAGCAGCGGCGCGTAGGCCTTGCCACTCCCGCGGATCACCTCGGCGAACTGACTGTAGAGCGTAGCGAACGCCTCGAGATAGCCTTCGGGGTGACCACCCGGCACGCGGACATTCATCGAAGCGGCCGGCGGTTGGCTGATGGCGCCGCCGCGGGTGAACAGTTGGGAAGGCCTACCCAACTCACTGAACCACATCTGGTTGGGATTTTCTTGCCCCCACTCGAGACCGGCCTTCTCGCCGTAGATACGCACTTTGAGGCTGTTCTCGTTGCCCGGCGCCACCTGGCTTGCCCACAGCATGCCGCGGGCGCCACGCTTAAAGCGCAGCAGGATGTGGACATTGTCGTCCACTTTCCGCCCTTTGACGAAACTCTGCAAATCCGCGCTCACCGCCTCGGTCTGAAGGCCGCTGACAAAGCGCAATAGATTGTAGGCATGGGTGCCGATGTCGCCAATGGCGCCGCCGGCACCCGACCGCTTGGGGTCGGTTCGCCACGCGGCCTGCTTGTTTCCGGGGTCCGCAGGGGTCGACAGCCAGTCCTGCGCATACTCCGCCTGAACAACCCTGATCTTTCCGAGGGCACCGGATTTCACCAGCTCCCGCGCCTGCCGGACAAGCGGATACCCAGTATAATTGTGCGTCAGCAAGAACTTCGCGCCGTTTTTGGGTTTTATCGCAGCCAGTGCACGGGCGTCTGCCAGCGTGGAGGTCAGCGGCTTGTCGCAGATGACGTGGATACCAGCTTCGAGGAACGCTTTGGCCGGACCGAAATGCACATTGTTGGGCGTGACGATCGAGACCGCCTCGATGCCGTCGGGTCGCGCTGCCTCCTTCTTCGCCATCTCTTCATAGGAGCCGTAGGTCCGCTTCGGGTCGATCCCAAAGCGCTGGCCGGATTCCCTCGAGACCTCGGGCTGCGAGGAGAAGGCCCCCGCCACGAGATCGTAGTCACCATCGAGCCGCGATGCGATCCGATGCACATAGCCAATAAAGGCGCCCGTGCCGCCACCAACCATCCCCAAGCGAATGCGCCGCGCGCCGTTTTCCGCCATCTGTCGCTCCCGCTGGCTGCTAGAGTCCGAGCATTTTCCGGTTCGCCGCGCGATCCGATCCGGCCGCGGCGAAATCGTCGAAGGCGCGTTCAGTCACCCGAATAATGTAACTGTCGATCAGCGGCGCGCCCTCGGCCGCTCCCTGCTCGGGATGCTTAATCGCGCATTCCCATTCGAGCACCGCCCAGCCCTCAAAGCCATATTGCGCCAGCTTGGTAAAAACGGCCGGGAAATCTACGTGGCCGTCGCCGGTCGACCGGAAACGGCCGGCGCGCTTGGTCCAGCTCTGGTAGCCGCCATAGACGCCCTGCTTGCCGGTCGGATTAAACTCGGCGTCCTTCACGTGGAAGGCCTTGATCCGCTCATGATAGAAATCGATGTATTGCAAATAGTCGAGCTGCTGCAAAATGAAGTGGCTGGGATCGTAGAGCAGATTGGCGCGCGGGTGGTTCTTCACCCGCTCGAGAAACATTTCCCAGGTTTCGCCGTCATGCAGATCCTCGCCCGGATGAACTTCAAACGCGACATCGACGCCGTTCTTGTCGAACTCATCGAGGATCGGCGTCCATCGCCGCGCCAATTCGTCGAAGGCCTCTTCCACCAAACCTGCGGGACGCTGCGGCCACGGGTACATATAAGGCCACGCGAGCGCACCCGAGAACGTCGCGTGCACCTTGAGGCCAAGATTGCGTGATGCCTTGGCGGCGTACTTCATGGTTTGCACGGCCCATTTCTGCCGCGCCTTCGGATTGCCATGCACTTCCTTGGGCGCGAAACCGTCGAACGCCTTATCATAGGCCGGATGCACCGCGACCAGTTGGCCCTGCAGGTGAGTTGAGAGTTCGGTGATCTCCAACCCGTGAGCGTTGACTCGGCCCTTGATCTCATCGGCATAAGTCTTCGATTTGGCCGCCTTTTCGAGATCGATGAAGCTCGCGACCCAGGTCGGAATCTGGATCCCCTTGTAGCCGAGTCCGGCCGCCCATTCGCAGATGTTGTCGAGCGTGTTGAATGGCGCCTTGTCGCCTGCAAACTGCGCAAGGAAAATCGCCGGCCCCTTGAGTGTACGCATGATGTCTCCCCCGGAGCTTCGTTCGCCGCTAGCCCCTTGTCGCGGACACTCGCCACCGGCAGATGAACTGTCAAGCATTCGGAGGAGGCGACGCCTCGAGGCGCGCTCTCATTTGCGCAGCCTCGGCAATCGCGGCGCTACTTCAACAACGCCAGCGCATCCTTGGGTTTCAGCGCCTTTGGACGTTCGCAAGTCGTCGACAGCGTGATGACCTTGCCAGTCTCGCCGGCCTTGAGCAGCGACGTCATCACGTCGACGACATGCAACGCGACGTCCAGCCCGCAGCGGGCCGGACGGCCCTTCTCGATCGATTGTATCATGTCGGCTAGCCCCGCCGTGCGGTAGTTGGCGCGTTGGTTGCCCGAATTGTCGGTCTGGTTGATCTTGCCGAAAGGATGATCCCACGGCTCAATGCTTGTCCTCGCCCCGCCAAGCGGCGCAACGGCAAGCTCGCCACCGAAGAAGTTCGGATCCGGCACGAACAGGGTTCCCTCGGTTCCATATAGCTCAATGTTGTGGTGACCGTGGCTCGCCACATCCCAACTTGCGCCGATGGTGACGATGGCCCCTGAATGGAACTCTAGGACACCATGGATCGTCGTCGGCGTCCCAACCTTGATCTTCTTGCCCGTCATCGGGACATTCGGCGTCGTTACGACCCGGTGCTTGCGCGCCATACTCGTAAACGCCGTCACCCGCTTCACCGGGCCGATCAGATGCACGAGGTCGGTGATGTAGTAGGGCCCAATATCGAGCACCGGCCCACCGCCCGGCTGGAAGAAGAAGTCCGGGTTCGGATGCCAGTGTTCCATGCCGCGGCTCATCACATGGGTCGTGCCCGACATGATCTTGCCCAGTGCGCCGCTATCGACGAGATCGCGCGCCTGCTGGTGCGCTCCGCCGAGAAATGTGTCGGGCGCCGAGCCAACGCTGAGGCCTCGCTTCTTCGCAGCTTTCTGCAACGCTTTGCCTTCTTTGACGGACAGCACGAACGGCTTTTCCGAATAGCTGTGCTTGCCAGCGCTGATCGCATCCATCGACACCTGGAAATGCGTCGCCGGGATCGTCAGATTCACCACCACATCGATCTCGGAACTCTTGAGCATCTCGTCCGGCGTCATCGCTTTGACGTTGAACTCTTCGCTCCGTTTTTGCGCCGCTGCCGGAATGATGTCGGCAACGCCGCGAACCTCGAGGCCCTTGAACAGCGGAGCGAGCCGCAGATAGGCAGCCGAGATGTTGCCGGCACCCATGATGCCAATGCCATAAGTCTTAGCCATCAGAGACCCCAGGCTTTTATGGATTCGATCGATCGGCGAGCAAAGCGGCCCACATCGTTGGGGTTGTCGTGCTCTGCGACAAAGTATTTCGTGGCCGTCTTCTGCTTGGCCGTGGCAATTAGCGACTTCCAGTCGAGCGTGCCGTAGCCGACATCGGCCCAGCCATCCTCATCCGTTGCCTGCCCCGCCGGAGCGATGTCCTTGACATGGATCGCCGTAATCCGGCTCCCACGTTTGTCCATCCACTTGACTGGGTCCTCATTGCCCTTGACCACCCAGGCAAGGTCCATCTCCCATTCGAGGCCTGGCGCGCCATCGAGCAGAACATCCATCGGGTAGCTGCCGTCGGCACCCTTTGCGAATTCCCAATGATGGTTGTGATAGCCGAAACCGACACCTTCCGCGTTCAACGCTTTGCCGATCCGATCGAGGCCAGCTGCCAGTTGCTTCCAGTTCGCCTTGCCCTCGCGATAGTCTGGCGTCGGCGGTGCGGGGCAATAGATGGTCTTGATGCCGATCGTCTGGGCGATCTTGATCGCCGCGGCGCCGTCCTCGAGCTGGGCGTAGCCGATATGCGCGGTTGGCATAGTGAGCCCCGCAGCCTTGACGCTCGCCGCTAAGGCGGCAGGATCGGCGAACTGGCCACCCCAGCCCTCGACCTCAGTGTAGCCAAGTTGCTTCAGGGTCCTCAGGGTCTCATCGAGGGATTTCTCGTGGCGCGCGCTGTAGAGTTGGATCGAAAAGTCCATACTGAATGCCTCATATCAAGAAATGGATTGTCACGACGGGCTACGGCCGCGTGGAGCGCGTATTGCCGCCAAACTGTCAGACCGCTGGCAGCATCGAAGATCGACACGCGGGCCGGATCGAAACCGATCATCACCTTCTAGCCAGGCTCCAGTATGATTTCCCACGAACAGCGGAAGGTGACCGCTTGTCCCGCAACGCAGGTCCATGCAATCGTATATGATCTCATCGGCTCGACAATCTCGATTTCGCTCTCGATCGAGAATGGCTGTCTTCGAGCCCCTTCGCCCACCTCGATATGCTTGGGGCGTACGCTGACGTGCAATGGATTACAAAACCCGCTACGGGGCACCTGCAATCGATTGCAATGAAGTGTCCGTCAGAATTCCGGCCGCTGTCAAGATGCTCTAATGGTTGCTTGGGGGGCGACACATGAAACGACAGAACAATATTCCGACCATTCAGGACGTCGCGCAACGCGCGCAGGTTTCCGCCGCAACGGTCAGCCGCGTCCTATCGACTCCGGAGCGCGTCTTGCCGGCAACGCGTCAGCGCGTAGCGGACGCGGTGAAAGCCACGGGTTTCACCATCAATGTGGCTGCCCGTTCGCTCCGAATGCAGCGCGCCAGGACAATTCTTGTCGTCGTTCCCGGCATTGGAAACGCCTACTATTCGACGATCCTCGACGCGGTGGTCAACGAGGCAACCCGTCGTGGCTATGGTGTGTTGGTCAACAGTCGGCTGGATGACGACCCGGCAACCTGGCTGGCCGACTATTTCCATTCCAACCGGACCGACGGCCTCCTGATTTTCGATGGCTTCCTCGATACCAGGCGATTGCACTCGATCGCTGGCGACGACCCCCTTCTGCCGCTTGTCGCGGCCTATGACGAATTGCCCGATCCGCAACTCAACTCCGTGCTCACAGACAATCTCCAAGCGGCCGAACGCGCCGTCGCACACCTCGTAAGCCTCGGCCATCGACGCATTGGCCATATCTGCGGCCAGTCGCGCAATGCATCGCCCAATGAGCGGCTCGTCGGTTTCCGCAAGGCCATGTTCGACCACCGGCTTGAGGTTCGGCCCGAATGGATCTTGCCTGGCGAGTACACGATGCGCAGCGGCGTTGCTGCGGGGCATGCCTTTGCGGCCTTGGCCGACAGGCCGACGGCTGTGTTTGCCGGCAATGACGAAATGGCAATCGGCTTCCTTTCAGCCATCCGCCAAAATGGCTTGGACTGCCCGCGAGACGTGTCCGTCATCGGCTTCGATGACATCGACGTCGCCCAAAACTACTTCCCGGCCCTGACAACGATGCGCCAGCCGCGTGAAGCGATCGGCCGGATCGCCGCCGAAACTCTCATTAATATCCTCGAGGATCGGGTGGTTAAGGCGCCGATCCACGTCGTCCTGACCTCGGAATTGATTGTCCGCGACAGTACCGCCCCCCTCACCCGCAGCGCCGTTGGCTGACAGCTTTACCTTTAGGCACTATACCGGCGCGGCGTGGCCCCGTAGCTCAGCGGATTAGAGCAGCGGCCTTCTAAGCCGTTGGTCGGAGGTTCGATTCCTCCCGGGGTCACCATACACTCACGCCACACGAGGACCGGCAACTTGGCAGGCACCACCCCAGCACGTCCCTTTAGCCGCGCCGAATTGATCGCCGACGGGGTCATTCATGGGCTCGGCATTACCCACGCTATCGGCGCGGGGATCGTGCTGATTGTTTTTGCATCGATTGGGACCGCACGGCCGGAATTGCCCGCCATTGTTCTCTATCTAGTCTCCCTCGTCGCGGTGCTCGGGATCTCCATGATGTTCAACTTGGCGCCGGCCTCGGGTTTCAAGCGGGCCATGGATCGCCTCGACAAGGCAGCGATTTTTCTCCTGATCGCCGCCACCTACACGCCTTTTCTCGCGCTGTTGGGTGGCACACCCGGCCTATGGCTTCTGCTTGCCTTCATCTGGGCGAGCGCCCTCGCCGGCGTCGCGCTGCGTCTCGTCGACCCTCCGGGTTTTAGCCGGGTCGCGATCCTGCTCTATCTGGGTATCGGTTGGAGCGGCATTCTGGTGTTCGGCGCGCTGCTCGCCGCCCTGCCCCCAGCCGCCTTCTGGCTGGTGCTGGCCGGTGGACTGACCTACTCGGCGGGCATCGTCTTTCATTTGTGGGAGCGGCTCAAATTCCACAACGCGCTCTGGCACGCCTTTGTGGTCGCCGGCACTGTGCTTCATCTCTGGGCTTTGATGTTTTGTTTCGTACTTGGCAGGCCTTAGCTGCCATTCGCCACACGCGGATGCTCGAGCCTGTCGCCTGGCTTGAGGCCGATTTCCAACGAGCGCCCGCCCGCGATTTCGAGCACGAACCTCACCGGGACGCCGGAAGGAATGCTGGTGGTGTCCTGCGGCCGGGCGTTGACGTGGATGGTCTTGACCGTGCCGTCGGCGGCGATGAACACCATATCAAGCGGAATGAAGGTGTTCTGCATCCAAAAGCTCGCTTGCTGCTCCTCATGATAGTCGAACAGCATTCCAGCATCGGCAGCGAGGCTCTGCCGGAACATCAGCCCCTTGGACCGGGTCTCGTTGGTGTCGGCAATCTCGACCGTAAATCCGAAATCGCCCTTGGCGGTGTGGAGCACCGCCCGATTGTCGGCACTGCAGGCCGCGATCGCCGGCGCCATCAAGAACAGCAGGGCGAGCCGCAAGGCAGCGCCCGACCGGAATGGCAGGAATATCAGGGCTCTAGTGGGACGACGGGGCATCGCCCCAGCCATCGGGCCGGATTTCGGCAACCATAAGGCCCTTGGGGCCGGTGCCGTAGCGCACTAGCACGAATTGACCCGGCCTCAGTTCGGTGATGCCGAAACGGCGTAGCGTTTCCATGTGAACAAAGACATCGGGCGCACCGTCGCCGGCCGACAGGAAGCCAAAGCCGCGAATCCGATTGAACCACTTGACCTCAAGCCGCTCGAGCTTGCTGGTCGGCTCGACGACCACGTGAGTGCGTGGCGCCGGCATCTGCGCGGGGTGGCGGGCAGTCGTGTCGTCCATCGACAGGATCCGGAACGCCTGCAGCCCGCCCGGTCGGTTCAAGGCCTCGACGACAACGCGGGCGCCCTCATAGGCCGTCTGATAGCCGTCGCGTCTCAGGCACGTCACATGCAGCAAGACATCCGGCCGGCCATCGTCAGGCACGATGAAGCCAAAGCCCTTGGCCACGTCGAACCATTTGATGGCGCCGGCGATTTCGATGACATCGAGAGCGGCATCGCCTTCGGCTCCGACCGCACTGTCATGCGGACGGACTCCGGGCTTATCGCCATCGGCAGAAAATTTGGCCGCCATGCCCCCAAACGCCTTTTTGTACACTGCCCCCGCCGCAAGCGAGGTACGCAATAGGTCTTGTCGGACCTTGGCCGATTCAAATTCAAAAGTTAAGGAGTCGTTGTGATTTTGTTGCGTTGTTTGCTCCGCTATTCACAACACTGTTGCAACCAAAGCGCACTGCCCTCGCAAGCCCGCGATCGGCACTACAAAACAGGAAGCCGATGGCGATGAAATATCTTCACACCATGGTCCGCATCACCGATATCGACGCGAGCCTCAGTTTCTATTGCGATGGACTCGGCCTCAAAGAACTACGCCGCTCCGAGAACGAAGCTGGCCGTTACACACTGATCTTCCTCGGCGCTCCCGGCCAGGAAGACTCACAGGTGGAACTCACCTTCAACTGGGACCCCGAGGCCTATACGGGCGGACGCAATTTCGGCCACCTCGCTTACGCCGTACCGGACATCTACGTCATCTGTCAGCGGCTCATGGATATGGGCGTCACGATCAACCGTCCGCCGCGCGACGGCCGCATGGCCTTCGTTCGCTCACCCGACAACATCTCGATCGAGATCTTGCAGGACGGAGCAGCCAAGCTGCCCGCCGAGCCATGGAGCTCGATGCCCAACGCCGGCAAGTGGTAACAACCCGCTAACCAACCGGCTTAGGCTCGATTTCACCGCGCGCCGCTAGCGTCCCCTCACCATCCGGGGACGCATTCAAGTGAAGCGACTGATCGTACTGGCGCTCTGCTGCGCCGTGACGCTGAGCGGCTGCTGGTCTGTTGGGGGCACTTACAACTACCCCTCAAGTTTCGGCACCTACGTTGCCAATTCGGGCGTCAATGCCTTTTGCCTCGCGCCCGGGCTGCGGCTGGCCATCTACAGGTTCGAGACCTTCTTCGGGCGCAAGGTGGTGCTGAGTTCAGGCTATCGCGACCCCTTCCACAACGCCGCAGTCGGGGGCGTGGACAATTCCTTCCACACCAAATGCATGGCCGCCGATCTGTTTATCCCCGGGGTCGACAAACGCCGCCTCGTCGCGTTCGCCATGCGCGAACCGCTAGTAGGTGGCCTCGGCTGCTATCCGGGCAAGCAGTTCATCCATATCGACGTCCGCGCCCGCCCCCGCGGCTGGAACAAGCCGGTGACCTTTTCGGGCTGCTGATGGGCGGAATTGCTGCTGGACAGCCTTCGGCTCATTTCCTATAGACCGGCGCGCTGCGCCCTTCGTCTATCGGTTAGGACGGCACCCTTTCACGGTGCAGAGAGGGGTTCGACTCCCCTAGGGCGCGCCACCCGCACTCGCCAGGTCCGATTGACGGCGCGAGGGCAACATTGATAACAGAGCCTGCCTCCGCGCCCATCGTCTAGCGGTCAGGACACCGCCCTCTCACGGCGGGAACAGGGGTTCGATTCCCCTTGGGCGCGCCAGCACATTTGGAAACCACGGACCGACAGAGACGATGCCGACCGCCTAGAGGCTGCCGGCATAGCTCTTTTCTTCGACCAGCCTGCTGCCGACAGCCAAATTGATCTGCTTTTTTACCGCGGCCCGCCGGTCGTTGGTGACATAGACCGCCCGCGCCAGTTCGATGAAGCGCGGCCCGAAGTCGCCACTCCCCTCGCAAAGGCGGATATCGTCTTCGATCTGCCACAGCGCAGCGTTGATGTTGAAGAGCTCGGCCCTAAGCCGATCGAGTTCGACGCTGGGCTGCAGCGCCCCGTCGATTGCTGCGTTGAGAGCGTCGAGTTCAACCCGGACATTGGCGAGTTTCGACGGGTCGGAAATGCGCTGCGTTTTGAGCTCGAGAATGGTGATCTTGTCGATCACATCTCCGACAGAGACTTCGACCAATAGCTGCATTTCTAGTCCTTCCGGCGGCCGTGGGTCGCGACAAGCTCGCGGACGGCCTCGGTCATGCGGATGAACACGTCATCCCAGACGGCAAACTCGGTCTGCCGGAAGAGCCGCGCCGTCGGGTACCACGGGCTGTCGTCACGGTCGAACATCCAACGCCAGTCGGGATGATCCTTGAGCGCGACGAACACCCGTGCGCCGAAGCCGCCCGCGACGTGGACGACAGACGTATCGGTGGTGACCATTAGGTCGAGATTGGCGAGGACTCCAAGGGTATCGAGAAAGGCATCCTTGCCGCTGTCGAAATCATCGCCCAGCTGTTGAATGTTGATGTGGTCCGGCACGTCCTTCAGCTGGTCGAGCCCGTGGTTCTTCTGCATGGCGATGAGGCGTACGCCGGGGATCTCGGCAAAACGCAGGAACTGGGCCAGCGGGGCCGAGCGCCCCTCATCGATTTTG
>JBDSEK010000041.1:0-4986 GCA_039920085.1 Devosia sp. | reverse complement strand
AATCGCCGACTTCCGCCGTGTCGCTGTCGCCGAACTCGACAAAGGGCAGCTCGTGCCCCGTATCGATCCTGAGCACCGCGAGATCTGTCTTGTCGTCGGCACCCACCACTTTGGCCGGCCAGCGCGTGCCATCTGTCAGGAACACCTGGATGTCGTCGGCGCCGGCAATGACGTGATTGTTGGTGACGATCAGCCCATCGCTACCGATGATAAAACCGGAACCCAGGCTCTGCGCCTCCTGCATGGCCTCGGGGCCGAGCCCGTTATTGGGGTTGAGATCGTCGAACATGTCCCCGAGCGGCGAGCCTTCCGGCGCCTCCGGGAACGGCACGCCGCTGCCGCCGCCGAAGTGCCGCGTCGTGCCGATATTGACGACTGCAGGCGAAAGCGTTGCCGCGAGTTGCGCCACCGACTGCGGCCCCTCGGACCATGCAGGGGACGCGACCGACAGCCAGCCGGCCATCGTCAGCGCACCACAAACCACGCTCCATACCCGCATCGAGTCCTCCGGGAGACAAACCGCCCTTGCGGGCAATCAGAAAGCAACTCGCGCCGCACTGCAAGCTACGCACAGCGCACAAAAAAGTTTGGCGGGCGCGGGGATTAACCCGCACCCGCCCCTCAATCTGTCTCCCAATGACGGCTTCTGTTTGACCGCTATTGGGCTGGCGCCGCCACTGGCGCCACGACGTCTGGCGCCGTTTCCCCTGGCAGCACCGGCGTAATCGTCGCCGGGTCGACCACCGGGTCGCTCAGATCTGGATCGTCGGGCGAGGGCTCGAGCTCGGTCAGCGATGCCGGCAGAGGTGGGATACCGTTTGGCGCCAAGGGCACCGGCACCTTTCCGCCCAGCGTATCGGCGTTGAAGAACTGGAAGAACTCGCTGTCGGACGAGAGCACCATCGAGGTGCCGTTTGCTGTCAGCGCGGTACGATACGATTGCAGCGCCCGGTAGAATTCGAAGAACTCGGGGTCGGGCGAGAAAGCCGCGGCAAAGATTTCAGTCCTTCTTGCTTCGCCCTCGCCGCGTAACACTTCGCCGGTTTTGCGCGCGGCAGCTACAGTTTCGACCGCCCGCCGGTCGGCAATGGCCCGCAGCGTTTGCGCTAGCTGCTGACCGCCGGCACGGATACGCGCCGCCTCTGCGTTGCGTTCCGCCGACATGCGATCGAACGTCTGTTGCGAGACGTCCGTCATCAAATCCGTACGCAAGATGCGCACATCGGTCACTTCAATGCCGAGTTCGGCCATGCCCGGTCTGATCAAGTCGCGCGCCTCGCGCATCATCTGGGCACGTTCCGCCGAGAGCGCCGCATCGAATTCGCGCACGCCATAGACCTGACGCAGCGCCGCATCGAAGCGGGTAGAGATCCTTTGTTCCGCAAGGCCGAGATCGCCCTGAACCCTCTCGCGGAACCTGCTTGGATCGGCGATGCGGTAAGTGAGGAATGCGTCGACCACGTAGGTCGCGCCGTCGCTGACCTGCAGCTGCATATTGGCGATGTTGTAGCGCAGCAGCCGGTCTTCGATGATCTGCACGGAATCGACCAGTGTCGTGGGCAGTTTGAAATAGAGGCCGGGTTCGCTGCGCACTGCGGTGATCTGGCCGAAGCGCAGAACAATAGCCTGCTCGCGGATATTGACGACATAGATGGACGAAAACAGCAGGTAGAGCGCAACGAGGATGGCGATGCCTGGGACGAGAAGACGGTTCATCTCAGTTCCCCCCGGTCGGAGTGTTGCCACTGGTATGGCCCTGTAGGGCAGGCAACGGCAGATAGGGCACAACGCCCGATCCAGCGCCGCTTGCTCCGGGTTCGAGGATCACCTTTTCCGAATTGCCGAGCACCTGCTCCATCGTTTCGAGATAGAGGCGCTTGCGCGTCACTTCCGGCGCTTTGACATACTGGTTGTAGACAAGGATGTAGCGTGCCGCTTCACCAGCAGCTTCCTGCACGACGCGGTTCTTGTAGGCCGCGGCGTCCTGCTGAATCTGCGCCGCCTGCCCGTTCGCGTTACCGAGCAAAGTGTTGGCGTAGCTGCGGGCCTCTTCCTGCACCTTCTGCTGATCTTGCTGGGCGCGCTGCACTTCGGCAAAGGCATCCGCCACTTCCGGCGGCGGCGCCACGTTCTCGACAGTCACCTGGTCAATGTGGACACCGATCTTGTATCCATCGAGGATGGTCTGGATGATCCCCTGCACTTCGGTCTGCACGCCCGCTCGGTCGGAGCGGAAAATCTGCGTCGCGGGGCTCCGGCCCACGACCTCGCGCATGGCGCTTTCGCCGACGGCGCGCACCATGTCGTCCGGGTCACGGACATTGAACAAATAGGCCTTGGGATCCTGGATGGTCCACAGCACCGCGAACTTTACTTCGACGATGTTCTGGTCCGAGGTCAGCATGACGCCATCGTCGCTGCTGCCGGCGCGCGTCGCCGACGAGCCTATCTCGGTTTTGTTCTGCAGAATATTGACGCGCTCGACAGACTGAATGGGCCACCACATGAAATGCAGGCCCGACGTGCTCAGCTGATCGCTAGGACGGCCGAACGTCGTTTCGACACCCACCTCTTGCGGATCGACCGTATAGATCGAATTCAACAGCCAGAATGCGACGACGACGACCACGCCACCGACCAGCGCCCAGCGTCCGCCCGGCACCGTGCCGCCCAGCCGCTCGCGGCCGGTTTTGAGAATGTCTTCGAGACTTGGTGTGCCACCCCTGCGCGGGCCGCCTCCACCGCCCGGTGCCTGACCCCACGGACCGCCGCCATTATTGTTATTGCGGCCGCCGCCCCCCGTATTGTTGTCCCAGGGCATCTGTTCTCTTTCGCTGATTACGCTAAATCTTGACCTATATAGGTGGCCCCTTGGAGCACATCAACGGCGCCCGTTGGCGCGCCGTTGATAAATCCTGACGCGGAATGTCGCGGAGTCCTTGGGGTTTGGGACGATTTCGATCCCCGCGACATCCTCCCATTCCGCGGCCGGGATCGCGGGAAAGAACGCATCACCCTCCGGCGTGAGTTCGACATGGCTGATATAGAGTCTCTCAGCCAACGCCATGGCCGCGCTGTAGATCGCCGCCCCGCCCCCCACCATCACCTCGCTCGCCCCGTCGGCGGCTGCGATCGATTGAGCGCGCTCGAGCGCCGTCCCGAGGCTCGAGACCACCATCACTCCATCGGGTTGATAGCCGGTGCTTCGGCTCACCACGATGTTGCTCCGCCCCGGCAGCGGTTTGCCGATTGACTCGAAGGTTTTCCGCCCCATGATCAGCGGCTTGCCCAGCGTCATCCGCTTGAAATGCGCAAAGTCCGAAGGCAACAGCCACGGGATCGCATTGCCATTGCCGATCACCCCGTTCTCCGCCACCGCCGCAATCATCGCCACCGGAACGCTCACGACGCACCGAGCGTCGTCAAGGCGCCGCCGCTGACCCGGCACCGCCGCCAGTCATCGAGGAACACCGCGCCCTGCGATTTGTAAAAATCGATCGAGGGCTGGTTCCAGTCGAGAACGGCCCATTCGAAGCGCCCCAGCCCCTCGCGCACGCAACGCCGCGCCAGATCAATCAGCAGCGCCTTGCCGATCCCCCCACCGCGCAAAGCCTCAGGCACGAACAGATCCTCGAGCCAGATGCCGTGCCGGCCCTGAAATGTCGAATAGGTGTAGTACCAGAGCGCAAACCCCGCTGGCGCCCCCTCCCGCTCCGCGATCTGGCAGAACACCTTTGGCGAAGCGCCGAACAGGTCGCGCGCAATGTCGGCTTCGCTCGCCACCGCTTCATGCGCATGCTTCTCATAGACCGCCAACGCCTTGATTAAGTCGAGGATCAGGGCTGTATCGGCGCGCACTGCATCGCGGATGCTGATCGTCACACGGCCACCTTGGCCTTGATGTGGGGATCGGGGTCATAGCCCGTGAGGATCAGATCCTCGAATTTGAAATCGAAGATCGAAGCCACATCCGGATTGACCGTCAGTCGCGGCAAAGGCTTGGGGTCCCGCAGCAACTGCTCGCGCGCCTGGTCGAAATGGTTCGAATAAAGATGCACATCGCCAAACGAATGAACGAATTCGCCCGGCTTCAAGCCGGTCACCTGCGCCATCATCTGCGTCAAGAGCGCGTAGGAGCCGATGTTGAACGGCACGCCCAGAAACACATCGGCGCTGCGCTGATAGAGCTGGCAGCTGAGCCTGCCGTTGGCGACATAGAACTGGAACAGGCAATGGCAAGGTGGCAACGCCATCTCGTCGACTTCCGCCGGGTTCCACGCGGTCACGATATGGCGGCGCGAATCCGGCTTGCTGCGGATCGACTCGACGACTTTGGCAATCTGATCGATCGTGCCGCCATCGCCGTCAGGCCAGCTCCGCCATTGCGAGCCATAGACCGGGCCGAGATCGCCATTCTCGTCGGCCCACTCATCCCAGATCTTGACGCCGTGTTCCTGCAGCCAGCGCACATTGGTGTCGCCGCGCAGGAACCATAGCAGCTCATAAACGATCGATTTGACGTGGAGCTTCTTGGTCGTCAGCAGCGGAAACCCGTCGCCGAGGTCGAACCGCATCTGATAACCGAAGATCGAGCGCGTCCCAGTCCCCGTCCGGTCCGGTCGGTCGACGCCCTCTTCGAGCACGGTTTTGAGCAGCTTCAGATACTGGCGCATGGCAGGTTTTTAGCCGATTCCGGCGCAAGACGTGAGGGTGTTAGCCCGGCGCTTTTGTCTGATTTGCATCCCCCACCCCCAGCGCCTATATTCTGTCTGCCGGCAACGGCTATGGCGATAAATGGCTATCGTAATAAACCCATCGGACCCGGGGGCAGTACCCGGCGCCTCCACCATCTCCCCTCGGCGAGGGGATCCACTGGGGGCGAAATAGGATCGACGAGGGCGTAAAGGGTGTGTTTTCGCTCGGCATGGCACTACCGTCATCAGGCCATCCTAATAGTTGCGAATGATAACTATGCAGCTAAGGTTG
>JBDSEK010000040.1:0-20615 GCA_039920085.1 Devosia sp. | reverse complement strand
CGATGCCGATCGCCTTGCTGGTGGCGTAGAGATTGGCGCCATCGATGAACAGCACCACCTTTTCGCGAGGATCGATGGACATGCGCGCGTTCCCTGACTGGGTCGGCCGGCCTCTCAGGCTGCCCAGTATCTATTCTCGCAATTGTGAGTAACGACGGCGCGCGGTCAGGGCCCCCGACCGCAGCAATGGCTCGGACTTTTGCCTGTTTTGAGTCAAATGCAAGCGCGAAAAAGGCTGCCTAGCCTACAGTTTCGGGGGCTTTCAGGGCTAAACCCCCGAAACAATTGAGCAAAGGCGTTCGGCCGCGCGTACGCAAATCCCCAAGCATGACCTGCTGATGGAATCCTTGCTCCCCCGAGCCTGCTCGTATATGACGACCGCTCACTCCCAACCTCCTTGGAGACGTTCGTGGCCCGCGTCACCGTTGAAGACTGCATTGAGAAGGTCAATAACCGCTTTGACCTCGTCCTGATGGCGGCGCATCGCGCCCGCATCATTGCCGCCGGCGGCCAGATCACCGTCAGCCGCGACAACGACAAAAATCCCGTCGTGGCGCTGCGCGAAATCGGCGATGGCGCCATTGCGCCGGACGATCTGCGCGAGGAGCTGATCCATTCGCTGCAGAAATACGTCGAAGTCGACGAGCCCGAGCGCCATGCGGCGCCGCTGCTCGATGCCAATGCCAACCAGGATGGCGACACCTTCGACACCATTTCCGAAGACGAATTGCTGCGCGGCATCGAAAGCCTGGCGCCGCCCGAGCGGCGCGACGATTAAGTTCGATCCGCCGGGCGAATTGCGCGCCCGCCGAATTGGCCTATATTGAATTGGCGCCCGGACCTGCCGGGCGCCTTTTTGCTTTGGGAGGCGGGGTCTTACGCCTGCTTCCTCGCGGAGCGCGCCGACTTCCATGATGCGTCAATATGAACTCGTCGAGAAGGTGCAGGCCTATAACCCGCATGCCGACGAGCAGCTCCTCAACCGGGCCTATGTCTACGCCATGCAAAAGCACGGGGCGCAAAAGCGCGCCTCGGGCGATCCCTATTTCAACCACCCGCTCGAAGTCGCCGCGATCCTGACGGACCTCCACCTCGACGACGCGACGGTGGCCGTCGGGCTGCTGCACGATACCATCGAGGACACCGACGCGACGCGCGCCGAGATCGACCTGTTGTTCGGCCCCGAGATCGGCGAGATCGTCGACGGGCTGACCAAGATCGAGCGGCTGCAACTGGTGACGCGCGAGGAAGCGCAGGCCGAAAATCTCCGCAAGCTCCTGCTGGCGATTTCCGCCGATGTTCGTGTGCTGCTGGTGAAGCTCGCCGACCGGCTGCACAACATGCGCACGCTCGCCTATATGCCGGCCGAAAAGCAGCAGCGTATCGCCGCCGAGACCATGGATATCTATGCCCCGCTGGCCGGGCGCATGGGCATGCAGGATATGCGCTCGGAGCTCGAAAACCTCGCCTTCCAGACACTGCAGCCCGATCACTACAAGGCGATCACCGACCGGCTCGCCGAGATGCAGGCGGAGTTCAAAAAGACCATCGGCACCATCACTAAGGAGCTGATGGACAAGCTGAAGACCGAAGGCATCGATGCGCGGGTCAGCGCGCGGGTGAAATCGGCGTGGTCGATCGCCACCAAGATCGAGCGCAAGCAGATCGCCCTCGAACAGCTGTCCGACATGATCGGCTTTCGCGTCATCGTGCCGAACATCGCCGACTGCTACCGGACGCTCGGCATCGTCCATACCAATTGGAAAGTCGTGCCGGGGCGCTTCAAGGACTACATCTCGGTCCCCAAGCACAATGATTATCGCTCGATCCACACCACCATTGTGGGGCTCGGCCGGCAGCGCGCTGAGCTGCAGATCCGCACCGAAGACATGCACCGCATCGCCGAATACGGCATCGCCGCCCATGCGCTCTATAAGGAAGGCGCGACCGACGATCTCCATACGCTTGAAGGCGAGAGCCAGGCCTTTGCCTGGCTGCGCCAGACCATCGAGCATTTGACCAATGGCGCCTCGGCCGAAGACTTTCTCGAATACACCAAGCTCGAGCTGTTTCAGGATCAGGTCTTCTGCTTTACCCCGCGCGGCCGGCTGATTGCGCTGCCGCGCGGCGCGACGCCGATCGATTTTGCCTATGCGCTCCACACCGATATCGGCGATACCTGCGTCGGTGCCAAGATCAATGGCGCCATCATGCCGCTGGTGACGCATCTGCGCTCGGGCGACGAGGTCGAGATCATCCGCGACCAGAACCATCTGCCGCCCGCCAATTGGGAAACCATCGCCGCGACCGGCAAGGCACGTGCCGCCATAAGGCGCGCCGTACGCATCGCCGCCCAGCAGCGCGCCTATGCAATGGGCGAACATGTGCTGCAGGCCCTGCTCGAACGCGACGCCGAAATGCTCGACGAAGCGGAGACGCGCGTCCTCGCCGATGCGTTCGGCCATACCAATAAGCGTGACCTGCTGATCGCGGTGGGGGAGGGCAAGGTCGAAACCGAGGCGCTCGGCGCCGAGATCGCCGGCATCAAAGGCATAAAACGGCGCAAGAAAAAGAAGATGGATTTGCCGGCCGCCGACAAGGCCGAGGGCTGGTTCGCGCTCAGGGACACCGACATGTTCCGCTTCCGCGCCACCGGCAACGAGCATGCCGGCCCCAATGCCAGGGCCGCGATGGCGCAGCTCGGGTTCTCGACCCGGGTCGCGGTGTCGCCCGAAGGCATCGTTCCCGGTGATCGCCTGGTGGGCATCCTCAAGCCGGACGGGCCGATCATGGTCTATCCCATTCAGTCCGAGGCACTGGCCGAGCTGCACGATTCCGATGTCGCCTGGATCGATGTGCGGTGGCATTTCACTGGTCGCGAGGACCGATCGCACAAAGTGGTGATCTCCATGCTCGCCGTGAACCGCCCAGGCTCACTGGCGCAGGTTTCGGCGGCTATTGCGGCGGCGGAAGCCAACATCCACAATCTGGTGATGCGCATGGCCTCGCCCGACTTTCACAAATTCATCTTCGAGATCGAGGTGAAGGATCTGGCGCAGTTGACCGATGTGCTCTCGACGCTGAAGCTGACGCACGGCCTGTCGCAGGTGCAGCGCGCCACAATCGCCGAAGCCGGCAGCCTGTCGCAGATGGAATGGGACGGCCAGGCGCTGGACCAGAAGGAGGCGGTGTGAACACTGACGATGTGCTGCAGATTTTCCGCGATTGCGGCGCCTTGCTTGAGGGCCATTTCATTCTGAGCTCGGGTTTGCGCTCGCCAGTGTTCCTGCAGAAGGCCAAGGTCTTCATGCATCCCGAAAAGGCCGGCCTGCTGTGCAAGGCGCTGGCCGACAAACTCCGCGCCGAGGGTTACGGCAGCGTCAGCCAGATCGTCTCGCCGGCGGTGGGCGGCATCATCCCGGGCTACGAGACCGCCCGGCATCTGGGCGTGCCCGCCATCTATACCGAGCGCGTCGATGGCAAGTTCGAGCTCCGCCGCGGCTTCGAGATTTATCTCGGCGAAAAGGTGCTGGTGGTTGAGGACATCGTCACGACGGGCCTGTCGATCCGCGAATGCATCGAATGCCTGCGGGCCATCGGCGCCGATGTGGTTGGCGCCGCCTGCCTCATCGACCGCTCCGGCGGTGAAGCCGACATCGGCGTGCCGCTGGTGGCGCTGGCCCGCTACAAGGTGCCCGCCTATCCCGCCGATGCCCTCCCACCCGAACTCGCCGCCATTCCGGCGGTGAAACCCGGGAGCCGGGGACTGCAATGAAAGTGCCCCTATGATCGTCGGCCTGGGCAACGATCT
This sequence comes from Devosia sp., assembly GCA_039920085.1. GTDB lineage: Bacteria > Pseudomonadota > Alphaproteobacteria > Rhizobiales > Devosiaceae > Devosia_A. Next base: position 16,804 of record JBDSEK010000040.1, on the reverse strand, counting down.
CTGCGATATCTCCCGCGTCCAAAAGACGCTGGACCGCTACGGCGAGCGCTTTACCGAGCGCTGCTTTACCGCAATCGAACGCCAGAAATCGGACCGCCGGGCGCAACGCGCCGCCTCCTATGCCAAGCGCTTCGCCGCCAAGGAGGCCTGTTCCAAGGCGCTGGGCACGGGCATGTCATGGGGCGTTTACTGGCGCGATCTGGGAGTGGTGAATTTGCCCTCCGGCAAGCCGACCATGAAGCTCACCAATGGTGCGGCAAAAGCCCTGGCCCGCCTTGTTCCTGCCGGGCACCAACCGCATATCCATTTGACCATCACCGACGATGGCGGCATGGCCCAGGCCTTCGTCATCATAGAAGCACTGCCAATTGACCCCGGCGTGCTGAACCCGTAACCCCACCCGCGGGGCCGAACCAGGACGGAACATGAGCCAGACCACCATGACCAAGGCTGACAAGAAGCCGAAAAATGAAGTCATCGAGACGTTCGTCGTCATCGTCGAGGCGCTGATCATCGCCGTGCTGTTCCGAACCTTCCTCTGGCAGCCCTTTTCGATCCCCACGGCTTCGATGCAGTCGACGCTGATGATCGGCGACTATTTCGTCGCCAACAAATGGGCCTGGGGACTGGGAAAATATTCCTTCCCGTTCCCGGTGCCGCTGGGCAACCGGATCCTCGCCATCGGCGAACCGCAGCGCGGCGACATCGCGGTGTTCCACAACATCACCAATGAAGACTACATCAAGCGCATCATTGGCCTGCCCGGCGACAAGCTCCAGATGAAGGAAGGCCGGCTCTATATCAACGGCACGATCGTGCCCCGCGAGGAGGTAGGCACGGGCGTCGACGTCAATGACGGCCTGGAAGGGGTGCCCGTGACCATCTATCACGAGACCCTTCCCAATGGGGTGGTCCATCCCATTCAGGAAATCTCGGACGACGAGTTCCTCGACAACACCGATGAGTATGTCGTGCCGGCCGGCCATTATTTCATGATGGGCGACAATCGCGACCGCTCGGCCGACAGCCGCGTGCTGGCGCAAGTCGGATACGTCCCCGCGACCAACATCATCGGCAAGGCCGAAGCCCGCTTCTTCTCGATCCAGGACAACACCCCGCCCTGGCAGATCTGGCAGTGGCCGGCCAAGGCACGCTGGGACCGGATGTTCGAGTCCGTCTATCAAACCTACACAACCACCCCCACGCGAAGCGAGGTCTCGAAGTAGCTCGATGGCGGCTTGGATGCCCCTGTTGACTGCACAGGTTCGCGGCCACTCCATGCCCGCCACTTCAATGGGACCTACGCGCTACGTCGACTATTTTTGGGACCGCGCGCCGTGAAGCTGCGATCGCACCCCAAGCTTGAGGAAAAGCTCGGCTACAACTTCGCCGACGCCACGCTGCTCGACCGCGCGCTGACCCACTCGAGCGCGGTTGCGCCGGTAAAACGCATCGAGCAATCCTATCAGCGCCTCGAATTTCTCGGCGATCGCGTGCTCGGTCTGGTCGTCGCCGATCTCTTGTTCCGCAAATATCCCAAGGCCTCCGAGGGCGATCTCAACCGCTCGCTGGTGACGCTGGTGCGCGCCGAGGCGTGCGCTGCCATCGCCCGGCGGCTGCAATTGGGCAGCGAACTCAATCTCGGCGACAGCGAGCGGCGCACCGGCGGGCAGGAGAACGAGACTATCCTCGGCGATGCCTGCGAAGCCCTGATCGGCGCCATCTTCGTCGATGGCGGGCTCGCCGCGGCGCAGATTTTTCTCGAGCAGATGATCGGCGACCAGCTCGATCTGGCGGTGCAGCAGCGGCCTGACGCGAAGACCACGCTCCAGGAATGGGCTCAGGCACAGGGCCTCGAGCCGCCGAACTATCGCGTCATCGAGCAGAAGGGCCCGCACCACGCGCCCGAATTCACCATCTCGATCGAGCTCGGCCGTTTCCCGCCGCTCTCAGCCTCGGGCCCCAGCAAGCGCCTCGCCGAGCACCGGGCGGCGGAGCTGTTCCTGTTCCGCGAGAAGGTCTGGGAGGATCGCGCATGACCCAGACCGAGCCAACCCGCTGCGGCTTCATCGCGCTGGTCGGCGCCCCCAATGCCGGAAAGTCGACGCTGCTCAATTCGCTCGTCGGCACCAAGGTGTCGATCGTCACGCACAAGGCGCAGACGACGCGCTCTCAAATACGCGGCGTCGTGACCGAAGGGCTGGCGCAGATCGTCTTCATCGATACCCCCGGCATCTTTGTGCCCAAGCGCCGGCTCGACCGCGCCATGGTCGAAGCCGCCTGGAGCGGGGCAGGGGACGCCGATTTCGTTGCTCTCATCGTCGATGCCGAGCGTGGCGTGACTGAGGAAGTCGAAGCGCTGCTCGCGGGCCTCGAAGCCGTGCCGCACCCCAAAATTCTGGTGCTCAACAAGATCGATCTCATCGCCCACGAAAAGCTGCTCGGGCTTGCCGAGGCGATCAACGCCAAGCTCAAATTCGAAGCGACCTTCATGATCTCCGCCATCAAGGGTCACGGGGTCAAAGATTTCCTCGATTGGGCCGCGCTCCGCATCCCGCCGGGCCCGTGGCACTTCCCCGAGGATCATCTGACCGATCTGACGCTGGCGATCACCGCAGCCGAGGTCACGCGCGAGAAGCTGTTCCTGCGCATCCATGACGAGATTCCCTACAACGCCACGGTCGAGACCGAGAAGTTCACCATCAACAAGGACGGCTCCTACCGCATCGACCAGGTGATCTACGTCACCCGCGACACGCACAAGAAGATCGTCCTCGGCGCCGGTGGCCAGACCATCAAGTCGATCGGCGCGGAATCGCGCAAGGAGCTGATCGAGATCTTCGAGACGCCGGTGCATTTGTTCCTGTTCGTCAAAGTGCGCGAGAAATGGGCCGACGATCCCGAGCGCTACCGCGAGATGGGGCTGGAGTTCCCCCATTAGATGCAATGGTCGGGGCAGGGCCTCATCATCGGCGTGCGCCGCCACGGCGAAAGCAGCGTCATCGCCGAGACGATGGTGGCGGGTCGCGGCCGCTGCCTCGGCCTCGTGCGCGGCGGCCGTTCGCGTAAGCTCGCCGCGACCCTGCAGCCGGGCAATACCGTGCAGCTCACCTGGCGCGCCCGGCTCGACGAGCATCTGGGCACCTTCGTCGTCGAACTGATCGATGCGCGCGCCGCCGATCTCATCGCCGACCGGACCCGGCTCTATGCCAGCCAAATCCTCTGCGAGCACTTGCGGCTGCTGCCCGAGCGCGATCCGCATGACCGGCTGCTGGGCCTCGCCGTCGAAGCGCTCGCCGCCGGCAAGTCGCACCTTGAACTGGGGATGGAGTTGGCGCGCTTCGAATTGACCCTGCTCGACGAGCTGGGCTTCGGCCTCGATGTGTCGGCCTGCGCGGTGACCGGGGTCACCACCGATCTGACCCATGTCTCGCCCAAGACCGGCCGCGCCGTGAGCCGGGAGGCGGCCAGGCCCTATGGCGATCGCCTCTTGGCGCTGCCGCGATTCCTGATATCGGACAGTCCTGCCAGCGCGGCCGACGTCGCGGATGCCTTCCGGCTGACGGGGTACTTTCTCGACAGGCATGTGTGGGATGCGCGCCAGATCGAGCCGCCCGCCATGCGCGAAGCGCTCGTAACGCTATTGGGTACCGGCTGAGTGCATCAGCGTATCGAGCCCGCCCCATCGATTGCGGGGGGGCCAGCCCGGCCTGGGCATGCCCGTGCCCGGCGTGAGGGCCACGAAAACAATCGCGTCGCGAGGCGGCCCGGGGCCTGATCCGCTATGATCCGCCGATGATTCGCCGAGACGACTGATGACCGCCGACACCAACACGGTTCCGCCCGAAGACCAGAGCGTTGATCTGCGCCAGGCGCTCGAAGAGCGCTACCTCTCTTACGCACTGTCGACCATCACCCAGCGGGCGCTGCCCGATGTCCGCGATGGCCTGAAACCGGTGCATCGGCGGATCCTCCACGGCATGCGCCTGCTGCGGCTCGATCCCGATGGCGCCTACAAGAAGTCCGCCAAAGTGGTCGGCGACGTGATGGGTTCATTCCATCCCCATGGCGACCAGTCGATCTACGATGCGCTCGTCCGGCTCGCGCAGGATTTTTCCATGCGCTATCCGCTGGCGGACGGCCAGGGCAATTTCGGCAATATCGACGGCGATGGCGCCGCCGCGATGCGCTACACCGAAACGCGCATGACCGATGTCGCCATGCGGCTGATGGAGGGCATGGCCGAGAACGCCGTCGACTTCAAGCCGAGCTATGACGGCTCGACCGACGAGCCCGTGGTGCTGCCGGCCAATTTTCCCAATCTGCTCGCCAATGGCTCGACCGGCATTGCCGTGGGCATGGCGACCTCGATCCCGCCGCACAATGTCGCCGAGCTCTGCGATGCGGCGTTGCACCTCATCAACGTCAATCCCAAGGCCACCGCGGAAGAGCTGGCCCGCTTCGTGCAGGGGCCGGACTTTCCAACCGGCGGCATCCTGATCGAAAGTCATGCCTCGATTGTGGAGTCTTATTCTACCGGCCGCGGTTCGTTTCGCCTGCGCGCCCGCTGGCACAAGGAAGACAAGGGCCGCGGCGTCTATCAGATCGTCGTTACCGAAATTCCCTATGGGGTACAAAAGGGCAGGCTGATCGAAAAGATCGCCGATCTGCTGCTGGCCAAGAAATTGCCGCTGCTCAAGGACGTCCGCGACGAGAGCGCCGATGATGTCCGGATGGTGCTCGAGCCCCGCGCCGGCACGGTCGACGAGAAAATCCTGATGGAGCAGGTGTTCCAGCTCTCCGAACTTGAGCAGCGCATCCCGCTCAACATGAACGTGCTCGATCGCGGCACCGTACCCAAGGTCATGGGCCTCGCCGCGGTGCTCAAGGCCTGGCTCGAGCATCGCAAGGATGTGCTCGTCCGCCGCACCCAGCATCGGCTTGAGCAGATCGCCCGCCGGCTCGAAGTGCTCGATGGCTATATCATCGCGTATCTGAACCTCGACGCGGTGATCAAGATCATCCGCGAACAGGACGACGCCAAGGCCGCGCTGATGCGGCGCTTCAAGCTCACCGACAACCAGGCTGAGGCCATTCTCAACATGCGGCTGCGCTCATTGCGCAAGCTCGAGGAAATCGAGCTCCGCACCGAGCACAAGACACTGAGCGAAGAGCAAAAGCACCTCGATGCGCTGCTCAAATCCGACAAGAAGCAATGGGGCGAGATCACCACCCAGATCAATGAGCTCAAGAAGGTCTACGGCAAGGACACGCCGCTCGGCCGCCGCAAAACCCATCTCGAGGCCGCGCCCGATGCCGCCTTCGACGAGGAGGTGGCCTCTGCCTTCATCGAGCGCGAGCCGATCACCGTGGTCCTGTCCGAGAAGGGTTGGATCCGCGCCCTCAAAGGCCACACCAGCGAGATCGACGACAAGGGCTTCAAGACCGGCGACCGCCTGAAGATCGCGCTCGAGGCCCAGACCACTGACAGACTGCTGCTGCTGTCGACCGGTGGCAAAGTCTATACGCTGTTCCCCGACAAGCTGCCCGGCGGGCGGGGGCAGGGCGAGCCCGTCCGACTGATGATCGATCTCGAAGAGGGGACCGACATCGTCGACCTCTTCGTCCATCGGCCCGGCCAAAAGCGCCTCATCGCCTCCAGCAGCGGCAATGGCTTTATCGTCGCCGAGGACGAACTCATCGCCAACACCCGCAAGGGCAAGCAGGTGATGAATCTGAGCGGCGACGAAGAAGCAAAGATCATCGTACCGGGGGCAGGCGACACCATCGCCATCATCGGCGAGAATCGGAAGCTCATCATCTTCCCGGCCGCCGAACTGCCGGAGATGTCACGCGGCAAAGGCGTCCGTCTGCAGCGCTACAAGGATGGCGGGCTCTCCGACGTCCGCGTCTTCAACAAGGCCGACGGCCTCAGCTGGGTCGACTCCTCCGGGCGCACCTTCGTCAAATCGATGAGCGAGCTGCGCGACTGGATCGGCGAGCGCGCCCAGGCCGGGCGCCAGCCGCCGCAAGGCTTCCCGCGCAACAACAAATTCGGCTGATCGTGACGGACCCGGCGCGTCCTCGCGATTGCATCATCATGCTGACCCATCGCTGGGACGCGCGGCTTGCAAAGCACTATGCGCGGTTGAAGCGCGAGGCCGGAAAGATTGCGCCCGTGTTCCTCGCCTATCAGCTCTGCGACACAATGGACCCGCCCAATGACGTGCCGTTCGACACGCTGGTGCGCCTCGCAGACTCCGCCTCGCTGTTCCCGGCGCGGCACGCCGCCCATGCGGCACGCGGTTCCGCGACGGTGAAGGGCTATGTCGATCTCATCTGGCTGAGCGTGTTTCTTCAACCAAAGTTCGCCGATTTCGATCGCTTCTGGCTCGTCGAATACGACGTCGACTTCAGCGGCGACTGGGCGCTTTTTTTCGGCGAGGCAGCGCGCTTCGAGGGCGACCTGCTAGTGTCGCATCTGAGGACCCGGCAGAACCACCTCGACTGGAACATATTGCGAAAAGTCACCGATCCGCTCGACAGTCCGGGCGATCACCTGATCGGCTTCATGCCCGTTTCGCGCTTCACGCGGCCGCTGGTCGACTATTTCCAACGAGAGCTTTCGGTGCAGCGCTGGCGCGGCCATTTCGAGCTGATCCTGCCGACGCTGGCACGGCGGGGCGGCTTTGTCGTTTCAGACTGGGGCGGCAGCGGCGAGTTCACACCCGCATCGCGTCGCGATCGCTTCTACGAGGGCGACTTCACCGCCGGCGGTCGCGGTTTCTATACGCACGGCTACAAGCCGCCCAGGGCGCAACACTATTTCGTTGAGAGTCGGTTCGGCTTCTGGGCGACCAACAAAATCTATCATCCGATTAAGACCAACTATCCCCCGCTCGGAAAAATTCTCAGATGGGGCCAGCTGGTCCGCGATCGGCTGCGATTGCGGCTCGCCCATATGCTTGGCCGCGAACCGCGCCTCAAGGGGCCACGCTGAAGCTCACCACCACCGGCAGATGATCGCTTCCGCTCTCCGCGCCGCGATGCAGCTCGTGAACAACGAGACCACGCTGGAACACCTGATCGAGCGCGAGGAACGGGATCGCCTGGCGCATGCCGCGAAAGGTGAAGAGTTCGGGATAGGTGAGCAGATTGCGCGTTTCCCGCTCGAGACCGGACGCTGCCGCAAAACCCTTGAGCGCATAGGACCAGGGCGTCGAATTGAAGTCGCCCACGACCAGCATCGGCCCCTCGACGGCCCGGACCGCGCTCGCGATCTCGGCAAATTCGGCCTGCTGCCGCTCGATCGGGTAAGGCCAATCCATATGCGTGGTCAGCACAGAAAAGTGCGCGCCATTGGCCAGCGTGAAGCCCGCAATAATGTGTGCGGTGCGTTGGCCGCGATCCCAGTCATAGTCGGTGGGACAATCCTCGCCGCCCATTTCCCGGTCGAACGGAATTTTTGAATAGAGACCAAGGTTAGCCCGTTTGCCGCCCGCGCAGCGAACCGAATAGGGATAATCGGGCCGCAGCAATCGATCGAGCCCCTGGACCTGCTGCGGGAAGTATTCCTGCAGCGCAACGATGTCGGGGTTCTCAGCCGCAATCACCGCGGCGACGCGCTGCATGTCATCATTGAGCCCAAAGACATTGTGGGTCACGAGCTTGACGATCTGCGCGCTCCCCGCGGCCGCGCGCGGCGCCAGCGAGGACAGCCATTCCGGCACGAAAATCGCGGCTGAGGCGATGAACCCCGCCATCGCGAGCCATGTCGCGAGACGCCTGAGGCCGAACAGCGGCAGCGCGATGATGAGCGCCGCGAGCGTGCCGAAGAACAGCAGCAGTTGCAGATGATTGAAGAGGTCGAGCATCGGCGCCGCGAAGCCGAGCAGCGCCAGCAGTGCTGGCACCGAGACCACGAGGATATAAAGCCCGGCAAGCAGGCGGAAGACGCTGACGAGGATGCCCATCGGCTAGTCGAGCCGCCGCCAGCCAAGCGGGCCGCGCTGCACTTCGAGCGGCCTGAATTCGCCCTTATAGGCCATCTTGGGCGAGTTCTTCACCCAATAGCCCAAATACACATAGCTGAGGCCGGCCATGCACACTTGCCGCACATGATCGAGGATCAGGAGATTGCCGAGGCCGCGCCGGGGCAGATCGGGATCGTAGAAGGAATAGACCATGGACAGCCCGTCCGGCATCACGTCGGTGAGGGCCACCGCGACCAGAGGCTCGCCCGCAACCGACGCCAGCCGGTACTCGACCAGCACCGTTTGCACCGGCGTGTCCTCGACCATGTATTCGTAGTCGACAAAGCTCATCTGCGTCATGCCGCCCCCGGTATGGCGGCTGTCGAGATAGCGCTTGAACAGCGCGAACTGCTCGGAGGTGGCGCGCGGCTGGCACACCGTAATGGCGAGGTCGGCATTGGCGGTGAGGATGCGGCGGTAGCGCCGCGTCGTTTCGAACTCGCGCGCCAGGATGCGCACCGATTGGCACGCGGCACAGCCTTCGCAGGCCGGGCGATAGATCAGATTCTGGCTGCGGCGAAAGCCATTGTCGCTGAGCAGATGATGCAGCGCCGAAGCGCGTCGGCCGGTGAGGTGGGTGAAGAGCTTGCGCTCCTGCATGCCCGGCAAATACGGGCATGGCATCGGCGCCGTGAGAAAGAGTTGGGTATTTTCGGGCCGTTGGTCCGTCATCACCACCTGCGACGCGTTGGGCAAACACTATGCCTGACTGCGGCGAGCGGCAACAGTGAGGCGCGCTAGGCCCGCATCGCGCTCCAATGCTGCGCCATGGGCGAGCGGCGGAGCATCAGTGTGCCCGCCACATAGTCGTGCACCATTTGCTGGCGCGGCGTGAACAGCGCGAAAGCCAGCGACACCGGCCAGGCGACCCACACCGTGACCCAGAAGACGATCGGGTGAATCAGCACCCGCCAGCCATCGAGCGGCGCGCCGTTGGTCGGCGTCAAAACGATGTCCATCGCCGCCATGCCGATCGTCGCCCGCATCGGCGAGCCGAGCGTCAGCGCATAATAGGCAAGGATCGCGAGGGGAATGATGACAGGCAGGGCCAGCCAGGCGAGCCCGAAGGTGAAGAAGCCGAGGATCAGGCCGACTAGCCCGATGATCGAGCCAACGATCGCCAGCATTACGAGGTCGATGCAATAGGCCAGCACGCGTCTCAGCAACACACCATCGAACAGCTCCGGGGCGGTTTGCGGGTCGGGCAGGGTGGGGAGGGTCTTGCTCATGCGGCAAAAGATGGCCCCTCCAGCGCCCGGCGCAAGGGCCCGAACCGATAAAATGCGACGCTTGTGTAAACTATGGCGCCGCTTCACGCTGGACCGGTTGCGGCAACCGTCTTAACGAAGGCTTAAGCATAGATTCGAGGCCGACCCCGATGCTCTTTCGTTCCGCTGCCGCACTGATCGCCCTGGCACTCGCCGCCTTCATGCTCGTGCCATCGCTCCCAGCTTCGGCCGGCGTCCATGCGCTCTTGAACGAACTCGGCCTGCCGACACTGCTCGACACCGGCGCCTCGATCCGCTAGCCGCCAAGGTCTAGCCGCCACAAGATCTAGCCGCCACAAGATCTAGCCGCCAAGCACCCGCGCCGCCTCGAGCGCGAAATAGCTGAGCACACCCCTGGCCCCGGCGCGTTTGAAGGCCATCAGGCTCTCCAGCATCGCTGCCTCGCCATCGATCGCTCCAGCCTCGCCCGCAAGCTTCAGCATCGTGTATTCGCCGCTCACCTGATAGGCAAAGACCGGCACATTGAAGCTCTCCGAAACACGGCGGACAATGTCGAGATAGGGCAGGCCGGGCTTGACCATCACCATGTCCGCCCCTTCCTCGATGTCCTGCGCCACTTCGCGCAGCGCCTCGTCGGAATTGGCGAAATCGAGCTGATAGGTCTTCTTGTCGCCGATGAGCCGCGCGCCCGAACCGACCGCTTCGCGGAACGGCCCATAGAAGGCCGACGCGAACTTGGCCGAGTACGCCATGATCGCCACCCGCTCGTGTCCCGCCGCATCGAGTTCCTGGCGGATGGCGGCGACCCGCCCATCCATCATGTCGGATGGGGCGACAATGTCGGCGCCGGCCGCGGCCTGTACCAACGCCGCTTCGGCCATCAGCGCCACGGTCTCGTCATTGAGGATCTGGCCATCGCGCACCAGCCCGTCCTGGCCGTCCGAGGAATATTCGTCGAGCGCCACGTCGGTGATGAGCCCGATCTCGGGCACGGCATCCTTGATGGCGCGTAACGCGCGGCAAGTCAGATTGTCGGGATTGACCACTTCGCGCGCATCGTCGCTGCGCCGATGCTCCGGCGTATTGGGAAAGAGCGCGAGAGCCGGGATGCCGGCGGCCCGCGCCTCGCGCGCCGCCCTGACCGCAAGGTCGACGCTCAGCCGCTCGACGCCCGGCATGGTCTTGATCGCGGTCCGCTGGTTGCTGCCCTCAATGACAAATATCGGCCAGATGAGATCGGCCGGTGTGAGAACGGTCTCGCGCACCAGATCGCGCATCCAGCCCGTGGCCCTAAGGCGCCGCTGCCGCCGCCCACCCAGAAAATCCATGTCGTATTTCGGCCAGTCAGTCATGCGGCGGGTGTGTAGCAGGGGTTTGGGGATGTGTCTAAGCGGCGGATGACATACCCGCCGGTGTCATGCCCGCGCAGGCGGGGACCCAAAGCAATCCTTGCGCCGGCGGCGCAATGGGTCCCCGCCTTCGCGGGGATGACACTCTTGTATGCGGTCGAACGGTTGAACCCACCTAAGCGTCTGTTTCCCTTGCCGCCCAACACCCGAAGGATTATTCCCCAACGATGGACCTCAACACGCCCATCGGCGGCCGTTATGTGCGGATCGTTTCCGTCATCGCGCTGCTCCTCGGCCTGTCCGACGCGGCGCGGTTGCTGGGCGTCGGGACAACGGCCGATCCGTTGCAGGAGCTGGGGGTCGCCGGGTTCATCTATCTCGCGATCTTTTGCCTCGCCCGGTTGTTCGCCGCGGTGGGGCTGTGGATCCAGGTGAGCTGGGGCGCCATCCTGTTGGTGGCGGCAACGGCCCTGGAGCTCGGGCTCTACCTTTTCGGCAACCCCAATATCCAACTCAGCGCCCTCGGCTTTGCGGTACGGCTGGTGCTCCTCGTCGCCATCAGCCTGATCTTTATCCTCTCGATCCAGTTCAGCCGCGAGCGGGCGCACGACTGAGCGCCAATCGGCCGGTCGGACTTCGTTTAGGTTACGATTTTCGGCACTGGCGTAACGCCTCGTAAAGCCAAATTCCCGAACTTTTACAGTAAGATAGTTTTAAGTCTCCGGCTTAAGCCGATCTTATTTGGGGCCCCGTAGTTTGGCCCCATGAGAGGCGAACAATCGCCCAGACTGCTAACAGTGAGGCAAGAATGGCTACCAAATCCAACGCCGTTATGGCGGAGGCGCCGGGCGGGGCAGACGGCCTAAAGCCCCAATATCTCGAAGCCGTAAGCCGCGTCGAGCGGCTGCACCGCCGGTTGCTCGATCTGATCAAGGACGAGTTCGACCGGATGGGCTGGGACGATATCAACCCGGTTCAGGCGCTGCTGATGTTCAACATCGGCGACGCCGAAATGACGGCGGGCGAGCTGCGGTCACGCGGCTATTATCTGGGCTCGAACGTCTCGTACAATCTCAAGAAACTGGTCGAGACCGGTTACATCTTCCAGGAGCGCTCCCGCGCCGACCGTCGTTCGGTCCGCATCCGGCTGACGCCCAAGGGAGAGGAGGTCGCCGAGGTGATCGACGAACTCTATGACCGCCACCTCAAATCGATCGACAAGGTCGGCGGCCTCAACAACGACGCCTTCGAGGGCCTCAACAAGGCCCTTGGCCGGCTCGAGCGCTTCTGGGTCGACCAGATCCTCTACAAGCTCTGATCTTCTTGTCCGGGGGCGGGGGCTCTCAGGACAGACAGGAAAGAGGTCGCGCGCCAAAGTGGATGCCGGTTTGGCGTTCAGCGACCGACAAAAGAATGTGGCAGGCACGCCACAGGATTGAAGAAACGCCGGTCCGGGGGGCCGGCGTTTCTTATTTGTGCCGCAAATCCCGCTAGACACTAAGCGTAACGAGGCGGACCCGGCCTCCGGCGTTCCTGATGCGTGATGATTGTTTGGCGGCCCAGCGTTTCACAGCTGGTTGACCGCCGTTCCGTCATCGCCGCGCCGATGGTATTGAATGCGGACCGGCTCGGGGGTCGGGCAGGGGACTGGGATAATTTCATGCATTTGAGCCGGCGCAAATTCATCGGGTCCATGGCGGCCCTGTCGGCGGGCGCCATGCTGCCCTCGATCGCCCATGCCGAATCCGTCTGGGACTTGCTGGAGCAGAACCGGCTGAAGAAATCCGTCAATGCCGAGGGCAGCAATGCCGAGGCGCTGGCGCTGATCGATACGCCCGAGCCGATCCTCAGCTTCGACACCGCCTACAATTTGCAGCTGGCGATCACCTATTACGAAAAGCTTGCCGCCAGTGACGCCTGGGTCGAACCGACCCGCGCGACCTTCGGGCTGCAGATCACCAAGGAAGGCCGGGCGGTCGTCAATCTTAAGCGCTATCTGATTGCGCTGCAGGACATGCCGGCGGCCAAGACCGTGTCATCCAGCTTCGACGCGCCCACGGACGCGGCGCTGCGTAAATTCCAGGTCCGCCACGGCATCGTGCCGACCGGCAAGGTCGATGAAGCGACGTTCTACGCGCTCGCGGTGAGTCCGACCGACCGGCTGGCGCAACTCCGCCTTAATGCCTTGCGGGTCGAGGCGCTGGTTCCCGCGCTGCAGGAACGCTATTTGCTCATCAACATTCCCGCCGCCTCGATCGAGACAGTGCAGGCCGGGCAGGTCTACACCCGCCACACGGCGGTGTGCGGCAAGGTCGATCGTCCTACTCCGATCATGAGCTCCAAGATCCATCAGGTGAAGTTCAATCCCTATTGGACAGTGCCCAAATCGATCATCGAGAAGGACCTCATTCGCTACATGAACGAGGACCCGGAATATCTGGCGAAATTCCACATCCGCATTTTCGACGGCAAGGGCAACGAAGTGGCGCCGACCGATCTCGACTGGTCGTCGGCGGCGGACCCGCTGCGCTACACCTTCCGGCAGGACCCGGGTGGCGAGAACTCGATGGGTCACTGCAAGATCGACTTCTACAATCCCTATGATTGCTATCTGCACGACACCCCGGCCAAGGCGCTGTTCGGCGAAAATACGCGATTCTATTCCTCCGGCTGCGTGCGCGCGCAGAATATCGACCAGATCGCGGCCTGGGTCCTGGGCGACAATGGCGGCTGGGACATCACGACAGTGCAGGCGATGTTCGAGAGTAACGAGAGCGTCAATGTACCGCTGACTTTCCAGATGCCGCTCCACACGACGTACATCACGGCCTGGGCCAATCGGAACGGCGCCGTCAGCTTCCGCGACGACATCTATGGCTATGACGCCGCCGGTACGGTGGTGTTCGAGAAGGCATAGATGCCGGGCGAGGGCGGCCGCGGCGGCGTCCCTCCCAAAGGCAGCGTATTTTTCGAATTCACTCAGATCGGCCCGCAGATGCGCGTGGCCGCGATCGATGAAGCCAGCGGTATCGAAGTGGTGGTGATCGCGCCGGTCACCGCGACCCAGATTCAGATGCAGAATCTGGCGCTGGCCAAGCTCAGGCGCAGATTGAGCCAGCAATGATCGCCGCCGTTCGACTCATTGCCTAATGCCTTCTCCTGCACCTCCGTCATTGCCGGGCTCGTCCCGGCAATCCAGTAGCGCGCAGTCTGCGCGCTAGAGACTCCTTCGCCCGCCAGACGGCGGTCGGCTGGATCGCCGGGACAAGCCCGGCGACGACGGGTGGATGGTAGGTGGCCTGATTTTTCAAACGAACCGACATCCCACAAAAACAATTGAGGCGCGCGCCGCTGGGCGCACGCCTCAAGAGATGAACGAAGTACGATTAGCTTAGAGGCCCAGCGTGCATTCCTTCCACTTGCCGCCATAGGTCAGATAGAGGCCGGTGTCCGAATCGTAGGACTGATAGCGGGCGTGGCAGAGCGCGTCGTGATCGTCGTCGACGGTGGCCGCCAGATCGCTGCCGCCGCCGGCATTGAGGCCGAGACCATTGCCGTCGTGGAGGGCGGTGAGGCCAACGCCGGTCCAGAAACTACCGATGATCACTGCGGCGAGAAAAGGGGTGACAACCATTGCAGAGAACTCCTTGATATTGTTGCTTTTATTGAGCCGAGCCCATGACCGGGCCGACACAGTGGCGGCTCCGGTCTTCCCTGATGCCGCCTAAACTCTTGGATTGGCCATGCGTTCCGCCCTCCGGGCCTTCCGCGCACTTTCAAACTGCGGCATAATTGCCTGGTTCGCGCGACTGGCGACGAGGGATGGGACAACCATCGGGGAACGCGAACAATGCTTGCCGCTCGCCTGGGCACCCACTCGCAACAAGGGATGAGCCCATGAGCGCCGCCGCGACCCAGACTCTGTTTCCAACTTTCTTTTCCGCCAGCCTCGCCGATTCCGATCCCGAGATCGCCGGCGCTATCGAGAACGAACTCGGCCGCCAGCGCCACGAGATCGAACTGATAGCCTCCGAGAACATCGTCAGCCGCGCCGTGCTCGAGGCGCAGGGCTCGGTGATGACCAACAAATATGCCGAGGGCTACCCCGGCAAGCGCTACTATGGCGGCTGTCAGTTCGTCGATGTCGCCGAGACGCTCGCCATCGAGCGCGCCAAGCAATTGTTCGGCGCGGGCTTCGCCAATGTGCAGCCCAATTCGGGCTCGCAGATGAACCAGGCCGTGTTCCTCGCACTGCTCCAGCCGGGCGACACCTTCATGGGGCTCGATCTCAATTCGGGCGGACATCTGACGCATGGCTCGCCCGTCAATATGAGCGGCAAATGGTTCAAGGTGGTGAGTTATGGAGTCCGCCGCGACGATCATCTGCTCGATATGGACGAGATCGCTGCCAAGGCCCGCGAGCATAAGCCCAAGCTGATCATCGCGGGCGGCACAGCCTATTCGCGCCTCTGGGACTGGCAGCGCTTCCGCGAGATCGCTGACGAAATCGGCGCCTATCTGATGGTGGATATGGCCCACATCGCCGGGCTCGTCGCGGGCGGAGCGCATCCCTCGCCGGTGCCGCACGCGCATGTGGTGACCACCACTACCCATAAGAGCCTGCGTGGGCCGCGCGGCGGCATGATCCTCACCAATGATGAGGAGCTGGCCAAAAAGATCAACAGCGCGGTGTTCCCCGGCCTGCAGGGTGGACCGCTGATGCATGTGATCGCCGCCAAGGCTGTGGCGCTCAAGGAGGCGCTGACGCCCGAGTTCAAATCCTATGCCCGGCAGGTGGTCGCCAATGCGCGGGCGCTGGCGGCGGTGCTGATCGAGAACGGGCTCGACGTGGTGTCTGGCGGCACCGACAATCATCTGATGCTGGTAGATCTCCGCAAGAAAAACGCCACCGGCAAGCGGGCCGAGGCGGGGCTCGGCCGCGCCTATATCACCTGCAACAAGAACGGGATTCCATTCGATCCGGAAAAGCCGTTCGTTACTTCCGGCGTGCGCCTCGGCACGCCCGTCGGCACCACCCGCGGCTTCGGCGAGGCGGAATACCGCGAGATCGGCAAGCTCATCGTCGAAGTGCTGGACGGCCTACGCGAGGCCAATTCGGACGAAGGCAATGCGACCGTCGAAGCGCGGGTGCGCGACAAGGTGAAGGCGCTGACCGCGCGCTTTCCGATCTACTGATGCGCTGCCCCTATTGCGGCAATGACGATACGCAGGTGAAGGATAGCCGCCCCACCGAGGATTCGGGCGCCATCCGGCGCCGGCGCATCTGTCCCTCCTGCGGCGGCCGTTTCACCACCTTCGAGCGGGTGCAGCTCAGGGAATTGACCGTCGTCAAGAAATCGGGCCGCCGCGTGCCGTTCGATCGCGACAAGCTGGTGCGCTCGGTCAACACGGCGTTGCGCAAGCGCGATGTCGAGCCCGAGCGGGTCGATCGCATGATCTCGGGCGTCGTCCGCCAGCTCGAAAGCATGGGCGACGTCGAGATCACCTCTGACCAGATCGGCGAATTCGTCATGGAGGGCCTCAAAGGTCTGGACGACGTCGCCTTCGTCCGCTTCGCCTCGGTCTACAAGAACTTCTCGGCCGCCGACGATTTCCGTTCGTTCCTCACCGCGCTCAAGGATGGCGAGAGCCCGACGCTGGATGAGGATGATGATTAGTCAGGCTCTCTGTTTTCTCTCCCCCGCGTGGGGAGGGCAGCGGAGCTTGTGAGCGCAGCGAGCTAGCGTAGCTGGGCGGGGGGAGTCGCAAATTCGTACGCGCGCGTCGAATCCCCCCACCCCGACTTTCTAGGTTCTCGCTGGTTGCGAGAACCAAGTGCAGCCGCCCTCCCCACGCGGGGGAGGGAAACGACCGCCGTGGCGTTACCGAACATCCCAGCCCTGCGCACCAAACATTGACCCCAGCCGCGCCGGGCTAGATAAGAGCGCCAGCATGCCAGCCGAACCCGCCCCCGCTTCGCCCGATCGCACCGCCAATCAGCGCGGCGCGGCGCGCTTGGCCGCGGTACAGGCGCTCTATCAGATGGATGTCGGCCGCCAGACGCTCGAGGACACGCTCAGCCAGTTCAACAGCCACGTCATGGGCCGTGAGATCGAAGGCGAGCAATATCTCCCCGCCGACGCCGATTTCTTCCGCCAGATCGTTTCGGGCGTGATCAAGAGCCAGCTCGATA
>JBDSEK010000039.1:0-15516 GCA_039920085.1 Devosia sp. | reverse complement strand
TCAGCGACCGCGGCATCGGCATGGGCGAGGAAGCGGTGCGCCGCATCGGCGAGCCGTTCTTCCAGGCCAATGAGGGGCTGAACCGCCGCTACGAAGGCACCGGCCTTGGCCTCTCCATCGTCAAAGGCCTGGTCGAATTGCATCAGGGGACGCTCAGCGCCGTCTCGGCGCCGGGCGACGGCACGGTGGTGACGGTGCTGCTGCCCTTAAACGGTCCGGAAACCAAAACGGAGGAAACTGCGGGTGTGACGCCGCTTCATCGCGAGCGGCCACAAGCGCAATTGCCCCAATGGCACGACGAGCGAAGAAAAGCCCTATGAGCACGGCCATGATTGCCAATCTTCCCTTCCAGACCGGCGGCGCCGTCGCCGCCGCGGCCGGGAGGGCAGCGCTGTGGGGGCTGAGCCGCTTCATGCGCCAGCCGCTCAGAAACAGCGGCGTCGTCCTGATGATCGGCCTGTCCGGCATGGCCGGATCGAACGCGCTCTACTTCCAGTCGCATCGCCATCCGGCGCCGCTGTTTGGCACGACCGAGCAGATGGCCGAGGCCGACATTGCGGCGCCGCCGGTTCCCGCGGCGCGTCCCAAGAAACTGCATCTGGCACCCACTGACACCACGACGACTGGCAGCGTCGACAGCAAGATTGCGACGCCCGCTCCCGCCATCGGCAACAGCGAAGTCTTCGAGGTGCAGCGCAAGCTCCAGGCGCTCGGACTCTTCGACGCCGCGGTCGATGGTCTCTATGGCTCCCGCACCGCGCGCGCCATCAAAGCGTTCGAGGAACGCCAGGGTCTAAAGCCCAAGGGCGAGCTGACGCGCGAAATCGTCGACCTCATTCTCTCAACGTCAATCATCGCCGAAGCGCCGAAAATCGATCCGCTGCCGACGCCCGATCCGCTGCCGGCGGCCAAAGCCAAGTCGACGACCAAGGCAACGACCAAGACGACGGCCAACACGTCACCGACCACACTCACCATCGACGCGCTGCCGGCGCCGCCGCCGCTCGTCCAATTGCCGACCCAAGCGATTGCCGAGGCGAGCGTCGGGGACGCCATCGACACGATCATCGACGGGGTGCAGACCCTCGCCATGACCAAGCCCAATATCAGCGTGCCCAAGCGCGCGGTCCAGACCATTGCCGTCAAGGCCGTGACGAGGGCCGCCGAGGTCGCGGCCCAGCCGCTGCCCGAGCCGCTGGCCCTGACCGCGCCCGTCGAGGCGCTGCCCGACCAGACGGTGGTTGCGAAAATCCAGCGCGGGCTCGCCAGCCTCGGCTTCCTCCACGGCGAGATCGATGGGGTCGCCGGCGAAGCGACGGCCAAGGCGATCCGCAATTTCGAAGTCTACTACCGCTACGACGTGACCGGCCGCATCACGCCCGAGCTCGTCGATCTGCTTGTGCAGAACGGGGCCGTGATCTAGGCAGCATCATGCTGCGCTCCGACCTCTGGGTGGCTGCCTTTGTCAGGCGGCACAACGACATCGGCCATATCTGCGTGATCGTCCAGCGCGGTGACCCAATTGCCGGCCAGATCTTCATCGAGATCGACCATCTGAACGGACTCGCCTCGCTGCTGACCCCTGCGCCTGCAACGGCGCGTGCCGATGGCGACGCGGATCGTCTGTTCGCGACCCGCTTCTCCAAGGTCGAACCCATCACCGTCCGCGAGCGCATCGCGCAGGAACAGCGCTTCGATCCCGACCTCTGGGTGATCGCGCTCGAAATGCGCGACGGCGAACCAGGCGTGACGATGGTGCGAACCTAGCTCGCCTTGCGGATGCCGCTGCGCGCGAGCGCATCGATCACCCGATCGATCGCCGGGGCATGGGAGACCGCTGCGGCAGCCGCGCGCCGTGTCTCGGTGAAGGGGCGATATTCGGGCTTGCTGAGATCGAGCAGGTTCACTTCGCCGCGCCATGCGCTCATCAGATACGCCGTCGCATCGACGCTCACCGACTCGAACATGCTGGAAAAGGTCGACAGCGCCTTGGAGCGATCGGCATCGTGCGAGGTGGCGTGGATCAACACCTTGAGCCCGTCATAGGCGTTGCAGCCAAACGCGCGGAGTACGACGAACAGCGCCGCGCCGCTGGTGTCGTGCGAAATCTGCCCGCAACGAACCTCATCGAGCGCCGTGATCTGATGCAAGAGCGCCGTGACTTCGGGCCGGCGGTTCTCGGCAAACAGCTTCATCAGCGCCCGCGTGAGATCCGCGGTCGCGACCGACAGCTGCTCGAGTGTCTTTTTGATCGGCGCCACCGGGGTGGCACGCAGCGCGAAGGCCTGGATCACCTTCAGCCGATCGGTCTCGTTGAGGTCGAAGAAAGCCGGCGCGAGCAGCGCCGCATCGAAATCCTCGCGCGCCGCCAGCGACCAGGCGACCTGATGATCCATCTGCGCCGAGCGCGCCAGCGCCGCCAGATAGGGGCCCCGCGGCGCTATGGCCGTGTTGGTCGCCAGCGCCCGATAGACCCTTCGGCTGTTCATCTGGAACAGCTTGGCCAGCACCACATTGGTGAGATCGGGGCGGCGCGCCACGGCGGAGGCGCTGCCGATGTCGTCGCTGCTGATGGTCTTGAGCAATGTGCCTTCCGAGAGGCGCGGTGCGGTTACCAGGAAATCGTCGAGCCCTTCGCCGATATTGGCGACGATCAGATCCTCGATCTCAGGCGACAGGATCTCGGCATGGCCCAGACTCGCCGCCGCTTTCGCTCGCGCCGACGGGGCGGCCATTGGAAACAGCCGCGCCGTAAGTGCGGTGAACTGATCGATTTCCGACTGCATCGGCCGGCCGCGCCGCACATAGGCATCGCACGCGGCGATCAACAGCGTATTGGTGCGATCGATGCCTCCAGTCTCGATCAGGAGCTGGAAAGTCTCGTAAGGTTGGAAGCCGTTCATTGCGCCCCGATGGCCCGCATGAGCGGACCGAATTCCACGCCCCGACTATTTCCGACATTCGTTAGCAGACTGTTAACCTTGACGATCCCTTAATGAATTCAGTTGGGGACAGCGTCGCCCTGATTTGGCCTTGGTCGCGGCCGGTCCGGCGGAGAGACAAATTGGGAAAACTCGTGCAGTTCGAAAAGCGAAACGGCGGCCCCCGATCCGCCGCGCGGGAACGGCCGGTCAAAGCCGAGATCCTGATGTTCACCGGCGTTCGCTACGAGCGCGACGCGCCCAATCTGCCGACCAAGCCATCCGCCTCTCCCGGCGCCAAGCGCAAACGTGGCTGACAGACGGATCGCGCTTGCGCTCTGTGCTGCCGCGCTGCTGGCCGGGCTTAGCGCCTGCGCCCGACCGACCGGCGATTTCGGTCGCGCCCAGGACAGTCTCCTCCATGACGAGACAATGCCCGCACTCGGCAATCTGCGCGCCAGATCGGCCAAGGAGCCGGTGTCGGACTTCGTGCTCGCCGACCAGGAAATCGAAATGCGCGACCGCATCTGGCGCTATCTGGTCGCGCCCCATGCCAAGGACTGGTTCTACGATACGGTGGCCGAGCTCGAGCGCACGCGGCTGAGGCCGACCGGCAAGTTCGATTTCAAGACCGACCGCTACTACCAATGGTTGACCGGCGAGCGCTTCGCCTCCTCGCGCGTCCGCTACAGCCGCATCACTGACGATATCGCGGCCGATATCGGCACAGCGCCATCGACCTTCCGCGCCATCTGCGCCGTGCAACGCATGGACGAGCAGCGCGCCATTGCCGGCGGCAATCTCGATTCCAGCGAGGCCGGGATGCGGCAGGAAGCCGAGGATCGGCAAGCCGAGAACGAGATGGTGATCGGCTGGTTCGTCCGCTCCATCGGCTATCGCTACGATTCCTACAGCTACGCGCTCGACCATCTGCTGGTCGAAACCCCGCATGAAGAGGCGATCGAGGTCGATGCGGGCCTGAGCGGGCTCGCCATCTATGTCGAGGCCGCGGAGCGTGGCGATTTCTGCTCGGGCGATGTGGGTGGCGGCGGCAGTGAGGGCGATGGCGCAATTCGCTCGCGCTACGTACAAAAGATCGAGAGCGAAGGCGACTACCGGAAATAGTCAGACGGGAATGTTGCCGCAGGCGAGCCGGCTAAGCTGCCCCGCATAGCGCTCGCGCATCACCGGCTGCGGCGGCTCGAGCCGGACCACGACGAACACCTCGTCGCTATGGGTTTCCACGATCAAGAGGCCCTCTGCGATATCGATCTTCTGCTCGGCGAGCAGCCGGGTCTGCGCTGCATTGAAGATGCCCAGGTCGAGTATCTGCCCGATCCCGTCGCGATTGGTCGTGCTGTAGAGCACCGTTCCACTGCGGTCGAACACGCCCACCGACCAGAAGGCGAGGGGCAGGGTGCCGCTGACCACGCCGGGGCCGGCGCTCAAATCGAGGCGGCAGACGGCGTAGGTAAGGTTGGGGTCGATGCGCAGCGGATTGGGCTTCCCGGGGCCGGGGCTTGCGACCAGCAGCATCCTGCCCGCCTCGCCCAGCGCGCCAACCCTGCCATAGACGCCGTTGGTCGCGACCAGCGGCAACACCAGGATCACCACCAGATGGATCAAGAGCCCCAGCAGCAGCCCGGCCAGCAGATAAAGGCTGGTCCTGACCATCAGCACGATTCCCGGATGATCGCCGGCAGCGTCGCGGCGCCGGAGCTGATGCCCGAAAAGATCGCGGTGTCGTAGAGATTAATGACCAATTGATACGGCCCCGTGCCGTCGAGCTCTAGCCAATTGTAGGGGCTGAGGGCAGGGCCGATATAGAGCTGCATCGAGCCATCATTGGTCCGCGCGATGCGCTGGCTGTGAAAGCCCGGCGGCCCGCCTGGCTTGGCGATGGCCGAGCCATCCGCCGCTACCGGCACCAGCGTCCAGAAGGTTGCGAGCGGCGTCGAGCCGTCGATCCTGTAGGTGCAGGCGCGATCGAGCGCGCGCCCGTCACTGTCGCTGCTGGCGACGAACTGCAGCCCTTCGCTCTGGCCCAGCTGCAGCGCGCCATTGCGCGAGAGGAATGCCCGCGTATAGGGATCGGGGCTAGGCGAGCCGGCCTGCGGCCAGGCGACCCACGGGCCGACCTGATAAGCCCCGAACAGCCGCCCGTCGCTCAGCGCATAGTAGGAGAGGCCGAACCCGACCAGGAGCGCCACGACCAGCATGGCGAAGAGATTGAGCAGGAAGCGCAAAGATCAGCGGCTCTCAGCGGCGGCGGGAACGAGCGCGGCGGTTTCGACGCCGAGCCCTAAGGCGGCATTGAGGCGGTCGGCGAGGTCGAGCAGCTTGCTCGCTGCTTCCGGCTTCAGCGTCGGCGGCCGCTCGGCCTGCGCACCAACCGCTTGTCCATCGGCGCCGGCCTCGGCGACAACGAAAGGCGCGATCTCGAACTCGACCCCTTGCACCGGTTTGATCTCGATATTGGTGTGGGCGTAGGCCATGAATTTCTGCCACGCCACGGTCGGCAACAACCCGCCGGTCAGCGTCTTGGTCTGGTGGTAATCGTCATTGCCGAGCCAGACGGCGGCGACATAATTGCCGGTAAAGCCGCAGAACCAGGCATCGCGATAATCCGAGGTGGTGCCGGTCTTGCCCAAAGTCGGCACGCCCTCGATCGCGGCGCGGCGGCCGGTGCCGCTGGTCACCACCGCGCGCATCATCTCGTTCATGTAGTTGACCGTCTGGTCGCTCAGCACCTTCTCGTGCGGCGCGTCGAGATCGGCCTCCCACACCATATCGCCGCGCAGCGTGTTGATGCGGGTGACGCCGAAGGCCGGGGTCTTATAGCCGTGATTGGCGAACACCGTATAGGACGAGGTCATGTCGATGACGCTGACCGGCGACACACCCAGCGCCAGCGAGCGGGTCACCGGGAAATCGTTGGTGATGCCCATCCTGTGCGCCATCGTCGCGATCGGCTCGCGCCCCATCTTGATCGACAGCGTCACCGGCACGGTATTGATCGAATTGGCAAAGGCCGAGATCAGCGACACCCGGCCCTTGTAGCTGCGACCGTAATTCTGCGGGCACCAATTGCCGATGCAGACCGGATGATCGTCGATCGTGGTCCTGGGCGAATAATCGGGCAGCGTCTCGAACGCCGTCGAATAGACGAAGGGCTTGAACGCCGAGCCCGGCTGCCGGTTGGAGACGATGGCGCGGTTGAACTGGCTCTTGCCGTAATCGGTGCCGCCCACCATGGCGCGAATGGCGCCATTGGGCTCGGTCACCACCATGGCGCCCTGCGTCACATCATATTGCCCGCCCTGTTCGCGCAGCACCGAGTTGATGGCGTCCTCGGCATAGCTCTGCAGCACCGGATCGATCGTCGTGCGCACGATGAAATTGTTGGAGCGCGACTCCGCCGCCAGCAGCTTCACCTGCTGGAACGCCCAATCGAGGAAGTAATTGGGCGAGTTGAGCTCCTTGCTGCGATCGGTCGGGGTCGCCGGACTGCGCCGCGCCGCGGTGACCTGGCCTTCGGTCAGAAAGCCAGCATCGACGAGGTTGGAGAGCACCAGATTGGCGCGGCCGCGCGCCGCCGCGAGGTCGACCGTCGGCGAATAATTGCTCGGCGCCTTGAACAGCCCGGCCAGCATCGCCGCTTCGGCGAGATTGATGTCGACGACCTTCTTGTTGAAATAATACTCCGACGCCGCCGCGACACCGAAATTGCCACCGCCCATATAGGCGCGGTCGAAATACAGCTTCAGGATCTCGTCCTTGCTGTAATGCCATTCCAGCCAGACGGCAAGAAACGCCTCCTTGATCTTGCGCTCCAGCGTGCGCTCGGAAGAGAGGAAGAGGTTCTTGGCGAGCTGCTGGGTGATCGACGAGCCGCCCTGCAGCGAGCCGTCGCCCTGGGCGTTGCTCACCAGCGCGCGCAGCGTGCCGAACACATCGACGCCGAAATGCTCGTAGAAGCGCCGGTCCTCGGTGGCGAGCGCGGCCTTGACGAAATAATCGGGCAGCTTGTCGAGCGGATAGGAATCGTCGGTGCGGATGCCGCGCCGGCCGACCTCCTGGCCATAGCGGTCGAGAAAGACGACCGAAATATCCTCGGCCTTGTTGAACTGCCCCGAGGCGGTGGCATCGAACGCCGGCAGCGCCAAAGCGAGCACGAACACCGCCCCGATCGTGCCGAAGGTCAGCCCGTCCGACAACAGCTCGACAAACAGCCGCTTGATGCCACGCACCCGGAAGCGGGCAAAGAAATCCTCGACCGCCAAATAGGAGCGGCCCAGCGCATGCCAGAATTCATACAGCGCCGAATCGAGCCAGGCATCCGCATCGAGCATGCGGACCTTCTTCCGGCGCTTTTCCTTATGGTAGAACGGATCCTGCACGAAATGCCCCGGCGGCTTGGCGATCTGCGGTCAGGATAGCCGATTTAGCGGCCGCAAGTGAATCCCTTTGAAACGGCAGAGTTATGGCGGTCTACAGGTTAAGCTGCGTGCAACCGTTGTTCGAGATTAGGGTTTGTGGTGATGCCCTCCGGGTGTCGACACCTTGCCCTCAAGGCTCTTGATGATGGGGCAATCCGGACGGTGGTCACCGTCGCAGGCGTCGGCAAGGTCCGACAGCGTGGCCCGCATCTCGTCGAGAAGTCTGATCTTCTTTTTCAGGTCGGCGATGTGCTGAAGTGCCACGGCCTTCACGTCCTTGCTAGAGCGCGATGTATCCGCCCAGAGCTTCAGCAATTCCCGGATTTCCTCGATCGAAAAACCCAGATCGCGCGCCCGCCGTATGAACGCGAGCCGGTGCAGGTCGTGGTAACCATAGTCCCGATAGTTGCTGTCTCGCCGGTCTGCCTCCGGGATCAGGCCAATCGCCTCATAATGGCGGATTTTCTTGGCCGACACACCGCTCGTTCGACTCGCTTCGCCAATCTGCACTTTTTTGACCTTCACACTTGACCTTACCATAGTGGGAAGGTGCATCTGAAAGGTCAAGGTTAGTTTTCTGATGAGTCGAGCCATGGATGATCCTGCCCACCACGAGGCCAAAGAAGCCAAGACCTCGACCGCGATCGATCCCGTTTGCGGAATGACCGTCGCGGCGGAGGGTAATCCTCTTCACACCAATTTCGAGGGCAAGGCCTATTACTTCTGCTCTCAGAGCTGCCTCGACAAGTTCTCCGCAAGTCCACGGAAATATCTCGAGGCCAAACCCTTCTCACCACCGCGCGTAAAGAGCCCGGCAGCCGCAGATGTGAGGCCTGATCTCCGTCTTGCGCCTCGCAACCATGATCAGGTTGGCGCTGCCCAGAGCCACGGCGCGCGCGCCGGACACGGCCACTCTGTACAGCCGGCACCGATGCCGGAGGCAGACCAGCCCAAGACTGTGTCACCAACCGCCGAGCCCCCGACGGGGACCAAATGGACCTGCCCGATGCACCCCGAGATCGTGCGCGATGGGCCGGGCTCATGCCCAATCTGTGGCATGGCGCTCGAGCCGATGGTCGCTTCGCTCGATGACAAACCCAATCCCGAACTCGTTGACATGACCCGCCGCTTCTGGGTTGCGACTGTCCTCAGCATTCCCGTCGTTGCCATCGGAATGGGCGCCGAGTTGTTGCGGCTCGATCGCTTCCTGTCGGGGACGATGATCAACTGGCTCCAGCTTGCGATAGCGACGCCAGTCGTGTTGTGGGCAGGGTGGCCGTTTTTCGAGCGCGGTATGACCTCCATTCGCCTCCGCTCGCTCAACATGTTCACGCTGATCGCGATGGGTGTGGGGGTAGCCTGGCTCTATTCCGTCGTAGCGACGATCGCTCCGCAGATCTTCCCCGATATCATGAAGATCATGGACGGCGCGGTCGCGGTCTACTTCGAAGCCGCCGCAGTGATTACGACTCTCGCACTGTTGGGGCAGGTGCTCGAACTCCGGGCCCGCGAACAAACCTCCGGGGCCATTCGCGCCTTGCTCGACCTCGCGCCCAAGATGGCACGCCGTATCCGTGCCGATGGAACCGATGAGGAGGTGGCCGTCGAGCACATTGCCGTGGGCGATCATCTTCGTGTGCGCATGGGCGAGAAGGTGCCGGTCGACGGAACAGTGCTGGAAGGCCGTTCCGTCGTCGACGAGTCCATGGTCACCGGCGAGTCGATGCCGGTAACGAAGGAAGCAGGCGCCAACCTTATCGCCGGCACGATCAATCAATCGGGCGGTCTGGTTATGCGGACGGCCAAAGTTGGCCGGGACACGATGCTGGCCCGAATCGTGCAAATGGTCGCCAGTGCCCAGCGCTCTCGTGCGCCGATCCAGCGGCTCGCCGACCAGGTCTCGGGCTGGTTCGTTCCGCTGGTCATCGGTATCGCACTTCTCGCATTCCTCGTCTGGTTCGTTTTTGGACCGGAGCCGCGGCTTGCGCACGGCGTCGTTGCTGCGGTCTCGGTGCTCATCATTGCCTGTCCTTGCGCGCTCGGTCTCGCCACCCCCATGTCGATCATGGTGGGCGTCGGCAAGGGCGCAACCATGGGGTTGCTCATCAAGAACGCCGAGGCGCTCGAGCAGCTTGAAAAGGTCAATACGATTGTTGTCGACAAGACGGGTACCCTCACCGAAGGCAAGCCCGCCGTGACCAGCGTTGTGCCGGCCGAGGCAATGTCCGAGGACGAACTGATCCGCCTCGCGGCGAGCCTCGAGCGTGCCAGCGAGCATCCGCTCGCTCAGGCGATCGTGCGCGCCGCGTCCGATCGTAAGCTCAGGCTCAGCGAGCCCTCTGACGTAAACTCACCGGTCGGAAAGGGCGTCGCCGGCACGGTGGAGGGCAGGCGCGTGCTGATCGGCAGCGCCAATTATCTGAGGTCGGAAGGTGTCGACGGCGAAGCGCTGGCCGCACGTGCGGATGAACTCCGTGCGCGAGGGGCCACTGCGATTCTCGTGGCAGTCGATGGCAAGGTCGCGGGCGCGATTGGCATTGCCGATCCGGTACGAAAGACTACGCGCGCAGCCCTGGACGCCCTTCGCGGGCAGGGCATCCGTGTGGTCATGATGACCGGCGACAACCGAGTGACCGCCCAGGCGGTCGCCAAGGACCTCGGCATTGACGAGGTTGAGGCCGACGTCTTGCCAGAGCGCAAGAGCGAAGTCGTCGAGAGACTGCGCAAGGATGGCCGGGTCGTCGCCATGGCCGGCGACGGCGTAAACGACGCTCCTGCACTGGCAGCTGCCGATGTCGGCATCGCAATGGGCGGCGGCACCGACGTCGCCATGGAGTCGGCAGGGGTGACGCTGCTCCACGGGGACCTTTTAGGTATCGTCAAAGCACGTCAGCTTTCCCGCGCGACTATGCGTAACATCCGGCAAAACCTCTTCTTCGCGTTCGTTTACAACGCGGCAGGGGTGCCGGTGGCAGCCGGGCTGCTCTACCCGTTCTTTGGAATCCTGCTCTCACCGGCGCTCGCAGCGCTTGCCATGGCGCTGTCCTCGGTCAGCGTTATCGGCAATGCGCTCCGGCTCAGAACGGTGCGGATCGGCAATTGATCCCCGACAAAGCGGAAATAGACAATGACGGTCAGCATGTTGATCCGAACCGCCAAGGAGGTTTCCAATGAACGCGTTTCCCCATCACGCCGAAACGACGGGCCGGATCGATGCGGCTGCTGCGACCGTCTTCGATTTCCTGGACGATCAGGCCAATCTGTCCGCTCATATGAGCAAGCCATCAGCAATGATGATGGGAACGACCATGGACATTCAGATGGAGTCCGACCACACGCGGCGCGTCGGATCGCGCTTTGGTTTCACAGGCCGCGTGCTGGGCGTGCCCTTGCTCGTCAACGAAGTGGTCACTTCGCGCGACGTAGCCAAAACCAAGACTTGGGAAACGACCAGCGAACCAACGCTATGGGTGATCGGCAGCTACAGCAAGGGCTTCGACCTGGCGCCACATGGCAGCCAATGCGACCTTCGCGTCCAAATCGACTACGCGCTCCCGAAATCATTCTTCGCCCGCATGCTGGCGCTGCTGTTCCATCGTGCTTATGCGCGCTGGTGTACGCACCAGATGGTCAGCGACGCACAAACGCACTTCGCCATGCTCGTCGCTGCGGGCGCATGAGCGTTGGGCAGACCAACTGGTACGTCGTCACGGGCGGCCCCAGTTCGGGCAAGACCACGACCATCAACGGCCTTCGGGCGCGCGGCTACCAGACGACAATCGAGCATGCCCGCCACTACATCGATACTCAGCGCGTGGCGGGCCGCAGCGTCGAGGAGACGCGCGCTAACCAGCATGAGTTTCAGAGGGGTGTCATCGATATGCAGAGGGATGAGGAAGCGAACCTGGATCCTTCTGAGCTTGTCTTTCTCGATCGCGCCTTGCCGGACGGACTTGCCTATTACCGCTTTCTGGGGCTCGAACCCGACCCAGACTATCTGTCCGTCTTGAGGGACAGGGTCTATGCGGGGATATTCCTCCTCGATCTGCTGCCGCTCGCCCCGGACTATGCGCGGACCGAAGACAGCGCCGCGCAGATCGTCATTCACTCCGGATTGGAGGCCGTCTACCGCGAACTTGGCTATCGGCCGATCGCGGTGCCTGCAGTTTCACCCGAGGCGAGAGTGGATTTCATTCTCGCCAACCTTCCCAACGCAATTCTTGGAGAACTTCCATGAAGATCCTCGCAACAATCGCCGTCGCGTCGGTATTGCCGCTACTTGCGCCGGCCAGCGCGCTTGCTGCCGATCCGTTGCCGGCCATCTGCAGCTCCGGTCAGACCATGATGGACATGAGCAACGGTATGCCCATGACGATGGGGCCCGATGACGACGCGCACCGGGCCCTCATGGCGGGCATGGGCGACATGAACAGCCAGATGGCCCAGGGCATGACCGCGGCCGATATCGACGTTGCCTTCATCTGCGGGATGATTCCGCACCATCAGGGTGCGATCGACATGGCCAGGGCCGAGCTTCAATATGGCGACGACCCGTGGGCCAAAGAACTTGCCCAGAAAATTGTCGATGCCCAGACCAGGGAAATCGCAGAAATGATCAACTGGTTGAACAAGCAGTCGCCATAGGAAGGTTCCGCTCGAGTCACCGCTGCGACTGCCGCAAGGCGTTCGTCGGCGCCGGGGCGGTGGCATCGAACGCCGGAATCGAGCCAGGCATCCGCATCGAGCATGCGGACTTTCTTCCGGCGCTTTTCCTTATGGTAGAACGGATCCTGCGCGAAATGCCCCGGCGGCTTGGCGATCTGCGGTCAGGATAGCGGATTTAGCGGCAGCAAGTGAATCTGTTTGAAACGGAGGAGTTATGGCGGAGAGGGGGCTGTTCCGCCGTTGCGCACCCCGCTCGGCCCGCTAAGGTGCCGCCCAGGGGGCGAGCATGCTGAGTACCAACGAAATTGTTATCCGGGCGAAGCAGTTTGCCGAGGATTGGGCGTCTGCGCATTATGAGAAGGGCGAGACGCAGACCTTTTACAACGAGTTCTTCGAGATTTTCGGCGTCAAGCGGCGGCAGGTTGCTCGGTACGAGGAACACGTCAAGAAGCTAGACAACAAGGCCGGCTTCATCGACTTATTCTGGCCGGGCATTCTGCTGGTCGAGCAGAAAAGCGCCGGACGCGATCTGCGCGCCGCGGAAGTGCAGGCCGGGGAATATTTCGACGCACTCAAGGACAGCGAGAAGCCACGCTGGCAATTGCTAAGCGACTTCCAGACCTTCGAACTGCTCGACCGGGAGACGCGCCAGCACTGGTCGTTTACGCTCCGCGAACTGCCCGAAAAAATCGAGCGATTCAATTTCATCCGCGGTGTGACCACTCGGAAGTTCGTCGATCAAGACCCTGCCAACGTCGAAGCCTCAGAAATAATGGGGGCACTACATGACGAGCTAAAGGCATCCGGTTACGGCGGGCACGACTTGGAGCGTTATCTCGTGCGGCTCCTGTTCGTGCTGTTCGCAGATGACACAGGGATCTTCGAACCGAGAGACATCTTTCTGGACTTACTTGAGTCGCGCACGCGCGAAGACGGATCCGATACCGGACCCTGGCTACACCAGCTTTTCGAAGTACTCGACACGCCCGAAGAGGAACGGCAATCGAACCTCGACGGCGACCTCGTCCAGTTTCCGTACGTTAACGGCGACTTGTTCAAGGGAGGACTTCGCACGGCCTCCTTTGGCAGCGCGATGCGCCAGCAGTTGATAGAGGCGACGAAGTTCAACTGGTCCAAAGTCTCGCCAGCGATCTTCGGTTCGTTGTTTCAGTCAGTGATGAACGCCAAGGAACGCCGGCAGTCCGGTGCACACTACACCACCGAAACCAACATCATGAAGGTGATCGGCCCGCTCTTCCTGGACGAGTTGCGAGCGGAGTTTGAGCGATTGAAGGCCCGCAAGGACGGCAGGCGGCGCGGCGAACTCGAAGCCTTCCGGCGTCGCCTCGGGACCCTGACGTTCTTCGATCCCGCCTGCGGCTGCGGGAACTTCCTTGTCATTGCGTACCGAGAACTTCGACAACTCGAACTTGATGTAGTTGCAGCCGCTCTCGACTACGGGCCCAAGCTCGCGGGTGACGAGTCACGTGGGGAAACTCTCATGCGGGCGGGAGGCGGCCAGCTGTCAGTTGTCGATGTAGACCAATTCTTCGGGATAGAAATAGGGGAATTTCCGGCACGGATCGCCGAAGTCGCGATGTGGATGATGGACCACATCATGAACAACCGGCTGAGCCTGCGATTTAATCAATCGTTCGCGCGCATCCCGTTGCGCAAATCTGCGCACATATCCTGCGCGGACGCCTTGGAGATCGACTGGAACAAGGTGCTTCCTGCCGATCAGTGTAGCTACGTGTTCGGCAATCCCCCGTTTTCGGGCGCCAAGTATCAGTCAGAGTTGCAGCGCCAACAGGTCCGAACCATTGCGAGGCTAGGCGGTTCGGGCGGTACGTTGGATTTTGTCGCGGCTTGGTTCATCAAGGCAGGGGAATACATTCGGAGTACGGGCTCCGGCGCGCCCCGCACGCCGATCGCCTTTGTAGCGACCAACTCAATTACTCAGGGCGAGCAGGTGGCTCAGCTTTGGCCCATCGTGTTCGACCGCCTGCGGTTCGAGATCGCCTTCGCCCATCGCACATTTGTCTGGACTTCAGAGGCAAGAGGCAAGGCGCATGTTCATGTAGTGATCCTTGGGTTGACGCCCGCTGAGGTCGAACCCGAGAACAAGCGGCTGTTCAGCTACGACGCCGTCGACGGCGATCCGACGGAGAGCACCCATCGTGGATTGACGGCCTATCTGTTTGACGCGGGAGGGCTGGGCAACCGCCATCTGGTGGTAGAAGAGGCGAGCAAGCCAATCAACAATCGGCCCCGCCTCGTCAGTGGCACGCAGCCTATCGATGATGGCAACCTCATTTTCACAGAGGAAGAGAAGGTGAGCTTCGTAGCGGCCGAACCGTCGTCGGCGCCGTTCTTTCGGCCCTATGCGGCCGGAAAGGATTGGATCAATGGCGATCGAAGGTGGCTACTGCATCTCTGGGATTGCCCACCCGCCCTGCTGAGGACCATGCCACTTGTGGTTGACCGGCTGCGCGCGGTGTCGACCTTCCGAGCAAAAAGCGACCGCGTTCAAACCAAAGCAATCGCCAACCTGCCTACTAGGTACAACGTTGAGGTCGTCCCCACAGAAGCCTTTCTGGTCATACCTGAGTCGAGCTCGGAGAGACGCGACTACGCGCCCATTGGTTGGTTGCAGCCACCCACGATACCAAGCAACCTCCTGCGATTGCAGACCGGGGCACGTGTTGTGGACTTCGGAGTACTTACTTCGTCGATGCACATGGCATGGCTTCGCAACATTGGTGGCCGCATTAAGAGCGACTACCGCTACTCAATCGGACTTGTCTACAACACCTTCCCTTGGCCGCAGATGACACTCGCGCAAGAACAGGCAATCTCTGATCTGGCGCAGGCCGTGCTCGATGCTCGTGCGAGTTTCCCCACTTCGACACTAGGCGAACTCTACGATCCCAATGTGATGCCGCCGACCTTGCGCATGGCCCATCGCGCGCTCGATCTTGCAGTGGACAGGCTCTACCGTCGGGTGCCTTTTGGTTCCGAACGCGAGCGCGTGGAGCACCTCTTCGGGCTCTACGAAAGGATGGTAGCACCGCTGACCGCCGCTCCAAAGCGCAGTGCGCGCAGGCGCTGAGGACCGCCCCCTCCGCGCCTTCGGCGCCACCCCCAATCAAGTCGGGGCAGACGCTCCCCGCTTCGCAGGGCAGCTGAGAGGCTCCCCGGCCTCATTTCCCCAAAGCGTGCAACCTCCACCCAAATACACTACAAGCCCGCCATGGCCTTTTGGGATGAGAAATCGCTGGCGGAGATGTCGCCCGAGGAGTGGGAATCGCTCTGCGATGGGTGCGGGCGCTGTTGCCTGATGAAGCTCGAGGACGAGGATAGTGGCGCCGTCTACACCTCCGATGTGCGCTGCAAGCTGCTCGATGGCGAGAGCTGCCGCTGCACCGATTATCCCAACCGGCAGGAAAAAGTGCCCGATTGCATCAAGCTGACGCCCGACAATGTGCTGA
>JBDSEK010000038.1:0-18169 GCA_039920085.1 Devosia sp. | reverse complement strand
CATCACCCGGCGCGGCCGCATCGCCGAAACGCTGGACGGCATCGATGCCGCGGCGGAAGCCGGGCTCGCCATCAAGATCAACATGGTGGCGATGGCCGGCGTCAATGACGACGAGATCGAGCCGATGATGGCCTGGGCGCATGGGCGCGGCTTCGGGCTGACGCTGATCGAAGGCATGCCGCTGGGCGAAGTCGGCATCGATCGGGTCGACACCTATCTGCCGCTGAAGCAACTGCGCGAGCGGCTCGCCTCACGCTACACGCTCGAGCCCGCCAATTATCGGACGGGCGGGCCGGCGCGCTATGACTGGGTGAAGGAAACCAATGGCTTGCTCGGCTTTATTACGCCGATGAGTCATAATTTCTGCGAGAGCTGCAACCGCGTGCGCCTCACCGCCACCGGCCAGCTTTTCATGTGCCTCGGCCAGGACGCGATGGTGGATCTGCGCCTCGTGCTGCGCGACCAAGGGCCAGCCGGCCTCGACGCGGCGCTCGAGCGCGCCATGCAGCTCAAGCCCAAGGGCCATGATTTCGTGCTCGACCGCGACCACCGCGGCCCCGCCCTCAGCCGCCACATGAATGTGACGGGCGGGTAGTGCTTCCGTCGCGCCCGGTGCAGCGCCCGCTTGGAAAGCTGATATTTCTGCATGGCGCATCGAGCAGCGGAAAATCGACGATTGCCCGGGCGCTGCAGGAAAGGCTCGCCGAGCCCTTCTGGCACATTTCCATCGATCATCTTAGAGACTCCGGCGTCCTGCCGATCGAGAGGATCAGGCGCGGCGATTTCGAGTGGCCGAAGCTCCGCGGCGCGTTCTTCGACGGCTTCCACGCCTCGCTCGGCGCCTATCTGGCGTCAGGCAACAACCTCATTGTCGAACACATCATCGAGGAGCCGGCCTGGCGCAGCGCGCTCATGGAGTTGTTCGCTCCCTATGATCTGTTCTTCGTCGCGGTCCATTGCCCCTTGCCGGAGCTGAACCGGCGGGAGGCTTCCCGACGCGATCGGCGGGCCGGCAGCGCTGCCGCCGACTTCGACCATATCCACAAGGGCCTCAGTTACGATCTGGAAGTGGACGGCCAGCAGGAGGCCGCAAGCAATGCCGCGATTATCATCGCCGCATGGGAGCGGCGACAATCCTTGTCGGCGTTCTTTGCCGCTCGGCCCGCGCTGTAGGGAACGGGGGGCGCCCTCGCCTATTTGTCGTCGTCGGCGACGAAGGCGAATTCGAGCGGCAGAGCGGTGGTGTACTTGATCTGCCCCATGGCAAAGGACGAGCTCACATCGGTGAGCGCGATCTTGCCGATCAGCTTCTTGTAAAAGGAATCATAGGCGGCGATGTCGGGGACGACGACGCGCAGCAGATAATCGACCTCGCCGCTCATCCGGTAGAACTCGACCACTTCGGTGAAGTCGTCGACCACGGCGGCAAATTTCCGCATCCAGGCTTCATTGTGCTCATTGGTGCGGATCGAGACGAAGACGGTGACGCCGGCATTGATCTTGACCGGATCAAGCACCGCTACACGGCCCTTGATGACCCCGTCCTCTTCCATCTTCTGGATGCGGCGCCAGCAGGGCGTGGTCGAGAGCCCCACTTTGCGGCCGATTTCCGCAACGGGAATCGTCGCGTCCTTTTGCAGCAGAGCGAGGATCTTGCGGTCGATCTTGTCCAAGGCGTGAACCCCCCAGTTTTGAAACGAGATTGCGGTAACGGTGCAAAATACCCCCTGTCACGCAAACGACCCCGCTACAATTGGCCAGTCAACGCAATTTTGTTGCGCGTGTCAACTGGGGAAGTGCGCCGCTCGATGTCTCTGCGCTCGCAGTGACCCTTCACCTCTCGTCGCACATTTCTGTTCGATTTCCCTTGGGCATCGAACATTCTTGTGCGAGGGTATCTGCACCGAAATGGAAGCGCCAAATGAAGCGCGAACAACTGATCCGCAAGCTTTCGAAAGAAGCCAAGGCCAAAGGCGGTGTCTTTCAGGTCGACATGGCGCGGGGCAAGGGCGGACATTGTGTCGTGCGGTTCGGCTCCAGCTTTTCGGTCATCAAGTCCGGTGAGATCACCCCGTTGATGGAAGGCATAATCCGTAAGCAGTTAGGGCTCTAGCCCCAACTCCCGTGCAGCACCAAGGAGGGTCGCATGGACTACCGAGCGAAGTTTGAGCGAGACGGCAAGGGCTATATCGTCACCTTCCCGACCGTTCCTGAAGCCATAACCGGCGGCGCCGATCTGGACGAGGCCAAGGCCAACGCTGTCGATGCGCTTGAAGTGGCGCTCCTCACCTACGTCGTGGACGGAAGGCCGCTGCCGGTCGAGCCTAAGTCACGAGGCGCCGGGGGCTCCTATCGCATGGTCGGCGTATCGGCGGCGACGGCGGCGAAGCTCGCCTTCATCGAGGCATTCAAAGCGTCTGGACTGACCCGCGTCGCGCTAGCCGAGAGGCTGGGCAAGGCGGAGACGGAAGTTCGACGGATGCTCGATCCCTACCATGCGACGAAACTTCCCAGCATCGAGGCCGGGCTTCGCGCGCTCGGCAAGCGGCTGGTGGTTCGCATTGAGGAAGCGGCTTAGCGCTTCGGAGCAGTGGACCGCCGCGTTTCCCTCCCACGCGTGGGGAGGGCAGCAGAGCTTGTGAGCGCAAGCGAACTAGCGGCGCTGGGTGGGGGGAGCTTCGGAGGCACGCCTCGACCGGGTTTGTCGCTGGCACGTCCCCCCACCCCGACGGTTCCGCCACCCCATCACGCTCTCCCCCACAACTCCGACCACCATCCCCGTATCCAGCTCACCAAATCGAACTCGATCATAATTCCTCGCCGGTCGCGCCAGTCCCGCGGCGAGTCGAACGTCCCCTGCCAGATGCCGCGGCCGGCGAGCCGGGCTTCGACTTCCACCGCCTTGTATTCGAGATCGGCGGTGGCGAGGCCGGCTTCGACGATGGCGCGGCCGAGGTCGCGGCCATCGGCGGTGCAATGGGCGAGGATGCGGCCGTAACGGTCGC
Source organism: Devosia sp. (assembly GCA_039920085.1). Lineage (GTDB taxonomy): Bacteria > Pseudomonadota > Alphaproteobacteria > Rhizobiales > Devosiaceae > Devosia_A. Next base: position 15,164 of record JBDSEK010000038.1, on the reverse strand, counting down.
GTCCGTCGGGGGCGCAGCTGATGGCGCCCTGCTTCAGGAGGCCGCTGAGCGCCGTGCGGGCCGCCTCGCCGCATGGCCATTGGGCGCCGCCGGCTTTGGAGCAAGTCTGGTCGAGTTCGGGGGCATCGATGCCCAGCAGCCGCACCCGCTCGCTGCCGAGGCGCAAAGAATCTCCGTCGCTGGCGCGGGCGGCGCCGGTGAGCGCCTCGGGCAGAGGATCGAACAGCGCCACGAGGAGCGCCAGCACGAGGATAAGCGCCAGAGCGCCGAGCCCGCCCAGAAGGCGCGACAGGGGCGATATCCGTGATCGAGAGGGCCGCAGGATTTCACCACCTCTTAACCACGTTGCAGGTAGGGTTCCAACCGAGCGTAGCGAAAGCCTAGCAGCTTCGCATCATCGAGTTGTTGAGTACCCGCGTAATGCCGTTCGAGCCGGCCCCACAGGCCGATGTGCGCTCACAGATGGGGCGCGATCGCCGCCGCAATTCCCAGAAAGCGGTGTTCGACGCACGCCAGCGCCTGACCTCGTCGTCGGGCACGCGCGCCTCGTTCGATTTCGAACTGCTCGACGATTACGCCAATGCCCGCATCTCTGGCACGTTGGTGATGCCGGCGGTGCTGTGCGTACTGGCGGCGTTTTCGAGCCTCTGGGTCCCCATCTATGTCGCCGCCGCCTGGGCGAGCCTGGTCATTGCCGGCAATTCGGTGGTGGTGCTGTTCTGCCGCCGCTTCAAGCGCGTCTCGCCTGAGCGCTTCAATGCCCGGCGGTGGACGGCGACCTTCGTCATCGCCGAAAGCTTTTACGGCGTCTGCTGGTCGCTGTTCACGCTGTTCACGCTGTTTACCAGCGAACATCAGAGCATCGCGGTGGTAATGTTCGCGATCGGGCTGGTGGCCATCGGCGCCAATGCGGTGGCGACGCGCACCCTCCCGGCCGCAACGCTGATGAGCACGCTGCCGACCGGGCTCACGGTCTCGATCATTCTCATCGTTTTGGGCGGCACGCTCAATTGGTCGCTGGCGGCGATCACGCTGGGCGGCCAGATCTTCTTTGCCTACCTCGCCCGGCAGCTGCACGCCTCCGAACTCGATAGCGTCGCGCATCGGGCCGAAAAGGACGCGCTGATCAACGAGCTCGAGGAAGCGCGGCAGATGTCGGACGAAGCGCGGCGGCACGCCGAGCAGGCCAATATCGCCAAGTCGCAGTTTCTCGCCACCATGAGCCATGAGCTGCGCACGCCGCTCAACGCCATTATCGGCTTTTCCGAAGTGCTGAAGTCGGAGCTGCTGGGTCCCCATGCCGTGCCGCAATACAAGGAATATGCCGGCGACATTCACAGTTCCGGCCAGCATCTGCTCAACCTCATCAACGAGCTCTTGGATCTGTCGCGTATCGAGGCGGGCAAATACGAGCTCAACGAAGAGGCGGTATCCCTGATCGACATCGCCGAGGATTGCCGGCGCATGGTCGAGATGCGCGCCAAATCCAAGGGCATCGATTTCACCTTCACCTCCGCCAACAATCTGCCCAAGCTCTGGGGCGATGAGCGCGCCATCCGGCAGGTGGTGCTGAATCTGCTCTCCAACGCCATCAAGTTCACCCCGCAATCGGGCAAGGTGGCGCTGATGGTGGGCCGCAGCGCCGATGGCGGCCAGCTGGTCTCGGTGCGCGACAATGGCCCGGGCATTCCCGACAATGAGATCGAAACCGTGCTCTCCTCGTTCGGCCAGGGCAGCCTCGCGCAAAAGACCGCCGAACAGGGCGCGGGCCTCGGGCTGCCGATCGTTCAGAAGATCATGGAGCTGCATGAGGGCCGCTTCGATCTCTTCTCCAAGCTCCGCTTCGGCACCGAAGCGATCGCCACCTTCCCACGCGCCCGCGTCATGGACGCGCTGGCCCCGGTGATCGAAAAAAAGCAGCGGCTGCAGATCTATTCGGAAGCGGAAAAGTCGGGCGCGGCGCGCTAGCCCTTCTCGCTCACGCCGGCACTCCCAAACGTCGCCATATTCCGGTGCAGATGGAGCGCCGTTTTAGCGAGCACAAGGCCGAGCGCCGCGCCGGTCCCCTCCCCCAGCCGCATGCCAAGATCAAGCAGCGGAGTCACGCCCATGGCCTTGAGCGCCCGGGCGTGGGCGGTCTCGGCCGAGACATGGGCGAAGATACAGTGGTCTATGGCGCCCGGATTGACGGCCCAGGCGATTGCCGCCGCGGAGGTCGCAACGAAGCCATCGATCAGCACCGGGATTTTCTGCTGCCGCGCGGCGATCAGCGCGCCGAGCATGGCGGCGATCTCGCGCCCGCCCAGCCGGGCGAGGATCGCCAAGGGATCGGTGAGTTCGGAATGGTGGAAGGCGAGAGCCCGATCGACGGCGCTGGCCTTGCGGCCGAGCCCCTGATCGTCGACGCCGGTGCCGCGCCCGACCCAATCGGCCCCGGCGCCGCCGAACAAAGCGGCGTAGAGGGCGGCGGCGATGGTGGTGTTGCCGATGCCCATCTCGCCAATGCCGAGCGCGTCGGGCTTGCCGGCAATCGCCTCCATGCCGTAGGCGATGGTGGCGGCGCACATCTTGTCGTCCATCGCGGGCGCCAGCGTGATGTCGCCGGTCGGCAGCTCCAGCGCCAGCTCGAAGACGCGCAGATTGAATTCGTGCAGCGCACAGATCTGGCTGATCGCGGCGCCGCCATCGGTGAAATTCTTGACCATCTGGGCCGTCACCTCGCGCGGAAAGGCCGAGACGCCCTGATCGGTGACGCCGTGATTGCCGGCAAAGATCGCGACCATGGGGCTGTCGAGGCTGGGCGCAGCCTTGCCCTGCCAGCGCGCGAGGAACTCGACCAGCGCTTCGAGCTGGCCGAGAGAGCCCGCGGGCTTGGTCAGCTGCGCGTCGCGGGCGCGCACCGCGGCCACCGCATCCTCGTCGCCCGGCGGGGCAAGCTTCAGCAGATCGACAATGTCGGCAAAGGCGGTATGCGGCACGGGGGACCTATCGGGTTTGGGCGAGGCGGGTTTTGAGATCGGCTTCGCCCCAGCCCATCACCACATTGTGGTTCCAGGCAAAGACGGGCCTCAGCAGTGGCGCGAGCGCGACCTGCCACGGCACGGTGACATCGATGTTCCATTCATAGCGGACATGCGTCCCCTCGGCCTCTGGTTCGAGTGTCCAGAGGCCGGTGCCATCGAGCTCGCCGCGCGCGCGGCCTTCGAGCAGCGTCATCGGCTCAACGCGGGTGGCGGTCATTTCGAAATGCAGCTGGTAGGGCAGCGCCGTGCCCCAGGTGAAATTGCGCACCGCGCCGATGCCAGTGCCGTCACCGGGCGCCACCATCTCGACGCGCTTGACCGCCCGCCACCATGCCGGCCAGTCGTCGGGATGCGACAGCTCGGCCCAGACGCGCTCCAGCGGCGCCTTGAGGTGCCAGTCGCTGACGAGGTGGAGACGCGTTGCGGGCAAGGCTTGCAAGGCTCCGGCCAATGGTGGGAGAGTCCGCCTCTCATAAAGAAGCGCCGGGGAAAAGCAATTGAACGAGGGCTCGCCGCTGCCACGGCCGCATAATGACAATGATGGCAGCGAGATCGGCGCCCGGCTGGCCGACGATCTGGTCATGGGCTTACGCTTTTACTCGCGCCTGCCGATCGGCAATTCGCCGCATCAGCGGCCCAATCTCTCGCGCATTGCGCTGGCCCTGCCCTTTACCAGCCTGGTCATCGGCCTTGGCCCGATTTCGCTCTATCTGGCGCTGGTCTGGCTGGGCGCGCCGGCGTTTTTTTCGGCCGCCCTCGCAATCGGTTTGATGGTGGTGCTGACCGGCGCCATGGCCGAGGACGCGTTGGCCGATGCCGCCGATGGGCTGTTCGGCGGGGCCGATATCGAACAGCGGCTGACGATCATGAAGGACAGCCGGCACGGTACCTATGGCGTCGCCGCCATTGTGCTGCTGCTGCTGCTCCGCGTTACGGCGATCGGCACTATCCCCAATCCACTGGAAGCGGTCGGCGTGTGGCTCGCGGCAAACGTCATGGCGCGCTCGGGCGCGCTGTGGCTCACGCGGGCGCTACCGGCGGCGCGGAGCGGCGGCGCGGCCGCGACGGTTGGGCGCGTCGGCATGCGCGCTTTCGTGATCGGGGGTGTGTTCGCCGTGATCTTGAGTTTCGTTTTGGCGGGGTTCGCCGTCGGCATCCCCGGCCTCATTGTCGCCTATGGCTTTTGCGCGCTGACAGTGTGGGGCTGGGTGACGCTCTGCCGACGGCTGATCGGCGGGCAGACCGGCGATCTCATCGGCGCGCTGCAGACGCTCCTTGAAATCGCCGCGCTCAGTGCCTTTATGATCTTCGTCTAGGAGTCGTGATTTGCTGTTCATCGGCGTCGCCTTGCTGATCGCGGTCGGGATCGCGCTGTTGATCAGCGCCGATGCCGGAGCATTTTTCGGTCTGACGCAGCAGCAATTCGGTCAGCTGATCCCGCTGCTGATCCTGTTGATCGTGCTCGCCGCCAGTCTCTTCGCGCGCCGGCAGCGGCTTTCGACCATGCTGGGCAATCTGGCGGTCTGGGGCGCTTTGTTCGTCACGGCGCTGGTCGGTTACACCTATCGCGTCGATCTCCAGAATGTCGCGGCCCGCGTGTTCGGGGAATTGATGCCGAGTTCCGGGGTGATCAATTCCGAGAACGGTACCGCCACCTTCCGGCGTGGCCCCGACGGGCACTTCCTCGTCGGCTCCGAGATCAATGGAGCGCGCATTCCGCTCTTGTTCGACACCGGCGCCAGCGCGGTGGTGCTCTCCTACTCCGATGCGAAGCGCGCCGGCATCGATGTCGGCGATCTCAGCTTTTCGATCCCCGTCACCACCGCCAACGGCACCGGCCGCGCCGCCCTCGTCAAGCTCGATCGCATGGAGGTGGGCGGGATCGTGCGCGGCAATATCCGGGCCTTCGTTGCCGAACGCGGCGCGCTGGAAGGGAGTCTCCTCGGGCTGACCTTCCTCGAGACGCTGAGCCGCTATGGCGTCGAAGGCAATCAGCTGGAGCTTGCCGACTAGGCAAGGCTTGCGCATAGTCCGGGTGAAACCCGGAGACTTCCCCTTGCCCCAGCGCGACTATGACGAGCGGCTGCTACGCGCCGCCTTTGCCTCGGCTCGAGCAGCGCGCGAAGCCGGCGACCATCCGTTCGCCGCGGTGCTCGCCGATGGCGATGGCAGGATCATTCGCGAACAGGGCAATGGCTATTCGTCGGAGGGCGGCGATCGCACGGCGCATGCGGAAAAGCTGCTCGCCTCATGGGCGGCAAAAAATCTGAGCCTCGACCAGTTGGCTAGAGCAACGCTCTATTCCTCAGCTGAACCCTGCGCCATGTGTGCGGGCGCCATCTACTGGGCCGGCATCGGCCGCGTCGTCTTCGGGCAGACCGAACGCGCGCTCAAGGCACAGACCGGCGCCCATGCCGAGAACCCGACGCTCGATTTGCCTTGCGCCATCGTCTTTTCCGCCGGGCAGCGGCCGACGGAGATCGTGGGTCCGCTGCTCGAAGCGGAAGCCGCGCAGCTGCAGGCCGATTTCTGGAGCCGCGAGGATTAGGTTCGGCCGCTTAGAGGGAGCCCTGGCGGCTCCCTTCCCATTTGGACTTCGAGGTAAGGCCAAGCGACGCAGCCCAGAGTGACGGTGGCGACTTAAGTCGCCACGCCGCATTCCCGCTTTCGAGTACCCACTTCTATCGGTCTCGCTGGAGAGCGCCGGGATGCCGTCACCAGTATGAACGGCAGATGAACGGCGTTCTGATTATTCCACGAGAACGGGAACTCTGCTCACTCTCCGGCGTCTTACCTGCATGCAATCGGGGGGTTGCCATCATGGAGTACAAAATGACCCTCTCTACGACTTTCGCCAACACCGCCAAGGCAGCCTTAGTGGCCGGCCTAATGGCAATCATGGGCATGGCTGCAGCGCCAGCCCAGGCCGCAACGAGCAGCCTCACATTTAGCTTCGGCAGTGCCGCGACGCATAACGGCGTGGTTCTGAGGTTTAGCAACGGCAAGTTCGTCAACAACTATTGCCTCACGACCTCCGAAGTACGGTCCGCGCTGCGCGCCAAAGGCTTCAAGAATGTCTCGATCATCCGCAGTCTCAGCAAGCACCGCGTGGTCGCAGTGGGCCAGAAAAACTCACGCTGGTATCAGCTGACGGTGAACACCTGCACCGGCCAGGTGCAGCAGGAGCGAATCTATCGCCGCTCGAACGGGACGTTCTCGTTTACCATCAACCTCGGTGGATTTGGCGGCAATGGCGGTGGCGGTAATGGCGGCGGCGGTACCCAGAACGAAGAATTGGTCTGCCTCGTCACCTTCTATGACGAGTCGCAGGTCGCTGCTGGCGCCGACGCCGACGTGGAGCGTGCTCGTGTCCTGCCGCGCAGCGTTGCCGAAGGTCTGGATGGACCGAATGACCGCCGCGCCATCTTCGACTATGGCACCGACGCGCAGACTACACAGACCTGCAACTACCTCGATCAGCTGAACTAGGATCGACCTCTAGCTAGACAACCCAAGGCTGAGCGCGCGGGACATCCTCCCGCGCGCTCAACTATTAAGCCGCCACGAGTTCGCCCTCGACCGCATCAAGTGCCCGCAGCATGATCTCGGGCCCGGCGCCCTTACGGCAGGCGTCGACGCTCAGGATCTGGCGGAACTGCCGCGCGCCGCGCCTGCCATTGGCGAGCCCCAGCATGTGCCGCGTGATCTGGTTGAGCCGCGCGCCCTTCTTGAGCTCGGCCTCGGCATAGTCGGCCATGCTGCGGATGATCGCGTCAAGCTCCACCATTCGCGGCGGCTCGCCGAAGAAGCGCGCATCGATTTCGGCCAACAGCATCGGCTCATGATAGGCGGCGCGGCCGAGCATCACCCCACCCACATGACGCAGATGTTCTTCGGCCGCATCGAGCGTCTCGATGCCGCCATTGATCGAAATGGCAAACGGGGCGAGCCGCGCCGCCAACCGATAAACGCGTGGATAGTCGAGCGGCGGAATGGTGCGGTTCTCTTTGGGCGACAGCCCCTTGAGCCAGGCCTTGCGCGCATGGACGTAAAGATGATCGGCGCCGGCGTGGCGCATCAGATCGGCGAAGCGATCGAGGCTTTGTTCCGCGTCCTGGTCGTCGATGCCGATGCGGCACTTGACCGTCACGGGCTTCTCGGTCGCCGCTTTAATGGCGCGGACGCACTCGGCCACGAGTTCCGGCTCCGCCATCAGGCAGGCGCCGAAGCGGCCCGACTGCACGCGATCGGACGGGCAGCCGACATTGAGGTTGATCTCGTCGTACCCGAACTCAGCCGCAATCCGCGTCGCCTCGGCGAGCTCAGCCGGGTCCGATCCACCGAGCTGCGCCGCCACCGGGTGGTCGGCCGGGCTGAACCCCAGCAGCCGTTCGCGATCGCCATGCACGACCGCGGCGCTGGTCACCATCTCGGTGAAGAGCAATGCGCGGCGCGTGAGGAGACGATGGAAGGCCCGGCAATGCCGATCGGTCCAATCCATCATGGGGGCGATGCTAAAACGCCTGTCCAAGCTCTTCATATTGCTATCATTTCGACGGTTCAGTCGGCCCCAACACCAGGTTCGGGCGATCGATGAATTCAGTTTGGGCGAGCATATCTCAGAGTTCACCCGCTCGCGAAAGAGCGCATTCGAAATCGAGCGTGGTGGCAAACTGCGTTGTCGGCAAAAGTGCCTCAAAAGCCGCATTGGCCCGATCTCCGCGCCCGCGCAGCGACGCTCATGAACAGGCTCCTGACGGGCGCTGCCCAGGGCGGCTCGCTCCGCCGTGATCTCTCAGCGCGCGACATCGTCTTCGCGTTGACCCGCTTCGCCCGGCCACTGGCGATGGGATTGCCGCCGGGCGAGGAACGCGCCATCGCTCACCGTCACCTCGATTTTTACATCGACGGGCTGTGCGCCGGGAACAACGGGCAGCTTGAACCTTCGGCTCCTCGTTCCGAAGAGGCGAAGAAGGTCGCTGGCCGCAAAACCAAGGCAGGTTAGGGAAAGCCGGAAAGGAGAATATGCCCGCGTCTTCTTCGCTCGCACGGTTCGCCAACAAGCGTGGACGACGCGGTGCGGTTAGTTTCACACCGGGCCGACCAATGTGGCGCGCTGCCGAGCCTCTCCAGGGCTCACACGGGTACGACCCCTCGACACGCCCAAGCCACATTGGCAAACGAGCGGGGACCATCGGCTCGTCCCGATTGGTAGGCATCGCGAACGGCCGAACTGACCCGCGCTTTTTCCGCGGTGTCCAGTTCGACCACAAACCTCCCGATCGGGCCCTCTCCGGATGCGATCGGCGCCCAGAAGTCGTCGAAATTCCGATAGTCCATGCGGACCATGAGTTCGGCCTCTTCAACATCGACAAGGCCCTGCTGCAGGAAGGCCTGCTTCATCTCGTGCGGCTGCATCATCGGCTGAAACATGTAGCGCGCACGAAGCTGACGTCCGGGCTCGGACAGCGCTGCGATGGTGTCGACGGCCATGCGCATGCCGGGCATGCCGCCCAAATGATCCCACACCGTCGCCGCGACGACACCCTTTGGGCGCACGACACGCCGCATCTCCGCAATTGCGCGTCCGGCATCGGGCACGAAGTGCAACACGAGCAGCGCCATGGCGCGATCGAAGGCGCCGTCGGCAAACGGCAATGCGGTCGCGTCCGCCTGCTCGATGGTCACCCTTGGATCGGTGTTCCGGTGTCGGGCTGCCTCGACGAAGGCCGGCGCGTAGTCGATGGCTCTGATCTCGCGAAGGTCCGCACGCTTGGCCAGTTCAAACGTCAGACTGCCGGTACCGCAACCGACGTCGAGCACCGCCTCGCCGGGCTCGAGTCCCGCGAAATCGAGAAACAGAGGGGCGAGCCTTTGGCTCCATCGCCCCATCAGCTGTTCGTAACCATCGGCGTTTTGGATTGTGAATGTGGAGGCCATAGCCGCTCCTTCTTCTTTCCGGGCCAACCGAAATTAGCAAGCGAAGACGCGGCCAGAAAGCTTGCGTTTCGACCGAGGGAACGGCTTGGATCGATCCGATCAGGACCTCTCGATCAACCGTCTCGATCGAGCGCTGGGCGGCGCGCTAACGCAGCCAGTGTTGTGGGCCCGACGCTGATGAGCAGCCGCAAATCCGGGAGTAACGGCGCGCCAGCGGCTCGGTGTCGCCGATCAGCGAGTCCGGGACGCCATGCAAAAACCGCTACTTGGCTCGCGAGCAGCCGCCCGCGAAGTCTGTCTATTGCCTCAAGAGTCTTGGCCTGTGACCAAGACGCAACAGCCGCCGGTGAGTGCGGGGTGATAGGTCGCGCGGAGTCGCTCAAACCGTCAGGCGAAAACGGCGCTGCGTGATCTCTTCTTGCCTTGACCTGGAGAAGACTCGAACGTCCTCCAGCCGGGTGAACCCCAGCCGCGTAAGGATCGCCGCTGAAGCGACATTGTCGTCCGCGCACCCAGCCCGCAGCGAGGTCAGGCCCACTTCTTCGGCGGCGAACCGTACCAGCCTGTCCGCTGCTTCCAAGCCGTATCCGCGGCCCCACACCGCTCGGTCGAGCCAATAGGCGATCTCGCCTTCGCCTGCTTCGATGTCGAAGAAGTCGCAGACCCAATTAGGCCGCCATGCAGGGTAATCGCCAGCCTGTAAGCGGTGCCCGCGCGCCACTCCTCTGCATGGCCGGCGAACCAGTTTGTCATTTTCTCGGTATCAGGCGGAAGGGCGACAGCTTCTCCATTTCGCCCGGCTGACCGGACGGAAAGGCAAAGATCAGAAGGAGGTACGGTCCCACCAGACCCGTCCGTGGCAGCCTCTCACTCCACAGGCTGTGCGCCTACGAGCTGCAGCTCGCGCAAAACCTTTTGCAAAACGTTTTGCATCTGGTATTGCTGGACGATGGTAGGAATTCAAGACGTTGCCGAACGAGCTGGGGTATCGCTGACGACGGTGTCACACGCGATCCATCACGCGGAGCGCGTATCGGAGCCTTTGCGACAACGAGTCGAGGCGGCGATCGCCGAACTTGGCTACAGGCCGAACCCGCAAGCGCAGAGCCTCAGGACGGGGCGCACCAATGTCGTCGCGACGCTGATCCCCGACGTGCTCAACCCGTATTTCACCGACCTGGTCAAAACCGTGCAGACCGAACTCGGGCGCTCAGGCCTCGATGCGCTGATCTTCAACACCGACGTGCCCGGGGGGCACGCAGAGCAGCATGGGCGCGAATATCTGCGGCAGATCAGCGCCAAGCGCGTCGATGGGCTGATCGTGGGCGACGTGGCGCTGAACGGAATGCATGAGCATTTCTTCGAGCTCGATATCCCAGCGGTCTTTGTGGGTCACCTGTCGAACGGCGCCATCGACAGTGTTCGTGCCGATAGCTTTCAAGGTGCCCACTTGATGGGTGAGTACCTCGCCAGCACGGGGCATCGGCGGATCGCTCACGTCACCGGTCCGTCCTTCTTCACCGAAGCCGCTATCCGGCGCGCCGGTTTTGAAGCCGGCCTTGCGGGCCGCGGTATCGAAATGGCCGACGACCTGCGCTTTGAAGGATCGTTCCTCGAACCGTCGGGGCGGGAAGCAGTCGAGTGGCTGCTTTCACGCCATGGCGGCGAGATGCCGTCGGCGATCTTTTTTGCCAACTATCTGATGGCGCTTGGAGCGCTGAGCGAATTCTACGACCGAGGCATCCAGATCCCGCGCGATATAGCGGTCTGCATCTTCGAGGACCTGCCGCAACTGGAATATGTACGGCCGCGACTGACGCGAGTGGGCTTGCGCCCCGCGGTGCTGGCTGAGCGCGCCACCCAGATGCTGCTCGATCGCCTTGGCAATTCGTATAGCGGGCCACCCCGTGCCGAAGTCATTCCGTGTGCCCTGCAGGTTTTCGACTCGGCGTGAAGGACCGCGTGAAGGAGCACGACCGCTGCCTGGAGGAGGGTGCGGAATGTGTGAGTGAACAACAACACAACAAGGGAGGAGTTGCAGATGACGAACTATTCGACCATGCCGTCCGGCTGGAACCGCCGCGCCATTCTCAAGGGTGGTGCGGCCCTCACTGCCGGGAGCCTGCTTGGGGTCGGAACGACCTTTGCTCAGGCCGACGCACTGAGCTTCTGGCAGTTTTATGGACCGAACGGCGCCGTGCCGTCGCAGTCCAAATGGTACGAGGACACCGTGGCGGCTTGGAACGCTAGCCATGACGCAAAGATAGCTCTCGAATACATCCCGACCGCCGAGTACGGCGGCACCAAGCTGCCGACCGCTTTCGCCTCGGGCGAAGGCCCGGACATCTTCATCATCAGTCCGGGCGATTTCCTGCGCTACTACAATGGTGGCGTGCTGTTCGACCTTACGCCCTACATCGAGACCGCCGCGCTCGCCGACTTTCCGGAGGCCGTGATGGCCAACCGCCAGGTCGACGGCAAGGTCTATGGCATTCCGCAGGAAGTGGGCTGCATGGCGATGTACTACAGCGTCGATGCATTCGACAAAGCCGGGCTCAATGAAAACGACGTTCCAGAGACGTGGGACGAGATGCTCGAGCTCGGCAAGAAACTCACGACGACAGACCGCTTCGGCCTGCTCTTTGATACGACGCCTGGCTACTACCAGAACTTCACCTGGTATCCATTCCTCTGGCAGGGCGGTGGCGAATTCCAGGGCGCCGACGGCAAGAGCGCCTTCAACTCCCCGGCCACCATCGCCGCGCTCAAACTGTTCCAGGATGCGGTCGCCTCCGGCGCGGCGCCGCGCAAGTCGCTGGGTGGCGGGGGTTGGGACATCGTGCCCAATCTCGGGTCCGGCTTTTGCGCCATGCAGAACATCGGCATGTGGGGATCGAGCGATCTCGCCAACGGAGCACCCGACTTCAAGTATGGGGTGTTCAAATGCCCCATCCCCACGGGAGGGAAGTACGTGACGGTCGGCGGCGGCTGGGCCTTCGCGGTCAATGCTAAGGGCAAGAACCCGAAAGCGGCGGCGGAGTTCTGCGTCTGGGCGCTCGGCTCGATGGACAAGGATTCGATCGAGCGCGTCGTCAACTGGTGCACCGTGGCCAAGAGCGCCATGCCGCCGCGCAATTCAGCGTTCGAGGCCGGCAAGGAGGCGTTCTACAAGGATCCGCTCAAGGTGTTCACCGAGGAGATCTTCCCCGGAACCCGCGCCGAGCCACGCGTGCCGCCCGAGATAAATAAGATCATCTCCGATGCCATCCAGGCCTGCCAGCTCGGCGGCGCGGACCCGGCGCAACAGGCGCAACTGGCGTCCGAGGCGTTCGACCAGTACCTTGCCACTTACACGGGCGCACCTCTGCTCTAGCAATGGTATCCAGTTTGATCACCGAGGGCGCGGCGGACAGATCGTCTGCCGCGCCGCCATGGAATGCCGCCAGGCGAGAGCGCATGGCAGGCTATTTGTTCATTGCTCCGGACGCGATCGGCTTGGCTGTGTTCGTGGCCCTGCCGATGCTGCTGGCCTTGGCACTCGGCTTCTTCGATGTCGATGGCTTTGGCGGCTATCGCTTCGCCGGCTGGCAGAACTACGTCAAGATGAGCCGCGACCCGCTGTTCTGGCAAAGCCTCCGGGTCACGCTCGTCTATGTCGGGTTGCTGGTCCCGGCGCTCTACGTCTGCGGGCTCGGTCTTGCGCTGCTGGTTCGCCGAACCAATTTCTATAACGGCGTTCTGCGCGCCATGTTCTTCCTGCCGCAGATGGTGAGCCTGGTCGTTGTCGCATTGGTCTGGCAGATGTTGGCCGTTGACAAGATCGGGCTCTTTGGCCGGCTCCTCAGCGCGGTGGGAATCAGCAGCCTGTCGTTCCTCGGCGACCCGGCACTGGCGCTCTACGCGGTCGTATTCGTCAGCGTCTGGTTCCTGATGGGATTTTACATGCTGATCTTCCTCGGCGGCCTGCATGACATTCCGGGTGAGTACTATGACGCTGCGCGCGTCGATGGCGCCGGTGCGGTGGCAAGCTTCTGGAACATTACGCTGCCGCTGCTGCAGCCGACGAGCCTGTTCGTCCTGTTGACGTCGCTGATCACGGCGGTTGCCGGTGGCGCGGCCTTCGACCTCATCTATGTGATGACCAAGGGCGGGCCGGCGAACTCGACCTCCTTGCTCATCTACTACATCTACGAGCAGGCGTTTAAGTACAACTCGTTTGGCTATGCCGGTGCCATGGCGTCGATGCTGGTGCTGCTTCTGCTGGCGGTGACCCTGGTGCTGTTCTGGATCACCGGGGGAGGACGGTTCGGCTATGACTGAGATGCCAGCGGCGACACTGTTCAACGATCACCGTTTCACTGGCCCGATCTGGATGCTGGTGGGGCTCGTGCTTGCCCTGATGACGATCTTTCCGCTGCTCTGGATGGTGTCGATCGCCTTCAAGTCGCAGCGCGACATGTTCGATATGGCGCTGATCCCGGTGCGGCCGACGTTCGACAACTTCGTTTACGTCTTCACCCACATAAACTTCGTCCGCTACATCTTCAACAGCGCGTTAGTTTCGGGCGTCGTAACGGCGGTCGCCTTGTTGTTTCATTCGATGGCGGGCTATGCGCTGGCGCGACTGCGCTTTCCGGGGCGCGAAGCGATCTTTCTCGCGATGTTCTCGACCTTCCTGATCTCTCTTCCGGTGATCATCGTTCCGCTCTTCATCGTCGCCCGCACACTCGGCCTGCTCAATTCCTATGCCGGGCTGATCGTCCCCTCGATTTTCAATGCCTTCGGGATATTCCTGCTGCGCCAGTTCTGCATTTCGATTCCCCGCGAGCTTGAAGAAGCGGCGCTGATCGATGGAGCGAGCTATTGGCGCATTTACTGGAGCGTCATCCTGCCGCTGAGCCGGCCGATACTTTCGGCGCTCTCGATCCTGTTCTTCCTGGCGAACTGGAATGCATTTCTGTGGCCACTGACCGTCGTCCGCAGCCCCGATCTCATGACAGTGCAGGTCGCGATCGCCGGTCTTCAGGGACAGTATAGCGGTGCCTGGAACACCATCATGGCTGCCTCCGTGGTCGTCGCGCTTCCCGTGTTGGTGTTGTTCCTCATGTTCCAGCGGCAGATCATGGATTCTATCAAAACCAGCGGCCTCAAATAGACATCTCGTTCCAGGAGTGACCAAATGACCGACATCGGACTGTCGCCGCTGCGTGGACTGGCTAAGCTCCGGTCGGCCAAGTCGCGGCGCTTTTCCAGCTACGACCGGACGGGTGGCAATGACGACCGGCTGCATATTGCCCCCGGGGAAACCATCACCATCGCTGAGTGGGCGGGCGCCGGTACCGTGACCCATCTGTGGGCGACGCTGGCCTGCGATAGCCGGTACTTCCTGCGCAAGGTCGTGTTTCGCGCCTATTGGGACGGAGAGACCGAGCCCAGCGTCGAGACGCCTATCGGCGACTTCTTCGGCATGGGGCACGCACAGTCCCGCAACTATGCGAGCCTGCCCCTGCAATCGGGTCCCGAGGACGGGAAGGGTTTCACTTGCTACTTCCCGATGCCGTTTGCGACGCACATGAAGATGACGATCACCAACGAGGCCGAGGACGAACTGCAGTTCTACTACTACGTCGATCTTGAACTCGTTGAGCGGCTCGATGAGGGTCTCGGGCGGTTCCACGCACAATACCGGCAGGCGCGGCACACCGGCATCGCCGAGACCGGCCTCAGCAACGAGGAGGTGCTGTTTAGCGGCATCAACACCGACGGCAAGGACAACTACACTATCCTCGACGCCGCCGGGCATGGCCACTATGTGGGTGTATTGTTCTCGGTGCAATCGCTGCGCCGCTCGCCGCTCTGGGATTGGTATGGCGAGGGTGACGACATGATCTTTGTCGATGGGGAGCCGGGGATAGCGGTGTCAGACGGTGGACGGCGGCCGCTGCTTGCAATCGACTCCCCTCCCCCAGTGATCGCACCGCGTGGCGAGAGCGCGCCGGGGGCCAACGACGCCTGGCCGCCGACGCTGCATGGAACAGGCACTGAGGACTATTTCAACACAGCCTGGTGTCCGGCGCAGGAATACTCTGCGCCATACCACGGCATCATCGCCGGCGGCGGTCCTAACTGGACCGAGCCGGTGTCTGTCTATCGCTTCCACATCGAGGATCCGGTGATCTTCCAGCGCCAGATCCGAGTCAC
>JBDSEK010000037.1:0-10608 GCA_039920085.1 Devosia sp. | reverse complement strand
TCTTCACCATTTCGGGTTCGGACTTTGTCGAGATGTTCGTGGGCGTCGGCGCGAGCCGCGTGCGCGACATGTTCGAGCAGGCCAAAAAGAACGCGCCCTGCATCATCTTCATCGACGAAATCGATGCCGTAGGCCGTCATCGCGGCGCGGGTCTCGGCGGTGGCAATGACGAGCGCGAGCAGACGCTGAATCAGCTGCTGGTCGAGATGGACGGCTTCGAGGCGAATGAGGGCATTATTCTCATCGCGGCGACCAACCGCCCGGATGTGCTCGATCCGGCGCTGCTCCGTCCCGGTCGGTTCGACCGACAGGTGGTGGTGCCGAACCCCGACGTGCAGGGCCGCGAGAAGATCCTCAAGGTGCATGTGCGCAAGGTGCCGCTGTCGCCCGACGTCGATCTTAAGGTTCTGGCTCGTGGCACACCCGGCTTCTCGGGCGCTGACTTGATGAACCTCGTCAATGAGGGCGCTTTGCTGGCGGCTCGCCGCAACAAGCGCTTCGTTACGATGAGCGAATTCGAGGACGCTAAGGACAAGTTGATGATGGGCGCCGAGCGCCGCACCCTCAGTCTCACCGACGAAGACAAGAAGCTCACTGCCTATCACGAGGCCGGCCACGCGTTGCTGGCGCTCAAGATGGATGCCTCCGATCCGATCCACAAGGCGACGATCGTTCCGCGCGGCCGTGCGCTGGGCATGGTGATGCGCCTGCCAGAGCGCGATCAGGTGTCACTCACCCGCCGCAAGGCTTTCGCCGATCTCGCCGTGGCCATGGGTGGCCGTGTCGCGGAAGAGGAGATCTTCGGCTACGATAAGGTCACTTCGGGCGCCTCCGCCGATATCAAAATGGCGACGGGCCTCGCCCGCGCCATGGCGACGGAATGGGGCATGTCGGACAAGCTCGGCCCGCTGCTTTATGGCGACAATCAGGATGAAGTGTTTCTCGGCCGCTCGATGATGCAGCGCTCGGTCCATATGTCGGACGAGACGCAGAAGATCGTCGACGAGGAAGTGAAGCGCTTCGTCGAGGATGGTTACAGGACGGCGCAGACGGTCATTCGCGAGAACATCGATGACCTCCACACCATCGCCCAATCGCTGCTCGAATATGAGACGCTGACGGGCGACGAGATCCGTGGGCTGATGAACGGCCAGCACCCAATCCGCGACGATGGAGAGACGGCTCCAAAATCGACTGGCGTCCCCTCCGCCGGCAAGAGCGCGCGCAAGCGTCCCGATGCCGAACCGGACGCCGCACCCGAGCCGCAGCCGGGCAGCTAAGCGAAGCCACAATTGTTCAGGGCCGCCTCCGGGCGGCCCTTTCGTTCGGTTAACCGCGGGAGTAGCGAAGATTCCGCGTTGAGCCCAAATCAGGGTATTGTCGCCTGAATCGCCAGGGGGACCTCGTATGGCGCGCAAATATTTCGGCACCGATGGCATTCGCGGGCTCGCCAATGGCGACAAGCTGACGCCAGATCTCGCGATGCGCGTCGGCATGGCGGCCGGGCTCAAATTCGTGCGCGGCGAGCATCGCAACCGCGTGGTGATCGGCAAGGACACCCGCCGTTCAGGCTACATGATCGAGAATGCGCTCGCCGCCGGGTTCACGGCGGTCGGCATGGATGTGTATTTCCTCGGCCCCATGCCGACGCCAGCCGTCGCCATGCTGACGCGTTCGCTACGCGCCGACCTCGGCGTGATGATCTCGGCGTCACACAATCCGTTTGACGACAATGGCATCAAGCTGTTCCGGCCGGATGGCTACAAGCTCAGCGACGATATCGAGGCCGATATCGAACGGCTGATGGACAGCGATCTGAGTAAGGAACTATCGCGTGGGCGTGCCATTGGCCGGGCGCATCGCGACGAAGCGGCGCAGACGCGCTATATCGAATACGCCAAGCGCACGCTCCCAAAGAGTCTCGATCTTGGCGGATTGCGGGTGGTGATCGATTGCGCCCACGGCGCGGCCTATCGCGTTGCTCCAATTGTGCTCTGGGAGCTGGGTGCGGAGGTCTTTTCGATCGGCGTTGAGCCGGATGGCTTCAACATCAACGACAATGTCGGCTCAACCGCACCGGATGCGCTGCGGGCCAAGGTCAAAGAAAGCCGCGCTGATATCGGGATCGCACTCGATGGCGACGCCGACCGTGTGATCATCGTCGACGAGCGCGGCGAAGTGGTGGACGGCGACCAGTTGATGGCGGTGATCGCGCAATCATGGAGCGGGCGAGGGCTGCTCAAGGGCGACGGCATCGTTGCTACGGTGATGAGCAATCTGGGTCTCGAGCGCTATCTTACTGAGCTTGGCCTTGGGCTCGAGCGAACGCAGGTGGGCGATCGCTACGTGCTCGAGGCGATGCGCGCCAAGGGCTTCAACGTCGGTGGCGAACAATCCGGCCATATAATCCTCTCCGATTTTACCACGACAGGAGACGGGCTGGTCGCGGCCTTGCAATTGCTTGCCGTCGTCAAGGAACAGGCCGCGCCGGTGTCGGTCGTTTGCCATCGCTTCGACAAGGTGCCGCAGCGGCTGATCAATGTGCGCTACAAGCAGGGCAAGCCACTGGACAATAAGGCCGTCGTGCAGGTGATTGCCGAGAGCAAAGCGCGGCTCGGTACGGGGGGCAGGCTGGTCATCCGTGAATCGGGGACCGAATCGGTGATCCGCGTCATGGCCGAGAGCGACGATGAGAGCCTCGTCGACTCCGTGGTAACGCAGATTTCGACGACGATCAAAGACGTTGCATGAGCACAGTAGATCGGCGTTCTTAACGCTTTATTTACCGGCTCACACCCCGTTAGGGTTAAGTCTTAGGGTTAAGCGGCTTTTAAGGAAGTCCTGCGAGGATGCTGCCAGTCGACGGGTGTCGTCGTGGCTAACTCAAGGACCAAGTAAATGCGTAAACTCCTCGCTGTGCTGATGGTGGCAGGCCCCGCGTTGGCCGTTGCCCCCGTTCTCGCCGCTGATATTCCCGAAATTCCGTGCTGCGACGTTCCCGAGGTCGATTATGGCCTTGAGGGTTCGTTTTACCTGCGCGGCAGCGGTGGGCTCAATTTGCTCTGGACTCACGAACATGTGCTGACCGACGGCACGACCAATTCTCCGGTAGCGGCTGGCTACGGCTACTCCTTCGGCGCCGGCTTCGGCTACGAGACGGGCACGGGCCTCCGTTTCGATGGTACACTGGATTATCTCGCCAATGACGGGCTGAGCGATGGCATCGACCATCTGCATTTCCGCTCAACCATCGCTCTCGCCAACATCTACTACGACATCCCGCTCGGCGGCATGGGAATGGGTGGTGGCGGCGGCGCCGGTGGCGGCTTTGGCGCCTACATCGGCGCGGGTCTTGGCGGCGCGTATTACACGACGGTCGTTCATGACGATGCGACCGACTCGCCGGTTGCCGGCATTCCCGATGGCTCGGGGTATACCCCCGTGGTCGCGGGCATGGCTGGTGTCAGCTATGACATGGGCAACTGGGTCGGCGATCTGGGCTATCGCATGCTCTACATGCCGCAGATCAGCAATAATGCGGTTGGCCCGGATGTCTCCTGGTACATCAACGGCAATACCGTACATGAACTGCAGGCTTCGATCCGCTACCGCTTGCAATAAGCGACCGACCACATCCCAATTCAGCGCGGCGCCCTGCGGGGCGCCGTTTGCTTTTGTTACTCCGCAGCGAGCTGAAAGCGCTCGAAGCGTTCCAGCGCTTCCTCGACGCGTCGCTTGTGAGCCCGCGGCTTGCCGTCGCCAAACCAGTGCCACGCCTGAATAAGCAATTTGCCGGCCGCGCGGTCGGTTTTGAGGTCGAGGCCCGCGACGATCCTGTCACCCGCCAGCAGCGGCAGGGTGAAGTAGCCCAAGCGGCGCTTGGCTTTGGGGACATAGGCTTCGAACAAATGTTCATAGCCGAAGAATAGCTGCAAACGCTTGCGCTGAATGATGAGCGGGTCGAAAGGCGAGAGGATATGCACTAGATCGGCGCCCTCCGGCACCCTGCCGAGGGTTTCGGGAGCGGCCCAGTATTCGACCTTGCCGGCACCCTCGAGCGCCACCGGCAGCAATTGCTTTTTGCGCATCCGACTCTCGATGACGGCGCGTATCCGTGGCTTGCGGGAAGGCTCGAGGTGACACACGGAATCGAGGCTGACGATGCCCTGGGCCCGGAGCGCGCGGTCAAGCAAGTACGCGTCCACTTGTCGTGAGGTCGCAGGTCTTGGTATGTCGACATCGCTGAAATGCCGTTCCATAAGCTCGTAAGTCTTGAGCATGCCCCGCCGCTCGCTGATGACCAGTCGGCCGTCGAGGAACCCGCGTTGCAGCGCACGCTTTGAGGGC
Organism: Devosia sp.; assembly: GCA_039920085.1. GTDB lineage: Bacteria > Pseudomonadota > Alphaproteobacteria > Rhizobiales > Devosiaceae > Devosia_A. Next base: position 6,261 of record JBDSEK010000037.1, on the reverse strand, counting down.
TTGCGCGAGGCCCAGGGATGGTCCTTGTCGACGAGCACGTCATCGTCGATGTCGCGAATACTGAGCGGGCCTTCGCGGCGGATCCGGCGGACGACCTTGAGGACTTCGGCCTCCGGCACGTCGGCATACCAGCGAAACGGCTCGCGCCGATGCGCCTTCATCTGCGGGAGGTAGAAGCCAAAGTCGCGCATCGGCACATAAGCGAGCGCATGGGTCCAGAATTCGAACACCGACTTGTCGACGCTCTGCGCCTGCCGCAGATCGGCGCGGCGATAGGCGGGAATGCGGTTGAAGAGAATGTGGTGGTGCGAACGCTCGATGACGTTGATGGTGTCGATCTGCACATAGCCTAGCTGCTCGACCGCTGCCTTAGTTGCCGAAGCGCCTTTGCCGAAGGGCTCGGGCTCATCGAGCCGCTGCGCCCGCAGCCAGATACGTCGCGCTTCGGCCAGTGAGAGGGGTACCGCTTTCATCGCAACTCTGCGTTCAAGACCGAACGAATTTTAAGCATGATCGGGGAAACGCCAACAATATCAAGGGGCAATCGGCTAGGTGTCGGGCCGCGGCAGTATTGCTCGGAACCGACTTCATGCCCAAGCCCGCCCCAACCTCCACATTCATCGTGATTTTCGCCACCGAGCGGTGGTGGATCGATCTTAACGGCCAATCACAGGGGCCGTTCGTGTCGCGCGAAAGCGCCGTGTCCGAAGCCAAGCGTTTTGCCGTCGAACTCGCCCGCAATGGCCGGCGCAGCGAGGTGCGCGTTGCCGACCCGGGCAAGAAGCCCCAGATCGTCTACCAGAGCGCGCAGCAGAGTATGCTCGGTCGCACGACGGCGCTGACGAACCCATAAGGCGTGGGAGCTCATTTGGCCCACATGTCTCGCATCTGCGCGCGCAGATCGAGCTTCGCGCCTGTTGGGGCGATGGTGTCGGCCAAAGGCTTCAATGGCGGCCACAGCACATTGTCATAGAGCGGCAGCATGGCGCTGCTGATGAAACGGCTGCGCTGCGCATAGAGGTGCCGGTCGCCGTATTTTTGCTGCTGGGTGACGAAGAAGCGCTGCGGGCTGATCAAATGCAGTGCATCGCGGGCGCGCGTCATCGCGACGTAAAGCAGCCGGCGCTCCTCTTCGAGCTCGTGGGTCGAGCCGGTACCGAGGTCGGATGGAATGCAGCCATCGACGACGTTGAGAACATGCACGCTCTTCCATTCCTGCCCTTTGGCGGAATGGATGGTCGAGAGGATCAGATAGTCCTCGTCCTTGGGTCCGTCGCCAGCCCAGTCGGAGGTGGCGTCGGGTGGATCAAGCGTCAGATCGGTTAGGAAGCGCTCACGGCTCGGATAGCCCGCGGCGATCTGTTCGAGTTGCAGCAGATCGAGTAGCCGCGCCGGGGCGTCCTCATGGGCCTCCGCCAAGAGCGGCTCGTACCAGATCCGCGCCTGCGAGAAGCCCGCTGGCCAGGGTGTGGCACGCAAGCCGATGTCACCGATCAGCTGCAGCAGATCGGACCAGCCTTCGGTTCGCGGCGGGGCGGAGAGGGCAGCAAGAGTTTCGAATGGGCGTGCCGCTTCGCTGATGGCATCGAGCAGCTTGCCGGCGCCACCCGGGCCAATGCCGTTGAGCAGCTGCAGCACGCGAAACCCGGCGACCCGATCGCGGGGATTCTCGAGCCAGCGGAACAGGGCCAGCATGTCCTTGACGTGCTTGGCGTCGAGAAATTTGAGCCCGCCATATTTGACGAACGGGATGTTGCGGCGGGTGAGTTCGATCTCGAGCGGCCCCGAATGGCTGGAGGCGCGGAACAGCACCGCCTGTTGTTTGAGCGCCGTTCCCGCCTCGCGCTCGGCCAGCACGTGCTCGACGACGTATAGCGCCTGGCCGGGTTCGTCCTTTACCGTCACGAGCTGTGGCTTCGATGCGGATTGCCGCTCGGTCCAGAGGTCCTTGGTAAAACGCTCTTCGGCTTCTGCGATCACCGCATTGGCGGCCTCGAGAATCGGCGCGGTAGAGCGATAGTTGCGATCGAGGGTGACGATGTCGGCGGAAGGGCTGAAACTGGAAGGAAATTCCAGAATGTTGCGTACTGTGGCGGCACGGAATGAATAGATCGACTGCGCATCGTCGCCGACGACCGTCAGGCCTTGTCCTGTCGGCTTCAGCGCCAGCAGGATCGAGGCCTGCAACCGGTTGGTGTCCTGATATTCGTCGACAAGGATGTGATCGAAGCGGCTGCCAACATCGGCGGCGACGGATGGGTCGCGCAGCATGGTGGCCCAGTAGAGCAGCAGATCGTCGTAATCGAGGACGTTCTGGTTCTGCTTGGTGTCGACGTAAGCGGCGAACAGCGCGCGGAGTTCCGCCACCCAGATCAGCGCCCAGGGAAACGCGTCCTTCAACACGTCCTCCAGTTCGGCCTCAGCGTTCACGGCGCGCGAATAGATGGCGAGGCAGGTGGATTTGGCGGGAAAGCGTGCCCGGCTCTCATGCAGGCCGAGATCGTGGCGGACGATGTTGAGCAGATCCGCCGAATCCTCGCGATCATGGATGGTGAAGGCAGGGTCGAGCCCGACATGTTGGGCATAGTCGCGGAGCAGTCGCGCCCCAATGCCGTGGAAGGTGCTAGCCCATTGGAGCGCATCGGCCACGGCGCCCGATGATGTCCCCATGACCTGGCCGGCAATACGCTCCACACGGCGTTGCATTTCGCTCGCGGCGCGGCGGGAAAACGTCATCAGGAGGATGCGGCGCGGATCGGCGCCATTGACGATCAGATGGGCGACCCGATGCGCCAGCGTGTTGGTCTTGCCCGATCCGGCGCCGGCGATCACCAGCAATGGCCCGCCCGGCGTTCCGCCGCCTACGCCGTGCTCTACGGCGCGCCGCTGCGCAGGGTTCAGGCGGTCGAGATAATCGATCGGGGCGAGCACGGCGAATCGGGGCCTTAGCGTACGGGCTCAATCAGCACTATTCTCGTTTTGTTCGCAATTGGCTAACGCGTCACCAATGTGATGACCCATGTGCTAGACTTGGCGCCGGAGGCCTATCATGGCGGTATTGGGTCGAACTGAGATCGAGGTCCCGCGGCTGGGCCTTGGGGCCATGACTTGGGGTGACCCTAAAGGCCTTGCCCGGCTGCATCCCGCCAAGACTGCCTATGGCGGCGCCGAGAGCGCGGTGGAAGAAGCACAGGCCGTCAGCGAGAGTCTGGCAGCCGGCGTAACACTCATCGATACGGCGGCGACATACAGCGGCGGCGCGGCTGAGTTGCGTCTCGGCGAGTTGGTAGCGGGCAAGGCAGTCACCGTGGCTTCGAAATTTCCACGCGGCTTTTTCGGCTTTCGGGCCGACAAGTTCGAGGAAGAGTTGCGCGGCAGCCTTACGCGGCTCGGCCGGAGTAAGATCGAGCTCTATCAGCATCATTTTCCAGGTCCCGGCACTTCGATCCCTGATCTGATGGGACGTATGGCCGACGCGGTAGAGGCCGGGAAGATCGGCGCCATCGGCGTCAGCAATTATTCCGCGGCGCAGATGCGAGAGGCGCATGCGGCGCTGGCAAAGCGCAACATTCCGCTGGCATCCAATCAGGTGCAATATTCGCTGCTCTACCGCAGACCCGAAGTCGACGGCGTGCTCGGTGTATGCCGGGAATTGGGCGTAACGCTGATCGCCTATTCGCCGCTCGCAATGGGCATGCTGTCGGGAAAATACTCGGGGGATGCGAAAGCAACGGGCCTTCGGCGTCTGCTGCCCAATTTCAGCCGACGCGGACGTGAGGCGGCGGCGCCGGTCGTCAATCTGCTCAGGCAGATCGGCGAACGCCATGGCAAAACGGCGGGGCAGGTGGCGCTGCGCTGGCTGATCGAAAACCCGGTCGTGCTGCCGATTCCAGGTGCCAAGAATGGTAGGCAGGCGCGCGAAAATGCTGGCGCTCTTGGCTGGACGCTCGCGCCAGACGAGGTCGAAGCGCTGGACCGGGCGAGCGCGGCCTGGCGAAAATAGGCATCTGCGCGGATCTCAGTCCATATCGAATGCCGTGAACCTCCTGCTTTCGTGAACTCCTGCGCTCTCCAACGCGGTGGCAAAGCCGGCGCTATCGGCTAGGTAGGACGCAAGGAGATTTCAATGAAGCCTATTTTTCTGGCGGCGCTTGCTGTCTTTGCATCCAGTCTGGCGCTTGCGCAGGAGACAGTGATCGATGGCACGCCGGTGCGTTTCGACCCGGTGCTCGAAGGGCTTGAAAGGCCCGTGGTGCTGCTCTCGCCGCCCGGCGACGAGCGACTGTTCATCGCTGAAAAAACCGGCCGCATTCTGACCGTCACAGGGCCGCAGGAAGTCGATGTGTTTCTCGATTTGTCCGCGCTGGTCAGTGGCGGAAACGAACAGGGCCTGCTCGGGCTGGCCTTCCATCCTGCTTATGCGGACAATCACCAGTTCTACGTCAACTACACCGACCGGCAAGCGAATACGCAGATCGTCCGCTACACCGCCGATGCGAGAGCGGCGGATCCCAAATCGGCGAAGGTGCTGATGTCGATCGAGCAGCCCTTTCCCAATCACAATGGCGGTTGGCTCGGTTTCGGGCCCGATGGCCTGCTCTATATTGGCATGGGAGATGGCGGGGCAGGCGGCGATCCGCGCAAGAACGGCCAAAACCGTGACGCGCTGCTGGGTAAGATACTGCGCATCGATGTCGATGGAGGCGACCCCTATGCCATCCCGCCCGGCAATCCCTTTGCCGGTGGTGGCGGCGCGCCAGAGGTCTTCCTCCTTGGCCTCCGAAATCCCTGGCGCAATACCTTTGACGGCGAGCAATTCTATATCGCCGATGTCGGGCAGGAGGCTTGGGAGGAGATCGATGTGATCGACCTTGCGGATGCCGGCGCGAACCTGGGGTGGAATGTGATGGAGGGGCAGGTCTGCGTCCGCGGCAAGGATTGTGCGCAGGATGGCTTCATCATGCCCATTCATGTGTATGGGCATGATGTGGGCTGTTCGATCACCGGCGGCGTGGTCTATCGAGGTGCAGCCCTGCCGGCTTTACAGGGCCGATATTTCTTTGCCGATTATTGCTCGGGTGCGATCGAGGCGCTGCGTTATGAGAGCGGGGCCGCGACGGCGTTGCTCAACACCGGAAGCGATCTCGGCAGTGTCGGCCCGGTCAATTCTTTTGGTACCGACAGCGCGGGTGAACTCTACGTGCTAACCGATGATGGCAAGGCCCTGAAGATGGTCGCTGCCGACTGAAGGCGAGGGGGCTTGGAAATGGCGAAGGCGGAGAGTGCGAGCGAGCGGCCATTACTGGTCGTCGACGGCGATTCCCTCGCCCATCGGGCCTATCACGGTGTGCCCAAATCGGTGCGCCGTGCCGGCGGCAAAGCGGGCAATGCGATCCTCGGTCTCACCAATTATTTGGTCCGACTGGTCGAGGCCGAACGACCGCGCGCTGTGTTCATCGGCTGGGACAAACTCAGCGAGGCCAATTGGCGGGCCAAGGAACTCGATGGCTATCAGGGAGGACGCATCTTCGATCCCGAGATCGTCGAACAACTCGATGTGCTGCCTGCATTCATGGCTGGCTTCGGCTTTGTTTCGAGCAAGGGCGAAGGCTATGAGGCCGACGACTATGTCGCGTCAGCCGCTTCAGCGGAGGAGAAGCGCGGTGGCACGGCGCTGGTCGCGAGCGGCGACCGCGACATGTATCAGCTGGCGTCCGGCGCGATCACCATCCTGCAGCCGGTGAAAGTGGGCGAGATCGCGCGGATCGATCCAGCGGGCGTGGTCGAGCGCTATGGGGTGTTACCGGAGCAAGTGCCCGACTTCATCGCGCTGCGCGGCGACCCGTCGGACAAGATTGCGGGCGCGAAGGGCGTGGGGACCGTGACCGCGGCGAGCCTGCTCAAGAAATACGGCACGCTGGAAGCGGCATTGGCGGATGGCAAGTTTGCGAGCGAGGCGGAGGCGCTGCGGCTCTACCGGCGGATCGCGACGATGGTACGCGAGGTGAAACTGCCAAAGATTCCGACCAAAGCACCGGACTGGGCAAGCGGCGCCAAGCTCGCGCGGGCGTGGGAACTAAACGGGCTGGCCGATCGGTTGGAGAAACTGGCCGCGGCCGGGTGAGCGGAAACCAGCTTGCGGGAAATCTGGAGAGGGAGTATTTGCGGCCTCAGGACACCTTGCCCTAACGCAAGGCTTCGACCTGGGAGGGTCGCCATGGCTGATATGCTCACCGCGCCGGCGGTTAAACCGGCCAATCC
>JBDSEK010000036.1:0-34231 GCA_039920085.1 Devosia sp. | reverse complement strand
TCGGGACACTCTCCCCCGGTCCTCGACGAACCGCTGGCCCGAAGGCCAGGCGCAACCGGAGGATGACCGGAACGCGTGCGGTTTATGGTGAGCAGGTCCGGGACTGTCAACTGCTAACTCGGCGGGCCGAAAGCCCTGCCAAGCTTGCCGCGGCGAGGCATCGGCGATAGGCCAAGCCCATGAGCGTCAACAAGTTCCCGCCCAAATCCAAATACGACCCGGACGATGGTCCGGTGTATCTTTATGGGCTGCATACGGTTCGGGCAGCGCTCGACAACCCGCGGCGCGAAAAGCGGGCCTTGCTGGCGACGCCCAATGCCCTAGCCCGGCTCAAGGAGACGGGCACAGTCGAGCGCCTCAAGGTGACCGAAACGACCCCCAAAGACCTCGACAGACTGCTGGGCGCCGACGCGGTGCACCAGGGCGTTGCGCTCGAAGTCGCGCCGGTGAGCCGGTTCGGCCTCAACGATATTGCCGCACCCAGGCTGGTCGTGGTCCTCGATCAAATCACCGACCCGCACAATGTCGGCGCCATCCTCAGGACCGCCTGCGCCTTTGGCGCGGACGCGCTGGTCACCACGGAACGCCATTCGCCGCGCGAGACCGGTGTCATGGCCAAAGCCGCGTCGGGGGCGCTCGACCTCATTCCAATGATCGAAGTGCGCAATCTGGGCGATGCCATCGAGGCGCTGAAGGCACGCGGCATGCGCGTCCTCGGCCTCGATTCTGAGGCCAGCGAGCCCTTGCGCCCGCGCCCCGGCGGTGGACCCTTGGCGATCGTGCTGGGGGCGGAGGGCAAGGGGCTGAGGCAGCGGACGCGCGAGCTTTGCGATGAGATGGTGCGGCTCGAGATGCCGGGCGCGATTAAATCGCTCAACGTATCGAACGCGGCGGCGATCGCGCTGTTTGCAGCAACTTCCCAATAGAAAGGGGCCGCGCTGGCGCGGCCCCTCCCCGTCATCTCAATCGGCTACGGCTGGCAGCGCACCAGCGGCGGGCTGCCGTTGAACACCAGCGTGTCGGGTGTCGACATCGCGATGTTGACGTCGATATGCCTGTTGCCGGTGCAGGTGACGCCCAGGGCGCGCTTGCCATCGACGAGCGGCTGATTGCTGCCGTAGCAGATCGGGGTGTCGCCGACGCGGACCGTCGAGCTCGTGATGACCACGTATTTCTGGCCCGCCGGCTGATCGACTGCGGCACAGCCTGCGGCGTCTTCGGCCCAAACGCCGATATAGCCCATGCCTTCGACGTCGGAGCCTTTGGCGGCCTGGCCGGTGTCGAAATGCAGACCTGTCGAGGGAAGCTTTGCCTCCGTCGCGGCGGCCATCGCCGGTTCCTCGACCGAGGATGACGCAGCCATGGCCGGCTCTTCGGACGAAGCCACCATTGCGGTTTCTGACGAGGACGACGACGCAGCCATCGCTGCCGCCTCGCTCGCTGAGGATGAGGCAGCCATTGCGGCAGCCTCGGCTGAGGATGAGGCGGCCATCGCGGCGGCTTCTGCCGAGGAGGACGACGCAGCCATCGCGGCAGCCTCTGCTGAGGACGACGATGCGGCCATCGCGGCGGCCTCGGCCGAGGAAGACGAAGCGGCGTCAGCGGCCGCCTTGTCCGCAGCGGCCTTCGCGGCGGCATCAGCGGCGGCCTTATCGGCAGCGGCCTTCGCGGCGGCGTCAGCAGCAGCCTTGTCGGCAGCAGCCTTGTCGGCAGCGGCTTTAGCGGCATCGGCGGCGGCCTTTTCAGCAGCGGCTTTCGCTGCGGCATCGGCCGCAGCCTTATCCGCAGCGGCCTTCGCAGCGGCATCAGCGGCGGCCTTCTCGGCGGCGGCCTTGGCGGCGGCGTCAGAGGCAGCCTTATCCGCAACGGCCTTGGCGGCGGCGTCAGCGGCAGCCTTATCTGCAGCGGCCTTCGCAGCGGCATCAGCGGCAGCCTTATCTGCAGCGGCCTTGGCAGCGGCGTCAGCGGCCGCCTTATCCGCAGCGGCCTTCGCGGCGGCATCAGCGGCGGCCTTATCGGCAGCGGCCTTGGCGGCGGCTTCTTCAGAAGCTTTGGCGTCAGCTGCCGCCTGCTCGGACGACGAGGCGGCGGCCATTGCCATCGTATCCTCTGAGGATGCCGTCATCGTCATCTCGGTTGAGGCCGCCATTGCCGGTTCGGACGTTGCAGCCATGGCCGGCTCGGTAGAGGTCGCCATAGCGGCCTCGGAAGAGGCTGCTTCCGACGAGCTGGCCGCGGGGGCGGCGCTGGAAGACGAGCTGGCGGAACTGGATGACGCCGCGGGCGGGGCGTTGCTGTTACAGGCCGCCAGCGTCAAACCCATAAGCAACGCGAGCGGCACTCCGGCAAGCAGTTTCATGCGCATGATGGGATGTCCTCTTGGATCGCAGTGTTTGTTGTTATTGAGCCCGAGCCCGGGCGAGTCCGACGGCAGTGATACACCAGAAACTGCGTTTTTGCCGTGACTGCATCGTGGCGCGCAAGACTATTTCTGCTGCCTGAGGGCTCGTTCCGCAGTTTCGTGCAGCACCTGCAGGAATGCGCTGCGGTCACGCTCCGAAAATTCCGGATTGAGACCGCGATCGGCGCCGCTTTCACGCAATTGCTGTTTGAGATTGCGCATGGCGACCGCCATGCCGATCGAGGATTGCGTGTGCGGCCGTCCATTGGGCCCGACGACGTGTGCGCCCGCCGCAAGTGCCCGTTCGGCAAGCAGAATATCAGCCGTTACCACAATATCATTGGCGAGTAGATTGGCGACGATCCAGTCATCGGCCGCATCGGGGCCCGGCGGCACCGTGACGTAGCGGATCATCGGGTCGCGGCTCGGGCGCGCCCCCTGGTTGGCAACGAAGAGCACAATGAGCTTGTGCCGAACCGCGACACGCATGACTTCGTCCTTCACCGGGCAGGCGTCCGCATCGACATAGATGGCCGGGACGGCAGGCATCTTAGCTTCCCAGCGAGAGCACGATATTGACGGCGGAAGCGACAATGACCGTGTTGAAAAAGAACGAGAAAACGCCGTGCACGGTGACGATGCGGCGCATCCCGTTGGAGGTGATTTCGGTGTCGGATGTCTGCGCGGTCATGCCGATCACATAGGCAAAATAGAGAAAGGCGATCGCGTCGGGTTCATCTGCACCGGGAAACCCCAGGCCACCAACAATTGCACCCTTTGGCCCCCTGCCGGGGCTCGCCTCGGGCGCGGCATAGTACTCGAACGCGTAATGCATGGCCCACATTGTGTGGATCGCCAACCAACCCAGGACCACCGAGGCAATTCCGAGGACGATCGCCGGGGCGTCGGCGATGCCGCCGGCCAGAGCCACGAAGAGCGATGCGACGGAGACGGCCACCGCCATGACGGTAACGAGCAGAATCAGCGGCGCGGGCGCGTCTTCCACCTCAGCGTGACGTTTGAGGAAAGCGGCGTCGAGCCGCGGGACCTGGAGCCATGTCGTCGCGACATAAGCGGCGAAGAACACGTTGACAGCTATCAGGATTGCAAGCTGCGGCGCCAGAAACGCCGAGACGCCGCCCGACACGGCTCCCAAGCCCATGGCGACGTAGAACCAGAAATGCCGTGGAAGCTTCGTGCCGGTCTTACGTGCCGCCATCAACGATCTCCACCTGTCAGCATATTTTGCCCGCGCCGCCGGTCGTTCGGCCAGGCTCGAGGAACTGGACGCGAATAGTACCGACTCCGGCCAGCTCGGCGTTCATGTTTGCACCGTGATTTCGATCATCTACGCTCTGCCCATGCAACCCTCGCCCCGCAAAATGGGCCGTCCGATGGAAGGCATGACACCGCGATCTGGCAAAAAGCAGTTGCCTTGTGAAGGCGGTTCCGCCACCTGTTGCGGGCCCCGTTATCGGCCTTGTTATGGGCCTTGGGCGAGCCGGTTTGCTCAATGCCGGAGACAGGTTGAGCCAGAGGGTCGGGCGTGCGCGACGGAGATTTTGTATCGGGGCGGGCGCCGCTGTGAGCGCCACGATCTCGGGCGATCCGCAGAAATATGTCCGGCAGCTGGGGATCACCATTCCGATCGACCGCGATGTGATGTCGTGGCGAATCCGTTTTGAGCTCTGGCGCGGCGCCTATGAGACCAAAGAAGCCGGCATGCTGGACCGCATCATCGAGGCGGGAGAGCGGGTGCTGGAACTGGGCACCGGCATCGGTTTCGTTTCGACGGTCATCGCCCGCAATCGCAATGTCGAGCGGGTGATCAGCTACGAGGCCAATCCCAAACTCGGCCCGTTCATTCGACGCCTCGCCGGCGAAAATCTCGGGACCGATATCGGCAAGATCGAGTTCCGAAACGCCGTGCTGTTCAACAATCCATCGGCGACGCACGCGGATTTTTACGTCAGCAAACATTTTTGGGGGTCGAGCCTGGTGCCGATCCGTAATCCGCTCACGATCGAGAAGGTCCGGATCGACGATTTTGCCAAGGTGAACGCCGAGTTCAAGCCGACGCTCGTGGTGTGCGACATCGAAGGGGGCGAACTCAATCTGTTCCGCGATGCGGACCTCACCGGCATCCAGAAGGTTTATCTCGAGGTGCATCCGATGGTCCTGGGGGCGCGGGGCGTCGCCGAGCTTTACGCCAGTTTCGAGCGGCTCGGCTTCGAGAAGGACCGTCGCCTCTCGACCCGCTGGGTCATGCTGTTCCGGCGCAAGATCTAGGCACCTCGCCTGCCCGAACCATTTGAGGCGCCAAGCGTTGAGAGGCGGGTCTCTCCGCGCAAAGGGCAACGCCAATGGCCGACCGCCACTACCATATCATCCTCAATCCGAGGGCCGGCACGGCGTCGGCGCTGGGGCTGACCGGCGAAAATGTGGGCGAACGCTTTGCCCGCGAAGGCTACAGCTTTGACATCGACGCCCATGACGAACGCCCGCTCGAAGAGCGCATCGAGGCCGCGCTGGCGGGCCCGGCCGATGTTATCGTCGCTGGCGGCGGCGACGGCACCGCGGCTGCCATCGCCCAGGCGTTGGTCGGGACCGACAAGGCACTCGCCGTCCTGCCGCTCGGAACCTACAATGCGCTCAGCAAGGATCTGGGCGTGCCGCTCGACATCGACGCGGCAATTATTGCGCTGCGCGCCATGGAGAAGGTCAAGATCGATGCCGCCGAGGTCAATGGTAAGATCTTCCTGCACAACGTGCTGATCGGCGTGATCCCCGGCATTGCGGTTGGACGCGAGGCGATGCGCGATGCATCGCCGCTGCAGTGGATCGGTTTCATTCGATTTATCGTGCGGCGAGTCTCAAGGGCAAAGCGGATGGCAATTGTGATCGACCCGGACAACAGCGACGCGCGGGTCGAACGGGTACAGGCGATTGCTGTCGCCAATAATTCTTACGATGAAAAGCTCGGGGGGTTCCTCACCCGCAAGCGGCTCGATCGCGGTTCGTTGAGCCTCTATGTAATGAAGACCCTGCGGGTTCGAGACATGCTACGGATCACGGCGGAAATGTTTGCGGGACGCTGGCGGGGGGACGACGCGATCAGCTTTGAAAGTGTCCGGGCGTTAACGATAAGGACGCATAAGCCAAACCTTTTGGTATCGCTCGATGGCGAAGTGTTGACGCTGAGCACGCCGCTCAATTTCGAGGTCAAGCCACAGGCCCTGCTTGTTCTAGGCTCGCCCGAGGCCCCGCCGGTCAAGGCGGCCGAGACTGTTCCAGAAGGCGAGTCTGTGCCCCAAGCAGAAGCCGTGGCAGTCGAGGCGTAACCGATGCGGCTGGCGCATCTCTCGGATCTGCATTTCGGCCAGCACGACGAAGCCGTTGCGGCGACGCTCGCCAAGGAACTCGAGGCACACACGCTGGATCTGGTGGTGATCAGCGGCGACTTCACGCAACGCGGGACCGAGGAAGAGTTCAAGGTCGCCCGGGCCTTTCTCGATACGCTGTCGACGCCGTTTCTTGCGGTGCCGGGCAATCACGATGTTCCACAGCTCAATCTCCTCAGGCGATTCATCAATCCCTACGGTTACTATCGGCGATACATCGCGCCGGAGCTCGAGCCTTTCGTCGAGATCGGCGGTGTCGCCATCGCCGGCCTCAAGACGCCGCACCGCGCGACATTCGGGTTGAACTGGCAGCAAGGCGCCTTCCGGCGCGGCCAGTTGCGTAAACTCGAGAGCCGCTTCGCGGGCGCATCCGAGAACGCGGTTCGGGTCGTCGTTGCGCATCATCCGCTGCTCAACCCCGAGGGCCCGCTGCAAGGCACGATGGGTCCGGTGCACCGGGCCAATCTGGCGCTGAGGACGTTTTCGGACGTCGGCGTGCGCCTGGTTCTGTCGGGACATTTTCATCTGTCCTATGTCCGGCTGCACGAGCATCCGGGCGAGGTGAAAGAGGGCGCGCCGGCGGGCCTTCGAAAGTCGGCCGCGGCGCCGATCCTCGTCGCGCAGACCTCCTCGACCATCTCGACGCGACTGCGCGGGCATCCCAATGCCTACAATCTCATCGACATACTGGCGGGGAAGATCACCATCGCCGTGCGCGAGTGGCGCGATGGGCGGTGGGTGACGCAGGAGAAGGCGACCGAGCCTGCCAAAGCCGCCGCTTGAGCGGGGCCGCGCCTTGCCGGGCGCGGGGACGGATGCTAGCAGAACCGCCTGCCGATCCTGGCAGCCGGTATAGCTCAGTTGGTAGAGCACCTGATTTGTAACTAGTTTCAGCGCTTCCTCATACCTCCTCACACGCGCTAACAATGCTAGAATTTGCAGGGACTTACGTACCTTGCTAACTTCATAGCATCTCGTTGAAAGCCGCCCAAACGGGCGCGATTGAGGAGACTACCGGTTCGCGACGCCTCGGCGCGCCGCTGGAGTTCGGGCAGTTCTGCTCTACGATCCCGCGGGTGCCGAGCCCGACACGGTCATACAGATCAATGATGTCTCGGTTGTTGAGCTGGATGCAGCCCGAAGACACATATTTGTCCCGATGCTCCAGGGCTCAAGGGTGCCGTGTAACCGGAAGCGCGTATCCCTGCCGTTTCGATAGAGATAAGGTCGCGCCTGCCGAAGGAACGGGAGTAATGGAATCGTGAAAGCGCTGCTGCTCACCGAATACGAGCGTCTGGAACTGACCGATCTCCCCACGCCGGAGATCGGGGCCGGGGAGGTGCTGGTGCGGGTCAAGGCTTGCGGCATCTGCGGCTCGGACGTCCACGGCTACGACGGCTCGACCGGCCGGCGGATTCCGCCGATCGTGATGGGACACGAGGCGGCAGGGGTGATCGACGCGGTGGGCGCAGGAGTTACCGCCTTTGCCGAGGGCGACCGGGTGACGTTTGATTCGACCGTCTATTGCGGGGAATGCGCCTTCTGCAAGCGCGGAGAGATCAACCTTTGCGACAACCGGATGGTGCTGGGTGTTTCGTGTGGCGACTACCGTCGCTATGGTGCCTTTGCAGACTACGTGATGGTGCCGGAGCGGATCCTCTACAAACTGCCGGACGCACTGTCGTTCGACGCGGCCGCGATGATCGAGGCGGTTTCGGTCGCTGTGCACGCGGTCAGCCGCTCGAAGGCCAAAGCCGGCGATGCGGCGGTGGTGGTCGGGGCCGGGATGATCGGGCTGCTGATCGTTCAGGTGCTGCGGCACACGGGGTGCACGCCGATCTTTGCCGTCGATATCGACGACGGCCGGCTGGCGATGGCGAAACAGTTCGGCGCTGACGTGGTAATTAACGGCAATAACTCGGACGCTGCCAAGGAGATCGTTGCCGCGACCGGGGGGGCGGGTGCCGACGTTGCGCTCGAGGCGGTGGGCGCGACGGGAACGATCAAGACCGCGATCGCATCGGTGCGGAAGGGCGGGGCGCTCTGCCTCGTGGGCAACATCTCGGCAAGTGTCGAGTTGCCGCTGCAATCGGTAGTGACGCGGGAGCTTACGCTCTACGGCACCTGCGCTTCGCAGGGCGAGTATCCCGAATGTATCGAGTTGATGTCGCGGGGTATCGTGAACGTCGAGCCGCTGATCAGCGCGCGAGCGCCTCTCGCCGAGGGAGCCGACTGGTTCGCTCGGCTTCACGCCCGCGAGCCCGGATTGATGAAGGTCGTCCTCAACCCCTAGGACCGAGCGCCATGGCAGAGAATTTCACCGACCTCACGGGCAAGGTCGCGATCGTGACCGGCGCGAGCCGCGGGCTCGGACAATATTTCGGGCGGGCGCTGGCACGGGCCGGGGCCGACCTCGTCATCACCAGCCGGACGATCGAATCGCTAGAGCCGTTCCAGGCGGAGATCGAGGCGCTCGGACGCAAGGCGGTGCCGCTGGCGCTGGACGTGCGTGAGTACGCGAGCATCGTCGCGATGGCCGAGGCGGCGGAGGCCGCTTATCCCAAGATCGACATCCTCGTGAATAATGCCGGCTGCAATGTGCGCAAGCCGGCGCTCGACATCACCTGGGACGACTGGAACCTGGTGCTCGACACTAACCTGCGGGGCACCTTTTTCGTGGCGCAGGCGGTGGCGCGGGGGATGGTCAGGCGACAGTACGGGCGGATCATCAACATCGGCTCGGTGACCTCGGTGTTCGGCTATGCGGGGCTCGGGCCCTATACGGCGAGCCGCGGCGGGGTCAAGCAATTGACGATGAGCCTCGCCGACGACTGGGGGATGGATGGGATCACCGTCAATTGCCTGGCACCGGGCTGGTTCCGCACCGAGCAGAACAAGGTGCTCTACGAGAACGCGGACTGGCTCGACTACATCAAGGACCGGATTCCGCTGGGGCGGCCCGGCAAGCCCAGCGACCTCGAGGGCGCGGTGGTGTTCCTGGCCTCGGACGCGAGCGAATACATCACCGGGCAGACGCTCTTGATCGACGGCGGGATTTCCACCGGGGCGACGCGGGCAACGGCAACGCCGCGCAAGAAGCGGTCGAGCGCCTAGGCTCAGGACTCATTGATCAGAGCCAGAAGATGACGGTTGCGGCGATGCAGATGGCGGGGAAAATCACCATCGCAGTGCGCGAGTGGCGCGATGGGCGGTGGGTGACGCGGGAGAAGGCGACCGAGCCCGCGAAAGCCGCCGCCTGACCCGGGCCGCGCCTTGCCGGGCGCGGGGACGGATGCTAGCAGAACCGCCTGCCGATCCTGGCAGCCGGTATAGCTCAGTTGGTAGAGCACCTGATTTGTAATCAGGGGGTCGCGGGTTCAATTCCTGCTGCCGGCACCAGTCGGACCCGCCCAGGGGACGCCCCATCTTGCCGGACTTTTCGCCCGACCGCCTGCATTTCGTCTCCAGTGGGACCGCCGAGGCGGACGCCGCGCTGATCCGCTTGCGAGAGCGCTATGGCGATGCCGGCGAGGCCACCGCCGATGTCATTGTGGCGCTCGGCGGCGATGGGCTGATGCTGCAGACCCTGCACCAGGCAATGGGGCTCGCGGTGCCCGTCTTCGGCATGAATTGCGGTTCGGTCGGCTTCCTCATGAACGACTATGCCGATGCAGGCCTGGTCGAACGGCTTGCCGCCGCCAAGCCGACGCGGATCTACCCACTGAGCATGGAGGTCCGAGACGCGAGCGGCGGCACCTACTCTGCCGAGGCGCTCAATGAGGTCTCGCTGTTTCGCACCAGCTATCAGGCGGTGAAGCTCGAAATCGCGGTCGACGGCAAGGTGCAGATGGATGAGTTGATCTGCGACGGCGTACTGCTGGCGACGCCGGCCGGATCGACCGCCTACAATCTTTCAGCGCACGGCCCGATCCTGCCGATCGACGCGCCGCTGCTGGCCCTCACCCCGATCTCGCCGTTCCGCCCACGACGCTGGCGCGGAGCGATCCTCAACAACCACGCCAGCGTGACGTTCCGCACCAGGGAGTCGGACAAACGCCCCTGCAGCGCCGTCGCCGACAATGTTGAGTTCAAGGATGTCGTCGAAGTGAGGGTGCGCGAGAATCGCGAGCGCCGGGTGACGCTGCTGTTTGATCCCGGTACCGGGCTCGAAGAGCGGGTGCTGAGCGAACAGTTCCGCTACTAGGCGGCCGGCAACGCCAGCCGTTCCTCGATTTCGATGCCGGGCAGCAGGCGCGCCTCGGCTTCCCCGCCGGCGAAGGCTGACATCACGCCACGGGCGGCACGGCGGGCGAGGCTGACATTTTGCGCACTGAGATAGGCGAAGGCTTCTTCCAGGTCCGGCGGAATGACGCCATCGTGCTCGACGATCAATTCCTCGGTCAGCGCCGTGACGACGAAGTGCCGCGCCGTGACGTCGTCGGCCAGGTCGGCGGCGCGGGCATGCCCGATCAGCCGCGCGATCAGATTGCGAACGGCCTCGGAAAGACCGCAACGGGCCAGCATGGCGTTGAGCGCGGGACGGCTACCCGTCTCGAGCAGGGTGAAGATTTTTTCGCTCGGCATCTGCGAAAGCGCGGCGAGGCAATTGGCAAAGAACAGCACATGGCCATTGACCAAAGCATGCAGCATGACGCGGATGGAAAGGCGTTCTATACCGATGAGGCCAGCAGCAAACGCCGCGCCGCCACCTGCGGCTTCGCCCTCCCCGATCACGGTGACTGCGGTATCGGTCGCATCCTGCAACAGGCGATCGAGGCGGGAGGCGACGATGGCGCCCTTAACGATGCGGGCACCCCTCAGTGCAACGGCGGCCGCTTCGACCAGCAGCAGCCTTGAGGCCGCGGGCAGATCCTTGCGCCCGAGCAAGGCGCCGCGATAGTCGGCGTCGCCGACGCCCTGCTCGGCGGCCAATTGCGACAGAAGTTGGCTGGGGATCGCCACGTCGTCTCGCGGCAGGATTTTGAGCGTAACGGTCTTTTCTTTGCGCGCGATGAGCGCCTCGGCAACGCGCGGGCTGATCCTGTCGCGCAAGGCAACAGCAGTCAGCATGACGAGGTCGGCGCTACGGACCAGTCCGATCAGATCGGCATCGATCAAAGCGGGCGAGTATTGCGCCACGGCTTTGGCGATGACCAGGCTGTCCTGCAGCAGCGAAAGCAGGATTGGACGCGGGGCGTCGAGGGTGTGCAGCAGGCCATAGGCCAGCGCTGCGCGGACACGGACCGACGGATCATCGAGAAAGCCGATCAGCGAGGCGTAGAGTGCCGCATGCTCATCGGCAGGACCGGTATGGGCAAGATAGGCCTTGGCGGCGAAATGCGCGGCCTGCCCACGCTCCTCGCTGTCGCCCGACTGGCTCAGGGCGACGAAATCCCCATACGCAACCATCAACGACTCCGCAGCACCCAAAAGGAGCCTAGGAGGCAAGGCTTAAGGAACGGTTCACCCTGTTTGTTGGCAATCCGTTAGGACGCTAATTCCCGTAGATCTGCGCGAGAAAGGCGTTGCCGTCGGATGCCGGAAAACGGCTCATCAGGACCCGCGGCTTGGGGATGTCATCGACCGGCGCCGGCGGTTGCGCCGCCAGGACCGCAGCTTCATCGGGCGGCAGCAGCTGGATCGGTGCTGGGAGCAGAACATAGCCCATGAGTTCGGGCGCATGCTCGGCGAGGACAGCCACTCTTTCAGGTGGCGGCGTCAATGGCATGGGTGCCGGAAGCGGAACGTAGCCCATGAGTTCGGGCGCCCGCTCTTCGTGGACAGCCACCCCTTCAACCGGCGGCGTCAACGGCAAGGGTGCCGGAAGCGGAACGTAGCCCATGAGCTTGGGGGCCTGCTCCGCCCCAACCAGGCTATCCAGCGCCTCGGTGGCCGCCGTCAACGGCGGAGCGGGAGGGTTGGTAGCCAGAAACAGCGTGTTGAAGCCCGGTTCCGCGTCCGTGGGCTGCGCCAGCCGGGCCTCGACCGGCCAGTGGAACTTGCCCTCAAGCGGATCGATCGCTGGAGCCACAGGCGCCGAGGCGGCGAGCTGTTGCGTTACAAAACCGGGATCGGCGGCCGGCGCTCCCAGATGCTTCGCGACCAGCGCGCGATAGACTTCCTTGATGGTCCGGGCGTGGTCGCCGGAGTAAAATATCTGGCGGTTGGCCTTGGCCTGACGGGGAAAGAGGTCGGCCGCTGTTTGGTCGGGATCCTTGAGCCCGGCAGCGAAAAGCTTCTCGGCCCCCTGCGGCCCCAGAAAATGCGCGATATAGAGTTCGCCGGCGCTGGGCATCCTGCCGAACTTCTGTTCGAGATAGGCGCCATTCGATTGGGTGAAAGCGGCGGCTAGATCGGCGGCCAACTGCGGGTCTTCGCGGAGCTTCAGGATCTCGGCGCGCTTGGTCTTGTTCTTGATGGCATAGTCGCCATCGGCGTCGCGCGTGATCTGATCAGCGTAGTCCTGATAGCCGAGTCTGGGGCCCTCCTCCTTCATCACCTGCAGCCAGGTGCTTTCGAGGAACTGGAACAGCCCTACGGCAGACGAGCTTTTCGCCTTTGCTTCGGGGTCGAGGCTGGATTCCCGCATGGCCGTTTGCAGCAAATAGTCGAAATCGACATTGCTCTTTTCGCCCGCGCTGTTGAGCACGAGCGCCAGACCTGGCGGTACGGTGATCGGCGCGACACCCATGACGAATCCCGTCGAGTACGGCGTTAATGGAGCGCTAACAGCTCTTAATGTCGCGTTAACCCTGCCAGCGGCTCACCAATGTCTCGAGCTTCGGACGCTCCCGGTCTTCGGGCACGATCGCAGGCGTGCCGATGTGAACGAAGCCGATGAAGCGCTCCCCGCCACGGGCGCCGAGCATTTGCTGTGCGGCGGTATCGAAGGCGTACCAGCGCGTAACCCAGCTGGCGGCGTAGCCCAGAGCCGCTGCGGCATGACAGAGGTTGAAAGCGACGGCGCCGGCCGAAAGCAATTGTTCAAGCTCAGGCGCCTTGGCCAGCGGCCGGTGCGAAAAGATGACGCCGATGGTCAGCGGTGCCGGCAGGAACTGGTTGCTCTCAGCCTCGAGCGAGGCCGCATCGATGTTCGGATTGTTGCGTCTGGCGATCTCCGCCAGGCGCCTGCCCGCCTCGGCCCGCGCTTCGCCTTCGAGAATGATCAGCCGCCAGGGCGCGAGCTTGCCGTGGTCGGGAACGCGCGTGCCGATGATGAGGATCTGTTCGAGCTCGGCGGCGTTGGGCCCCGGGTCGCGTAAGAAGCCGATCCCCACCGACCGCCGGTTCAAGAGATAGCTGAGCAGAGCGTCGTTGCGGGCCATGGTCCTGTCCTTGCGGGTCTTTTGCCCTTATGACACAGCTTTTCCCCAATCCAAGGGTAGCGGTCGGTCGCCCGACGGATACCGCGAACCGGTCGGCGGGGATGGCGGTTTGGCTTTGAAACAAGTTCTGGCAATTGTGAGCGTCGTCCTGCTGCTCGCGCCATCGGCGCTGGCCCTGGCCGCGCCTTGGCCAGCTCCGCTCCCGTCATTCCGGCTCAAGGGCGAGCAGGCTCAACCGACGGATCTGATGCCAAGCGAGCCCGAAACGGCCGTATCGGAACCTGCGGAAATCTCGGAACCCGCGGAAATCGGCGCTGCGCCCTCGACACGAACGGTGACGGCGACTTCGGTGACCAAAATTGCCGAGCCGCAACCAGTTACGCTAACGGCGCTAGCCACCGAAGGCAGCGGACCGCTGGGCGGGGGGGTGAACTGGCGGATCTACGATACGCGCCCGGATTCCTCCGGCCAGCTGGCGCGGGTGGACGATAGCGATGACGCGGTGGCACATTTCAACCTGCCGCCGGGCAATTATGTGGTCCATGTCGCCTATGGGCGCGCGCAGGTGACCGATACGCTGACCGTCGCCGAGGGGAACAACGCAAAGTCGGTGGTGCTGGAGGCCGGCGGGCTGCGCCTCAACGCGGCGGTGACGGGCGATGTGCCCATTCCGATCAATCTGCTGCGTTTTGATATCTTTACCGCCGGCGCGTCCGAACTCGATCGAACCGCGGTGGCGCAAGGCCTCGGCGCCAACGATATCGTCGCGCTGAGTGCGGGGACCTATCACGTGGTTTCGTATTTCGGCTCAGTCAATGCGGTCGTTCGCGCCGATCTGCGCGTCGAGCCGGGCCAGCTCACCGATGTGATCCTCTATCACAAGGCCGCACAGATGTCGTTCCGCCTCGTGAGCGAGGCCGGCGGCGAGGCGATCGCCGATGTCGACTGGACCGTGAAATCGGTCGATGGCTCGACGGTCTTCACCTATATCGGGGCGTTTCCTGCGACCGTGCTGCAGGAGGGCGACTACATCGTCCTGGCGAAACGCGGCGAGCAGGTCTTCAATCGCGAATTCCAGGTTCAGCCGGGCCAGCCCAGGGAAGTCGAAGTTCTTACAGCGGTCTACTAGCCGCCCGCGCGCAAATTCGCCCGATATTGTCTACTTCATTGCCCGCCTCCCCGGCGATGCTATAAGCCGCCAATACCGCCGGGGGGCGGATCGCTATGGCACAACCAGACCGCAGGCTGGTTCCTATCGTTTCGATCGACGTGGTCGGCTATTCCCGGCTCACCGAGATCAATGAGCGGCAGACCGTGCGCCTGGTGCAGCGGGTCTACGATCGGTTGGTCGCGCGCACCATCGGCCGCTATGGCGGCAAGGTCTTCAAGACCATGGGCGATGGCCTGTTGGCCGAATTCCAAAGCGTCATGGCGGCGGTGGAATGGGTCGCCGAGATGCAGCGCGAACTGAGCGAGCGGAAGCTCAAGGCGCCGGGCGGCAGTTTCTTTCAGGTGCGCGCCGGCGTGGTGCTGGCCGACGTACTGGTTGCCGGCGACGACCTCTATGGCTCGGGCGTCAACCTTTCGGTGCGGGTGCAGGCCGTGTCGCCGCCGGGCGGCATGGCGATCACCAAATGGATGCACCAATATCTCGATGGGCGCTCGGACCTCAAATTCACCGATGTCGGGCCGACCGAGCTCAAGAACGTGTCGCGAACGGTGCGGCTGTTTGTGTGGCATCCCGAAGGCGCGGTGCCTAAGCCTGCTCTGCAGTTGCCGGCGGCGCAGAGCTCGGCCTCGTCGCGGCCCTCGGTCGTGGTGCTGCCATTCGATAATATGTCGGGCGAGGCCGACCAGGGCTACTTTGCCGACGCAGTGGTCGAAGAGATAACGGCGACGCTGTCGCGCATCCGGGACTTTTTCGTCATCGCCCGCAATTCCGCCTTTGCCTATAAGGGCCGTTCCGTCGACGTACGGCAGGTCGGGCGCGAACTAGGCGTGCGCTACGCGGTCGAGGGCAGCGTCAGGCGGGTCGGCGAGCGGGTACGGATCACTGCCCAGTTGGTCGAGACAGAGACCGGCAATCACATCTGGTCGACCAAGGTCGACGGCGGGGTGGGCGATCTGTTCGATTTGCAGGACAAGGTCGCCGCCGAAGTCGCCAGCGCGATGCATCCGTCGATCCGGCGCGTTGAGGTCGAACGGGCCCGCTCGAAGCGGCCCGACACCCTCGCGGCCTATGATCTGGTGATGCGCGCCCTGCCCCATCTATGGGCGCACCGTATGGCGGAGAATCCGCAAGCGATCGAACTGCTCGCGCGGGCTCTCGAGCTCGAGCCGAACTATGGCCTCGCGTCCGCGCTCGGCGCTTGGGCCCACGGCCAGCAGGTAGCTTACAATTGGGCGACCGACATCGCGGCCGAGCGTGCGGCTGGCGAAAAGCTGGTCGAGCTCGCGTCGCAGACCGTCGGCGACGATCCGACGGCGCTGACCGCACTCGCCTCTGCCATGATGCAGCTAGGCGGCGACGTGCAGCAGGCGCTGACTTTCGCGATCAGGGCACTGGATCTCGACCCCAATCACGCCTGGGCCTGGATGCGTCGCGGCTATGGGCTCGTCTATACCGGGCGGCCGGACGAGGCGATCCCGGCATTCGAGCGGGCGGCACGGCTTTCCCCGCTCGACCCGTTTGCGTTCAATGTGCACCTCGGGATGGGGCTGGCAAATTTTGCCGCGGGACGGCCGGACAAGGCGATCGATCTGGCGCGGCAGGCATTGGCGGAGCGGCCAGGCCTCACCTGGCCCTATCGGGATCTGACCACATATTATGCCGCCGCCGGAAAACTCGAACAGGCGAAGGATGCGCTGCAAAGATTCGTCTATTTGCGCCCGGCAATGAGTCTCCAGTCCCTGCGCGATGGGTTGCGCTTCATGGAAGCGGGCCTGCTCGATCGCTATCTGGGTGGCTTGCAGCAGGCTGGCCTCAAATAGGTTAGCCGGTGACTAATTCGATATCGAAAATTCCAGCTTTCGCGTTGCCTTGATGGCAAGCCATCTCCGGCACTCTAGGAAGCGTGCAGAAGGGGGCTACACGAATTGGATATAAGGTTGGAAAAGCGCATTGCGCCGCGGCGCAACACGATGATCATTGCGACGATCGTTGCCAGCGGCGGGGCCGCGCGGACCGACTGCGTCATCCGCAATTTGTCCGACACCGGCGCCAAGCTCGAGGTGCCCTCGGTCCGCTCCATTCCTGAGCGCTTCGACATTCTGGTGCCCGGGCACCGTCCGCAGCATTGCTATGTCGTCTGGCGTTCGCTGCGCGAACTGGGCGTCCAGTTCTACTGAACCCTGTATTCAAAATCCGTTCAGGCGGGACCGCCTAGACCCGAGACCGTCGAAACGGAATCGGGACCGGGCCATGCCCAAGACCAGCTTTTTTGTTGCCGGAGATCGCGCTGCGCTCGTCGCGAACGACACGGCCGACCTCAAGTATCGCGCCGCCGTCCACTATGTGCCGCCGGGCGCGCAGGTGCCGATCCGCACCAATGAGAGCAACGATACGATCTGCTTCGTCGAAGTGGGAACGCTCGAATTCATGATCGGCGGACCGGCGGGCTTTGTCGGCGCCGGCGGTTTCATCCGCGTGCCGCGCGGCGTGCCTTTTGCCTATCGCAATGCCGGACGCGACACGGCACGGCTGCTGGTGCGGGCCGAGCTGCCCGCTTCAACGCGCAAGAGTGTTCGCGTGGTGATCGAGATCGCCGCTTAGCCTCAACGCGCCAAGGCGATAATCCGCAAGGCGATAGCAGGCCGATTGGCAACGGCGCCTTCTTCCCAGCGGCGCGCCTCCGCGAATGCTGGCTCCATGCTTAAGCGCTTCGCCTCGATTGCGGCAATGCCCGCCTCGACGGCGTCAGCCGTCAACGCGTTGTCGGGCCCGACCCTCCCGGCAAGTAGCGGCAAAGCGAGACCGAACTCCTGGGCGCGCGCGGCGAGCGCCGGCTGATCCCAGAAAAACGGATAGCTCAGCATTGGCACGCCCAGCGCCACCGCTTCGTGGGTAGAGCCAATCCCTTGATGGGTGATGAAGATGTCACTCGTGCTTAAGGTCGCCCATTGATCAGCGAAGGGCACGACGCTGACGCCCGGCCTGGCTAAAGAAGCGACCACATCTTGCGGAACATCGGCGCCACCCAGAGTGATCACCGCTCCAGCACCCGGAACCCGGCCGATGCCCTCAGCGATCGCGGCCAGCGCCGACAGTGCCTCCGCTGTCCAATAGCGCCAGACGATGGTGCCGAACGAAACGTAGAGGCGCGGTGCAGCGCCGCCACGGGAGGCTCTCGAAGGCTTGGCCATCGCGGCGCCGGAGAGTGAGCCGAAATAGGCCATCGGACCCAACCGGCGTTTCTCGTCTTCAGTCAGCCATTGCTCGGGCTCGATATGGACGTTGAGCCAGGGGCTCGGGTCGGCCACGTAGGAGAAGGGCGAGGCATCGGCGATGTTGAATTCGGATTTCAGCCGCTCGACCGCCGCAAGACAGCGGGCATCGGTATGGACGCGCGGATCTTCTGCCAGCCGCTCCCGAAACATCCGCGCGTCGATGGCGTGGCCGGAGGTGACGATGATCGCCGGCACGTCGAGGGCCTCGGCGACAAGCCGCCCGATCAGCGCGAAGCCGTCATAGAGCACGAGGTCGGGTCTACAGGACGCGACTTCGGCGATGATGGCGCGAGCGTGCACCGCAGCGAAGGTCACGAAGCGCGAGGGGAGCGGCCGGGAGGTATCATCGACGGCGTCCAGAGGACGATCACGGAAGATGTCGGCAAAGCCAGCGCCGATCGCTTCGAGCTGCGTTTGAAAACGGGTGTGCGTCCATACCTTTACCTCGGCGCCGGCACCCAGCAGTTCGGCGGTAACACTATGGAGCCCGCTGAAATGGTTGGGATCGGACATGGTGAAGGCGGCGATGCGAACGCTCAATTGGCGTGCACGGGCTTTGCCATCAACGTTCCGATCGGTCCAAGCTCGGTCTTCTGCTCGCCGATTTTGGTGAAGCCCGTTGCTTGGTAGAATTCCAGCGCGTCGCTGTTGGCGAGCACATGCAGGCGGCTCGCACCCCAGGCCGCCGCCTCGCGTTCGATCTGGCGGATGAGCGCAGTCGCGATGCCCTGACGCCACTCGGTGGGCTCGACGAACAGCCCTTCCAATTCGGCGTCATTGCCTTCATGGGCGATGATCGTCGCAAAGCCGACAATCCGCAGCTCGCGCTCGGCGACGAAGACCTCGTTGGCGGCGATCATCTGAGGGTCGAGATCGATGATCTCGGGCCTCTCGCGCAACTGGCGCGTGACTTCGGTATTTGTGCTGGCGAGCGAGGCGCGACGCTGCAGCTCGATCAACTGCAGCCGGTCGTCGGGACGGGCCAGCCTGATCTCGACATTCATGCCTGGCCCGCAGCGCGACGGAGCAACAATTCCCGCTCTGACTGGTTCTGCGTCATCTCCGCGGCGCGGGCAAACTCGGCACGCGCCTCTTCATAGCGGCCAAGCCTGTGCAGGAAATCGCCGCGGACGCTCGGGAGCAGATGATAGGACTTTAGCGGCTCATCGAGCGGCGCGATGATCCGCAGTCCGGCTTCCGGTCCAAAGGCCATGGCATAGGCCACGCCGCGGTTGAGTTCGACGATGGGCGACGGGGTGGTATCGGCCAGCACATCGTAGAGTGAAGCGATCCGCTTCCAGTCAGTGTCGGCGGCTTTGCCGGCGCGGGCGTGGCAGGCGGCGATGGCAGCTTGGAGCGCGTAGCTGCCCTCGGCACCGCCCAGCCGCTCAGCCTCTTCAAGCGCGGCAAGGCCGCGGCCGATAAGAATGCGGTTCCATTTGGTCCGGTCCTGATCGAGGAGGAGAATGGGCGTTCCATCCTTCTGCGTCCGGGCCGCAGAGCGTGAGGCCTGTATTTCCATCAGCGCGACGAGGCCATGAACTTCGGCTTCTTCGGGCGCGAGGCGGGCGAGAATGCGGCCGACGCGCAGGGCTTCGTCGCAGAGTTCGGTGCGCATCCAGTCCGCGCCGGCAGTGGCGGAATAGCCTTCGTTGAAAATGAGATAGAGCACTTCGAGCACCGAGCCCAATCGTGGCAGGCGCTCGGCGCCGCGCGGCACCTCGAAGGGGATGTGTGCGTCGACCAAGGTCTTCTTGGCACGGACGATCCGCTGCTGGATGGTAGGCTCGGGCACGAGATAGGCCCGCGCGATCTCGGCGGTCGTCAACCCGCCGACCAGCCTCAGAGTCAGCGCCGCTCGCGCCTCGGCACTGAGGATGGGATGACAGGCGGTGAAGATCAGGCTCAGCACATTGTCCTTCACATCGTCATCGAGGCGCTCGTCATAGTCGGGCGCCTCCTGTTCCTTGAGCTCGGCCTCATAGGTCAGCTCGGGCATCGCCTTTTGCGCCATCACCTTGTTGCGGCGGAACTGGTCGATGGCACGGCGCTTGGCGGTTTGCATCAGCCAGGCGCCGGGATTGGCGGGAATGCCGGTCTCGGGCCATTGCTGAAGCGCAATCACCAGCGCATCGCTCGCCAATTCTTCGGCCTGGCCGATATCGCGCGTCATCTTGGTCAGGCCGGCGATCAGTTTGGCCGCTTCGATGCGCCAAACCGCCTCGACGGCGCGCTGCGTGGCGAATTGGGGGCTGAGTTTGTCCATGGGCGGCGGAGTGGATCAAATCCACGCCGCCCGGGCAAGAGTAGCCTCTATTGCTGCTGGGCGCCCTCCTGCGCGACCAGATTTTCATAAGTCTTTCGCTGCTCGGGGGAAAATCCGAGATCGTCGGCGGTGGCGATCTGGCGAATCTCAACCTGGACGTTGCCGTGGCCATCGCGTTGCGGCCACTGCTTGACGATCTCGATGACTTCAGCGAGCGAGTTGGCCTCGATCAGCGAGAAGCCGGCGATCAACTCCTTGGCTTCGGTGAAGGGGCCATCGACGATTGTCGGCTTGCCGTTGGAAAACGACACTCGCGCTCCCTTCGAGCTGGGCATCAGCCCAGCCCCGGATTTCATCCTCCCGCGTTCGACGAGTTTGGCATTGTAGGCCGTCATGTCGTCGATCAGCTCTTTGCTCGGCATGATGCCGGCCTCGGTTTCGGCATCGGCCTTGCGAAGGACCAGAAACTGCATGGCGGTCTCCTTAGTAGTTGGCGCCGCCCGCAATCTCGCGGACTTCGAGCGTGATGTCGGGCAGGCCATTGTCGATGTGCATTTGCAGGAACTCTCCCGCGAGGGCCGTTGCTGCTTTCATGTCGGGTGCCTCGAACACGGCATATCCGCCGACAACTTCCTTCGCCTCGGCGAAGGGCCCATCGGTGCTTGCGATGCGACCGGTGTGCCCCTTCAGCCGTTTGCCTTCCTCAGCCGGCTTCAGGCCGCCCGTTGAAATGAGCGATCCCGATGCCAGGCTACGCTCCATCCAGGGTCCCATGGCGTCCATGAGACCCTGAGAGACATGTTCGGGCTTGAGGTCGGCCGGGGGAATAATAGCCATGAAGTAGCGCATGCTCAGTGCACCTTGTTGCTGAGTTCGTCGCGGACGGCTTCTTCCCGGGCGATGGCCTCGGGAGACATCACGCCTTCGAAGTCCGAGATTTCAGCGACCTTACGGATCTCGACGGTCTCGCCGTCAACGAAGCCAGGGATGCGCTTGGCCCATTCGATGGCTTCGTCACGCGATTTGACCTGGATGATCCAGAAACCGGCCACCAGTTCCTTGGCCTCGGTGAACGGGCCGTCCTTTACAACAAACTTGCCGTCCTTCTTGAAGCTTACGGTCGCGCCATCCTTGGAGCCGGTCAGCCCCTCGGCGGCGAGCAGGATGCCCGCGTCGACGAGCGACTGGTTGTATTTGCCCATCTCCTCGAAGCCGGACGGGTCCGGGACGACGTTCTCCTGCTGCGGAGTCATTTTGACGATGATCATGAAGCGCATTTGTCTCTCCGTTTGGCTGCGCGCCGGCCTCTCCGGCGCCTTCATGGACACAACGAGCGGCATCTCGGGGAGTCGACACGCTTTCACGGAGAATCTCAACTTTCTCGGAAGCGACTGATTCAGCTGAGCAAATTTTTTATTCAACTAATCGGTTGACAACCAAAGAGCGCAGTCGTATTCAACCATTACGTTATCAACTGAATGGTTGAATGAATGAACGACCAATTGAGCGTCACCCTGTCTGCCCTCGCCGACCCGACCCGCCGCGGCATCCTTGCCCGGCTCGCTACTGGGGAAGCGACCGTCAACGAACTGGCCGAGCCCTACGATATGAGCCTGGCGGCCGTCTCCAAGCACCTCAAGGTGCTGGAGAGCGCGGGGCTGATCTCACGCGGCAGGGACGCGCAGTTCCGGCCGTGCAGGCTGGAGGCCGGGCCGATGAAGGACGTCGCCGGCTGGCTCGAGAGCTACCGCAAGTTCTGGGAGGAAAGTCTCGACCAGTTGGAGGTCTATCTCGCCGAATTGCAGAAGGCCGACCCCTCAGGGTCGAAGAATTGAGGTGGTCAGCAATGTCATCCCGTTCCGACCAGTTCGCCGCACACGGCCCAGCGACTGGGTCATCGCCTACCAAAGGTTCTGGTCGCAGAACCTCGACCAATTGTCCGCCTACCTTCAAACCCTGAAAGAGAGAGAAATCGAAATGTCCGATCTCAAGTTCGATTACCCCAAGGATGAGCCCTCGATGATCTGCACGCGCAGCTTCGATGCGCCCGTCTCGCTGGTCTGGAAGGCCTTCACCGATCCGGTGCATGTCGCCCGCTGGTGGGGACCTAAATCCTACGCGCCGGTCAAGACAATCGACAAGCTGGACCTGCGCAAAGGTGGCAAGTGGCGCTTCATCTGCGAGCGTCCGGACGGCAGCGAGACGATCGTGTTCGCCGGTGTCTATGTCGATGTGGTGCCGGAAAAGAAGCTCGCAAACTCCTTCGGCGTCGAGGGCCAGTTCGAGGGCGACGAAGCCTTCCCCGAAGTCCACACCTTCGAGGAGCGGAACGGCCGTACCTACTACAGATCGTATTCGCTGCTCCCCAATTTCGAGGCCCGCGATGCCGTTGTCGCGACCGGCATGGAGAAGGGCGGACGCGAGTCGATGGAGCAGCTGGGCGATCTCGTCGCCGAACTGCAGAAGGAAATGGCCTGACGGCCTAGTGCGGAGACGCGAGATGACCATGCCTGCAAAGATTGCTGAAGACAGCCGTACGCTGGTCATCACGCGTCTGCTCAATGCACCGCGGCCGTTGGTGTGGAAGATGTTTTCCGACCCCTATCATCTGGCGCAATGGTGGGGCCCCAAGGGCTACACCAACCGCGTCGAGGAACTGGACTTCCGCACCGGTGGGTCCTGGCGGCACGTGATGACCGCGCCGGACGGCAAGGAACTGCCCACCGACAATGTGATCGTCGAAGTCAAAGAGCCCGAGCGCATCGTTTATCGCAACGCGCCGGCCGATCCGAAAGTCTTTGGCGACAATCCGCCACCGGGCTTCACCAAGACGCTGAGCTTCGAGGTGGCCGGCGACAAGACCAGGCTGACCCTGGTCTGCAGCTTCGACACCACCGAGCATAGGGACGCGGTCGTCCGCCGCGGCTTTGTGGTCGGCACCAATGAAAGTTTCGACAAACTCGAAGAGCGCCTGAAAGCGCTCTAGCGCGCCCGATCAACCGGCACCGCCGAAAATCGCGCCAAAGGCGCCACGGCGAAGCCATGTCTCAAGGAGAACCAGCGTGAAACGACGCGATTTGCTGATCACAACAACCGCCGCCGCCTTTACCGCGGCATTGCCCAAACGCGCCGCAGCGGCGACAACACCCCAGGAAGGAACGACCATGACCAACCGACCCATTTCCGGCTACGCGCCGGTCAACAATATCGAGCTCTATTACGAGATTCACGGCAGCGGCAAACCGCTGGTGCTGCTGCATGGCGGCTTCGGCTCGATCGAGATGTTCGGCCCGGTGCTGAGCGCACTCGCGGCTGGACGGCAGGTGATCGGTGTCGATCTCCAGGGCCATGGCCGCACCCTGCCCTTCGACCGGCCAATGAGCTTTCAGACCATGGCGACCGACGTGGCCGAACTCATCAAATGGCTCGGCCACGAGAAGGCCGATGTGATGGGCTATTCGATGGGCGCGGCGACGGCGCTGAGGATGGCGATCGATCATCCGGCGGTCGTCGGCAAATTGGTGGTGAGCTCGACTGCCTTCGCCTTCTCCGGCTGGCACGACTACAACCAGCAGGGCATGAAGGGCATGGCAGCGGCGCCCGAACAGGCGATCGAGCCGATGAAGCAGACGCCGATGTACCAGGCCTATGTTCAGCTGATGCCCGACGCCGAAGCCAATTGGCCCAAGACCATCACGCAGACGGCGGCGATGGTCGGCGCCGACTATGACTGGTCGGCCGAAATATCCAAGATCAAGGCCCCGACGCTCCTCGTCTATGGCGACTGGGACGCGGTGCGGACAGCGCATGTTGCCTCGTTCTTCGAGCTGCTCGGTGGCGGCAAGCAGGACGCCAATTGGGACGGTTCGGGCATGAATAGGAACCGGCTCGCGATCCTGCCCGGCGTCACCCATTATTCGATGTTCATGGATCCGCGTCTGGCCAGCACCGCCGCCGCGTTCCTCGACGCCTGAGGCATGAGATGAGCGACAATATCGTCAAAGCGCTGCCGGGCGAAAACTGGTTCAGCATCACGCGTGACTTCGATGCCCCAAGGGCGTTGATCTGGCGGTGCTACACGGAGCCGCAGCATCTCGCCCGCTTCTGGGGTCCGCGTGACGCCAGAACTGTCAGCATTGTCGACCTCAGGGTCGGTGGGGTGTGGCGGACGAGGTGGATTTACGCAAATGGCGGCGAATACGGCTACACCAGCGTCTATCTCGATCTCGCCGCCCCCGCGCGCATCCACTATCGCGATGCGCCCAATGACTGGGCCGGCGGGCTCGAGGGCCTGCCGCCGGCGGAACTGCTCTCGACCATTTCGCTCACCGAGACAAACGGGCGCACGAATGTACTGGCGCATATCGAATGCGTGTCGGTTGCGGCGCGCGACGAGACGGTGAAGCGCGGCTTTGCCGGGATGGTCGGCACCGGCCATGACCGGCTCGCGGAATATCTCGAAACACTGAGCACGGAAGGAGTTGCGTGATGGCTTTCGTCACATCCAAAGATGGAACCTCGATTGGCTACAGTGTTGTGGGCACCGGCCCGCCGATTGTTCTGGTCGATGGCGCCATGTGCTGGCGCGCCATGGGCCCGGCGACACCGCTCGCCGAGGAACTGAAGGATCGCTTCACCGTCTACACCTATGACCGGCGAGGCCGCGGCGAAAGCGGCGACACCAAACCCTATGCGATTCAGCGCGAGGTCGAGGACCTAGAGGCGGTGATCGCGGCGGCGGGCGGGTCGGTTGCGATCTATGCGATCTCATCGGGCGTCGCGCTCGCACTCGAAGCCGCCAACTCCATTAGCGGCATCACCAGTCTCGTCCTCTACGAAGCGCCGATCTTTACCGACACTACGCGCAAACCCGTGCCCGCCAATTATGTGCAGCGCATGGATGCGCTGCTTGCGCGCGGCGACAATGCCGGGGCGGTGAAGCATTTCATGCAGAACGGCATCAATGTGCCGTGGTTCGGGCTGTTGATGATGCAGCTCTTCGGCATGTTCAAGAAGATGGCGGTGGTCGGCCCGACGCTGCCCTATGACACGGCGTTGGTTTATCCCTTTTGGAACCACAGACCGATCCCGAAAGGCCGGTGGGCGAAGGCCACCATGCCTGCCTTGGTCGTTGGGGGCGGCAAGTCCGATGCGTGGATGCAGAATGCGCAGAAGGCGATTGCCGACAATCTTCCCAATGCCACCCACAAGACTTTGGCGGGCCAAAATCATATGGTGGCCGCCAGCGCCATCGCTCCGCTGATCAAGGAGTTCGTTCTCAATTGAGCAAACAGAAATTCAAGACCGAATTGTTGAAAGGCGATGGCGACACGACGGGGTTCGTCATTCCCGACAAGGTGGTCGAAGCACTTGGCGAGGGACGGAAACCGAAGGTCACGGTGACCATCAACGGCAAGTTCAGCTATCCCAATACGGTCGCGGTGATGGGCGGCAAATACATGATCGGCATCAGCAAGGAGCGCCGGGCACTGGCCGGCGTTACCGGCGGCGAGATGATCGAGGTAACGCTTGAGCTCGATACCGCGCCGCGGGTGATGGAGGTGCCGCCAGACCTCCAAAAGGCGCTCGACCGCGACAAGGCGGCGAAGGCCTATTTTGCAACGCTGAGCTATTCCAACCAGCGCCGGCACATCGACCCGATCAATCAGGCCAAATCGGATGAGACGCGGGCGCGGCGGATCGAGAAATCCGTCGCGCTGTTCCATGAGGGCAAGAACTAGGCGGGCAAGAACTAGGCGGCTTTGGCGGCCTGCTTCAAATCCGGCGGCACCACTTCGGCAATCAACGCGGCGATGGCGTCGGCCGCGGGGGTGACGCTCTGGCCTTCGGTGCCGAGACGGCGGATGGACACGCTGCCCTCCTCCGCTTCGCGCTTGCCGACCACGAACATCAGCGGCACCTTCTGGCTCGAGTGCTCGCGAACCTTGTAGTTGATCTTCTCGTTGCGGATGTCGAGCTCGGCGCGGATGCCGGCATCGCGTAGCTGCGCGAGCAGCTTTTCGGCATAGGCATCTGCGTCCGAGACGATGGTGGCGATGACGACATGCACGGGCGCGAGCCAGATCGGCAGCTTGCCGGCGGTGCTTTCGAGCATCATGCCAATGAAGCGTTCCAGCGAGCCGAGGATAGCGCGGTGAAGCATCACGGCATTCTTGCGTGATCCATCCTCAGTGACATAGGTCGCGCCAAGCCGCTCGGGCAGTACGAAATCGAGCTGCAGCGTACCGACCTGCCAGGAGCGGCCGATGGCATCCTTCAAATGGAACTCGAGCTTGGGCGCGTAGAAGGCGCCCTCCCCCGCGGCGATGACGAAATCACGGCCGGTGGCGCGCAGCGCATCGCCCAGCGCCGTCTCGGCCATGTTCCAGCGCTCGATCGTGCCGCCGAATTTATCGGGGCGGGTCGCCAGCTTGATGACCACATTGGAAAAGCCCATGTCGGCGTAGACCGCTGCGAGCAAATTGACGAAGTGCTCGGTCTCGGACTGGATCTGGTCCTCGCGGCAGAAGATGTGCGCATCGTCCTGTGTCATCTGGCGGACGCGCAGCAGGCCATGCAGGGCGCCGTGCGCCTCGTTACGGTGGCAGCAACCGAACTCGGCCATGCGGATCGGCAGGTCGCGATAGGATTTGGTGCCCTGGTTGAAGATCTGGATATGGGCCGGGCAGTTCATCGGCTTCAGCGCCAGAAGCTGGGCATCTGCCGAAACGATCGGGCCCTCGTCCTCGGTGCTGGGCACCTCGTCGGGAACGACGAACATGTTCTCGCGATATTTGCCCCAATGGCCCGACTGCTCCCAGAATTTGGAAGCCATCAGCTGCGGGGTCTTGACCTCGACATACCCTGAACGGTTGAGGCGGCGACGGATGTATTCTTCCATCTGGTTATAGATAACGAAGCCCTTGGGGTGCCAGAACACCGAACCCGGGGCCTCCTCCTGCAGATGAAACAGATCGAGTTCGCGACCGAGCTTCCTGTGGTCGCGCTTCTCCGCCTCCTCGATCATGTGGAGGTATTCGTCAAGATCCTTCTGGTTGGCGAACGCCGTTCCATAGATGCGGCTCAGCACGGGATTGTTGTTGTCGCCGCGCCAATAGGCACCGGCAACCTTGGTCAGCTTGAAGGCCGAGCCGATATCCTTGGTGGTGCGCATATGCGGGCCGCGGCAGAGGTCGAACCACTGGCCCTGTTTATAAATCTTGATCGACTGGTCGGCGGGGATGGCGTCGATCAGCTCGACCTTGAAATCCTCGCCCTTGGCCTTGAAGACGCGCTTGGCCTCGTCGCGCGACCAGACTTCCTTGGTGAAGGCGGCGCCGCGGGCGATAATCTCGGCCATCTTCTTTTCGATCCGGCGCAGGTCGTCCTCGTTGAACGGCGCGTCGCGTTTGAAATCGTAGTAGAAGCCGTTCTCGATCACAGGACCGATGGTGACCTGCGTTGCCGGCCAGAGTTCCTGCACCGCTTCGGCGAGGACATGCGCCGCGTCGTGACGAATGAGACCAAGCCCCTCCTGGGTTTCGCGCAAAACGAAATCCACGCGCGCGTCCCTGTCGATCGGATCGCCCAAATCGGACAGCACGCCGTCGAGCTTCATGGCGACGGTTTTCTTGGCAAGGCTCATTGAGATCGATTCGACCACGGTGGTCCCGGTCGTGCCTGCCGCGTAGTCGCGCACAGCACCGTCGGGGAACGTCACCTTGACCATTTCAATCTCCTGTCGCCGCCGGGACTGGCGGGTTTTGGCTCTTATCACGGAGGGCCGTGAGGGCAAACCTGACGGCGGCCAGCCCCATCATCGTCCGGTGGACTAGGCCAGGCGAGCGTCGACCGTCACATTGATGGCGCCAAGGGCGCGGGACACCGGACACAGGGCCTTGGCCTTTTCCGCCAACTCCGCAAATTTGGACGCGTCGAGACCGGGCACGCTGGCTGTGACGGTCAGGGCGCTGGAGGTAATGCCAGTGCCTTGGATGATCTCGACCGCGGCAGTCGCATTGATCTCGGCCGGCGGGGTGCCGTTCGCGGTGAGCACGCCCGAAAACTGCATGCTGAAACAGGCCGAATGCGCGGCGGCGATCAGCTCTTCGGGGTTGGTGCCCGACTTGCCGGACTCGTCAACGAAGCGCCCCTTGTAGGTGTAGGGCATCGCTGCGATCGCGCCGCTCTGCGTATTGAGCGTTCCGACGCCTTCCTTGTTCGTCCCCTTCCATTGCGCCGTGGCCGTGCGTTTCATGGTCATCTCCGTTTCTGGAACCCTTATCGCCAGCGCCCATAGGACCAAGGCGCATACCAGTGGGCGGCGCTTGGTAGCATATCGGGCACCGGATCATAGCCATGCGTGCCGCCGGGACGGCAGCGATAGATGCGTGCCACGCCCATCCAGCCGCCGGGCCAGAAGCCGTGCCGCCAGATAGCGTCGCGGGTAAATTCCGAACAGGTCGGGGCGTGACGGCAGTTGCGGCCCATGAAGGCTGACAGGGTGTAGCGGTACAATTGGATCAGTGCGTAAGCCAGGAGCTTGAAGGGCCAATCGACGAGGCGCCAAAAGCCGTTCGTGAACGCCGTCAATTGGCGGCTGCGACCGGCTGGCCGGCCTCGATCCTGTCGAGCGCTTCGACAACAGCATCGAACACCAGCAGCGTTGAGGTGTGGCGCGGGGCATAGTCGCGAACCGGTTCGAGCAAAGCCAAATCTGCCCATTTGCCACCGGGCGGCGGTCCGTCCGCCTTCAGCATGGCGGTCATCTGATCGCGCAAGGCGCGAAATTCACCGATTGGGGCGCCGATCACATTCGCGGCAACAATGGCGGCGGAGGTCTGGCCGAGGGCGCAGGCGGAGATCGCATGGCCGTAGCCGGAAATGCGACCATCGTGCACAGACAGGTCGATTTCGATCGAGGAACCGCAGATTCGGCTCACCTTGCGTATTGTCGCGTCGGCATTGGCCAGCCGGCCCGGAATGGGCTGGTTGGCGGCGATTTCGAGGATCCTTTGGGAATAAAGATCACTCAATTCCATTATGGTCACATGGCTGTTTCTTGAGGGGGCCAGCCCAGGCTCTATATAGTTGGGCGTCAGAACGATGTCAGCGGCATCCTTGCCGAGGGGCATCCGGCGCGCCGCTGGCGCGTTGAGCCTAAAAGCAACGAGGAATACGATGGACGCCAGCGTCAAGCTCAACGCCGTCAAGGCTTTGTCTCCGAAAGCTCTGAAACGGCCAAGCCGCGAAGAGGCGGAGGAAGCCGTGCGCACTTTGATCGCGTGGGCCGGCGACGATCCGCGCCGCGAGGGGCTGCTCGAGACGCCCCGGCGCGTCACCAAGGCCTATGGCGAATTCTTTTCCGGTTACGATGACGACCCCAAAGCGATCCTCAGCAAGACGTTCAAGGAAGTCGGCGGCTACGACGATATCGTTCTGGTCAAGGACATTCCCTTCGCCAGCCATTGCGAGCACCACATGGTGCCCTTTGTCGGCAAGGCCCATATCGCCTATCTGCCCCATGACGGTGTGGTCGGGATCTCCAAACTTGCGCGGCTGGTCGAGGCGTTTTCGAAGCGCCTGCAGGTGCAGGAAGTGCTGACGGCGCAGATCATCGAGGCCATCAACGAGCATCTCAATCCGCGCGGCGCCGCGGTGCTGCTCGAGGCCGAGCATATGTGCATGTCGATCCGGGGCGTCAGGGCGCATGGCGCGCTGACGGTGACGCAGCGCTTCACCGGCGTGTTCGCCGAAGAAAAGGCCGAACAGGATCGGTTTTTCCAGATGATCCGGCGCTAGAGCGCTTTCCCCGTTCGGGGGCGCGGGCTAGAATCCCGCGCCATGAGCACCTCCTTTGCCGACCCCGCTACCCTGACCCATGAGGAACTCGAAGAAGGCACGATCTTCGCGCCGCGGTTTGACGCGCATGGGCTGATCACCGCCATAGCGCAGGAGGCCGGATCGGGCCGGGTCCTGATGGTGGCGCATATGAACGCCGAAGCCTTGCGGCGCACCATCGATACGGGCGAGGCGCATTACTATTCGCGCTCGCGCAAGGCGCTGTGGAAGAAGGGCGAGGTCTCGGGCGAGGTGCAAAAGCTGGTCTCGCTGGCGACCGATTGCGACCAGGACGCGATCCTCCTGACGGTGGAGCAGACCGGACACGGCGCCGCCTGCCACACCGGCCGCAAGAGCTGCTTTTACCGCCATATCGGCCCGGATGGATCGCTGCATCTGACGCGCGAGCCGCGGCTGTTCGATCCCAAGGTCGTGTACGGGAAGTAGCGCACCGGCGGCATTTTGGCCGGCTGGATTTCATTTTGTGCCAGGCAGAGCTACATTGGGCGCATGGACAAGCTCGACCGTATCACGATCAAGCCGGGCCTGATGGACGGAAAACCCACCATCAGAGGTATGCGCGTGACCGTGGGGATGATCGTCGAGCAAGTCAGCTCGGGTGCGACGGTGGACGATTTGCTCCGCGAGTTCCCCTATCTTGAGCGGGAAGACATCAGTCAGGCCCTCCTCTATGCGGCATGGCTGGTGCAGGGACGTGAATTCGACATCGCTTCGTGAAGTTCATCATCGACATGAACCTCACGACCGAATGGGCGACCTACCTTAGCGCTGCAGGGTGGGAGGTCGCCCACTGGTCGACAATTGGCGAGATCGAGGCGCTCGACGAAGCCATTGCGAGCTATGCAAGAACAGGCGGTTGGTGGATTGTTACGCGCGATCTGGACTTCGGCCATCTCGCGGCTCAGAGCTCATCGTCGGCCCCAAGTATCATCCAGATCCGGGACGGTCGTGCGGTCCCGGCGACGATCGGGTCGAGCTTGCTCGATGCTCTTCGTGCCCACGAAGTGGCCTTGGGCCTGGGGGCGATTGTTACCGTAGAAGCCACTCGGACGAGAGTTCGCCCTCTGCCACTAGCCCGTCAATAATGCGGCGGCGGCGGCTCGGGCCCCTCGCCTAGCGCCGGGTTGTCGGCGATCTCGCGCAGCCGCTCGCCCAGATTGCCGCAGAGGCGCTTGAGCCCCGCGATCTCAGCCGATTGCGCGATGATCGTCGCGTTGAGGTCTTCGATCGCCTGCTCCTGATAGGCGGCGAGGGTCTCGAGCTTTTCGATACGGGCGGCGAGACCGGTTTCCATCACCCTCTCCTTTCGAACAGCGGCACGAGGAAAAATCCGGCGGCGAATCCCCCCAGATGCGCCTGCCAGGCAATTTCGAGATCCATGCCCGTGAGCACGGGAAGCAGCGGCACGATCCCGTTGAGAACGATCCAGACGAGCGCAAAAATGCGCGCGTTCGGGCTGGCGATCACTTCGCGTACGCTGGCGAGACGCCGGCCGAGGATGCGGCGCTCACCGGTCTCGGGATCGACGGCAATGATCGGTGGCTGGAAGATGAAGCGAATGGCGGCGGCGGTAAGCGCCGCGATGCCGCCGGAAGCGCCGAGCAGCAGCGCAAGGTGCGGCAGCGTCGTTGCGGCGAAGGCCAGCGCGCCGGCGAAAGCGCCGATGAGGAAGATCGCCAGCATCGCCCAGCCGCCATAGCGGTTGGCGACGGGGGTCGCAAAGATTGCGAGCCAGACGGTGTTGAGCAGCAGATGTTCCCAGCCTTGGTGCAGAAAAGCATGGGTGAAGGGCGTCCAGATGATCGGCAACCAGCCGCCTTCCACAGAGGCTGGATCGATAATCCGATAGGGAAAGAACGACAACCAGGCGAGGATCGACTCATCGGCCGCCGGGTTAATAAGCCAGCTTCGTCCGACATTTATCGCCACAAGGACGCCACAAAGCGCCGTGACCGGCGCGGGCAGAAGGAAGATCGGCTGACGCGCCGGCGGTGCAGTATCCGGCTGATTTTGCAGATCATTTTCGCTTTCGCTCATGCCGGACTCCAGGCGCCACGGGCTTTTTTGCCCTGACCACAGACTTATCCACATCCGGCCGTACCGGTTAACCTTAAGAAAGGTTTAAAGGCGATTTTGCCGCGGCCTTTTGAGAGTGTGTGACGGGCGGCGGCGTAACCCGGCAACGGGTGCCTGCTGGGGCGTAGTAAGCAGGTAGCGTCGATGCAGAAACAGGGCACGAAAACGCTCTATGAGTACTGGAACACGCTCCGCGGTTCCCGCAGCGCGCCAGACCGGCGCGACATCGACCCCACCCAGATTCGCGGCGCCCTCGCCAACACGTTCATCCTTGAACTCAACGGGCAGAACGAGTTCGATTTCCGGCTCGCCGGGTCGCATTTGTGCTCGGTCTACTCGCGCGAGCTAAAGGGCCGCTCTTTCACGCGCCTATGGCATCCACGGGACCGGGATGCACTCGAAACACTGATCCGCGCCGTCACCGAGGATCACGCCGTGGCGCTTGTCACCTTCCAGGGGATGACGGCGCTGAGCACCAAATTGGCAGTCGAGTGCATCCTGCTTCCGGTACGCCATAATGGCTCTACCGAGACGCGGCTACTGGGAGCTATGACGGCCATCGAGGAGCCCTATTGGCTCGGCGTACAGCCCGTCGTCGAGCAACGCATTACCGGCCTGAGGCTGATCTGGCCGGACGACAATTCGCTGGCCGAAATGGCGCGCGATATCGCCGTCAGCGTGCCCCAGGATGTGATGTTCGCGCGGGGCGGCGCCCCCGAGCCGATGAGTGCGACGGTGTTCGGTCGGCGGGCCCGGCGCTACCTCCACCTTTCGGTGATCGACGGCGGCAGGACCTAGAATTCTGCGGCTTTCGCGTAATCGCGGCCGAAAGCATCATCTTCGGTTAACCAAAACTGATTAGCGTCGGAGTCGTCAGAGTTTGATGACCCGGCTGCCCGCACCGATGCTGACCGACGATCCCGCCCCGCAACGATCAGCCCGCGCCGGGCGCACTTACGCGCAATTGCCGCGCTTCCAGCGGGTCAAGGTCTCGGTGCTCGGGCGCTACATGCTGGCCGACCGGCGCGAGTTCCCTTGCCAGGTGCTGGAAATGTCGCCGGGCGACGCCGCGGTAATCGCGCCGGTATCGGGCAATGTGGGCGAAAAGGTCATCGCCTATCTCGATCTGATCGGGCGCATCGAAGGCACCGTGACTGAGTCGATCGATGGAGGCTTCGTCATGGATGTCGCCGCCAGCCCGCGCAAGCGCGACAAGATGGCCGCGCAGCTGACCTGGCTCGCCAACAAGGACGTACTCAATCTGCCCGAAGACCGGCGGCACGAGCGCGTGGTGCCCGACATAAGGCACTCAACGGTCGTGCTCGACGATGGCCGGCGCTACAATTGCAAAATCATCGATATCTCGCTGTCGGGCGCGGCGATCGAATTGGCGGTGCGGCCGGCAATGGGCACGCCGGTCACGCTGGGCCGCATGCGAGCTCGGGTGATCCGGCATTTCGCCGATGGCGTGGCAGTGGAATTTGCTTCCGCCCAAGAGATGCTGACCGTTGTGCAGCAGAACCTTCGGGTCAATTAATCCGCAGCTGGATCGCATTTTAGCGATCCTTAGGAGAACTCTGTAAATCTACTGGGGCAGATTGCCGCCGAGATTTGACGCCCGCCATTTTGGTGCGGCGCCTTTTTTGCGAGTTCAGGATGCCTGCCACCACGAGTGTTGCCACGACCGGTAACAATGACATCGACGGCGTGCTGTCGGGAATCAAGTGGGCCTCGCCCAGCCTGACCTTCAGTTTCCCCACCGCCCTCAACCAGTACGGCTATTCCGAGACCGGCTTCGAGGGCATGAACGGCACGCAGCAGGCTGCGGTGCGCGACATCTTCGACATGATCGAGAGCGTTTGCGGGCTTACCTTCACCGAGGTGACCGAGACCACGAGCACTCACGGGACGATCCGCTTTGCGGAAGAAAACAATGCTGGGACGGCCTATGGCTATTACCCGAGCAGCGCCGAACAGGGCGGCGACATCTGGCTCAATCACAATGACTACAATTCGCCGATCAAGGGCACTTACGCCTATGCGACCTTCATCCACGAGATCGGGCACACACTTGGCCTCGATCACGGACAGGATGGGCTGGCGGCCCTCCCCTCCAATCACGACAGCCTCGAATATTCGGTGATGACGTACCGCTCCTATGTGGGAGCTCCGCTCACCGGCTACACGGTCGCGCAGGGCAGTTACCCCGTCGGGCTGATGCTCGATGATATTGCGGCGCTGCAGTACATGTATGGCGCGAACTACAATACCAATTCGGGCAATACGGTTTATCACTGGAGCACCAGCACCGGAGAGTTGACAATCAATGGCGTGGCGCAGGGCGCCTCGACGACGAACACGATTTTCCAGACCCTATGGGATGGTGGCGGCGTCGATACCTATGATTTTTCGAACTACACCACCAACCTCACCGTCGACCTCAATCCCGGTGGCT
>JBDSEK010000035.1:0-4966 GCA_039920085.1 Devosia sp. | reverse complement strand
CAGACTATTGGACATTCGCTCCGACGACGCTGTCCCAATTTTCGCTGATCGTCTTCTTGGCAGCGTCCTGGGTTGCTACCGAAGGGAAAACGGCCTTGGCGTAGAGGGCAGGGTCGGGAAGCTTGGCGACGAGATCGGCCGGCAGGACCTTACGCGCCGTCATCTCGTTGAACAGGATCGGATGGCAATAACCGGCGAGCCAGAGATTCTGGCCCTCGTCGGAATAGAGGTACTCCATCCACAGCTTGGCGGCGTTGGGGTGCGGAGCAAAGGCGCTGATGCCCTGCACATAGACGCCGGCCACCACGCTGTCGCTGGGCACGACCACGTGCGATTTCGGGTTACCCTGGAAGCCATCCTGCCAGGTCAGGAGGTTGTAGTCCCACGCAGCGATCACACCGGCCTGACCGGCGACCAGCGCGGCCTGACGGGCATTGATCGGAACGAACAGGCTCTTGGCATTGAGGTCCTTGAAGAAGGCCAGACCGTCATCGGCCGCTTTCTCCTGATTGCCGCCATTGACGGCGAGGCCGGCTGCCCAGACGCTCTGGATGGCGCGGTTGTCCTTGCGCGGATCGCCAGTCAGGGCGAAGAGCGGTGCGCCGTCCTTGGCGAGGTCGGCCCAGGAGGTCGGTGCGGTCGTGACCAAATCGTCATTCACGAGGAAAGCCAGCACGCCGTAGTAACCGGCATACCAGTAGCCCTCGGGATCCTTCACATCGGCGGGGATCTTGTCGAAGGCCGCAACCTTATAGGGCTGAGCCAGACCTTCGGCCTTAGCCTGAGGGCCGAATCCAAGACCGACGTCGATGGTATCGGGCGCCTGCGGGCCCATATTGCCCTTGTTAGCCTTGATTGCTTCGAGTTCGTCGGCAGAGCCCGCTTCTTCGTTGATCGAATTGACAGTGATGCCCGGATACTTGGCCATGAAGCCATCATAGAGGCCGCCATAGCCACACCAGTCGCGCGGCGAGGCGATCACCGTCAGCATGCCTTCGGCCTTCGCGGCCTCGTAGAGTGCGTTGAGGTCGGTCTGGGCCGAAGCGGTGAAGGTCGATCCCAACAGGGCCACAACCGAAACCGAAGCGGCGAGCATGGATTTGAATGTCATATGCGTCTCCCTTGCAATGAAGCTGTTCTTGTCTCTTGGAGCGTGGAAAAGCCGAGGGTCACGTAGGTGAGACAGGTGACAGCCAAGTGACAAAGGCTGCAACGTCCCGTTGAACCCCGTGCAAATCCGGCGTTGCGAGCCGCCGGATACGATCGGCTGCCGAATACCTCCGGGTCATTTGTGACAATTGTGACAGTGCGCCTTGTGCCACGCGAAGTCGAGGAGGCTGCAGTGTCGTCGTCGCGCTGACACATGCGCGAACTAGAGCGGTTCCAAACTGGGTCGTTATTTCTTGAACTAGGTAATCAGCTTTGTTACGGCCGCCGGGAATTCAACGACGAAAGGGCTCGAGACGATGCGCGTTGTGACGATCGGATTGCTGGTTGGGATGTGCGCGGCGATGCCGGCCCTAGCAGAGGAACCCTCGACGGACGCGATTCTCGATACCTACGCCAGGATCGCACTCGCGGGTTACGAGGATGCCCTTGGCGGCGCCAAGACGCTCGACGCGGCGGTCGATGCGCTGTTGGCGAGTCCGAGTGAGGTGACACTCGAAGCGGCGCGCGATGCATGGCGAGCGGCCCGACCGGCCTATCAGCAGACCGAGGCCTTTCGTTTCGGCAACCCGATCGTCGACGATTGGGAGGGCGAGGTGAATACCTGGCCGCTCGATGAGGGGCTGATCGACTATGTCGATGCGTCCTACGGCACCGAGAGCGACGAAAACGGGCTCTACACCGCCAATGTGATCGCCAATGCAACGATCAGCATCGATGGCAAGCGAGTGGATGCGAGCAACATCACACCGCAATTCCTGCGCGAGACCCTGAGCGAGGCGGGCGGCATCGAAGCCAATGTGGCGACGGGCTATCACGCCATCGAGTTCCTGCTCTGGGGCCAGGATCTCAACGGTACCGGACCGGGGGCCGGGGCGCGGCCCGCGACCGACTTCGATATGGCGAACTGCAGCAACGGCAATTGCGACCGGCGCGGCGCCTATCTTAAGGCCGCAACCGACCTGCAGGTTTCGGACCTCGAAGAGATGGTTGGCAACTGGCAGTTGGGTGGGCCGGCGCGAGTCGCGCTCGCTGCGCAAGGGCTCTCGACCATTCTCACGGGCATGGGCTCTTTGTCCTATGGCGAGTTGGCCGGCGAGCGCATGAAGCTCGGCCTGCTACTGCATGATCCGGAGGAGGAGCAAGATTGCTTTTCCGACAACACCTACATCTCGCACCTCCATGACGCGATCGGCATCCGCAATGTTTATCTTGGCAAATATGCGCGGACCGATGGCAGTGTGATCGAGGGTCCGTCGCTGAGCGCATTGGTCGGGTCCCGCGACGCGGCACTCGACACCGAATTGCGCGGTTTGCTCGACGATACGATTGCCAAGATGGAAGCCATGAAGGCCCGGGGCGACAGCGTCGAGAAGTATGACCAGATGATCGGCGAGGGAAATATCGAGGGCAATGCCGTGGTGCAGGCGGCGATCGACGGCCTCATTGCCCAAACGCGCGGCATTGAACGCGTCGTGGCGCTGCTGGCGCTCAGCGATGTGACGGTAGAGGGCAGCGACAGCCTCGATAGTCCGGATGTGGTTTTCCAGTAGGTTTGTGGTCCGTGGGGTTGCGCGAATCCGCGGCGCAACCCTTCATCCCGGCGTGACCGGGATATGCTAGGGAGGCGGGACATGCACGCGCGTCTCACTGCGATCCTGGTCATGATTCTTGGTGCGGGCCTTGCGTGGGCGGCAGACCAGCCCGTGCGCGGCGACCTGACGCCGGAGGATCTGGCGCGGGTGCGCGCGGTAACGGCGCCCACCGGGGATTTCAGTAAGCCTGAAAAGTTCGAGCAATTGCCGGCAGGGGCAGCGACCAGCAAGAAACTCGTCAATCGCGACGCGTTCTCGTTCAGCTCCGCCAATCTGACGTTCGAACAGGAGCAAACCTTCAAGTTAGGCAATGCGCTGTTCCGCAAGCTTTGGGTGAGCTCGCCGTCATCGACACAGTCGTCGGATGGCCTTGGGCCGCTGTTCAATGCGCGCGGCTGTCAGAACTGCCATTTGAAGGATGGGCGCGGCCACCCGCCTGCGAGCGCCAACGAAGACGCAGTCTCAATGTTCCTGCGCCTGTCAGTGCCACCCGAGGATGCCGCACAACAGACGCTGCTCGACAGTCGCGGCGTGCTGCTGTTCCCCGAACCGGTCTATGGCGAGCAGTTGCAGGTGTTCGCGGTGCCGGGCCTCAAGGCCGAAGGCAAGATGGCCATCGACTATGCCGATCTCCCGGTGACGCTGGGCGCTGGCAGCGTCGTCAAATTGCGCAAGCCGGCCTATTCGGTGATCGATCTCGCTTATGGGCCGATGAGCGACAAGGTGATGCTTTCACCGCGCGTCGCGCCGCAGATGATCGGGCTGGGGCTGCTCGAGGATGTCGCGGCCGAAGACATATTGGCGCGCGCCGACCCGGAGGATCGCGACGGCGACGGCATTTCCGGTAAGCCGAACTGGGTCAGGGACATCGTCAGCGGCGGGCTGGTGCTTGGCCGCTTCGGCTGGAAAGCGGGAGCGCCGAGTATCAAGGTGCAATCGGCGAGCGCGTTCTCGGGCGATATCGGCATTTCGACGCCGCTGGTGAAGCGGCCCTATGGGGATTGCACGCCATCCGAGAGTGCTTGTCTCGCGATGCCGAATGGCGAGCAGGCGGCGCGCGGCGCGGGGGAGGCCGCCGATCCAGTCCTCGACCTCGTGACGTTCTATTCCCAGAATTTGGGGGTTCCGCAACG
This sequence comes from Devosia sp., assembly GCA_039920085.1. Taxonomy (GTDB): domain Bacteria; phylum Pseudomonadota; class Alphaproteobacteria; order Rhizobiales; family Devosiaceae; genus Devosia_A. Next base: position 1,071 of record JBDSEK010000035.1, on the reverse strand, counting down.
GCGCGACGTAGGCAAGCCGGAAGTGCTGCGCGGTAAATCGGCGTTCTACAACAGTAGGTGTGTTTCGTGTCACGCGCCCAAATTTGTTACCTCGCGGCAAGCCGAAACCGATGCCCACAAGTTTCAGCTGATCTGGCCCTATACTGATCTGCTGCTGCACGACATGGGCGAGGGTCTGGCCGACAACCGGCCGGAAGGCGCGGCGGACGGGCAGGAGTGGCGCACGCCGCCCCTCTGGGGCATCGGGCTGACGGAGACGGTGTCTGGGCACACGCTGTTCCTCCATGACGGGCGGGCGCGGAATTTGACCGAGGCTATTTTGTGGCACGGTGGGGAGGCAGCGGCTGCGCGGCGAGCCTTCACGGAGATGTCGCAGTCCGAGCGCGATGATCTCGTTGCATTCCTGGAGTCGCTCTGATGCGTTTGTCGGTTGGTGCCGTAGCGCTGTTGCTGGCGTCGCCCGTGCTGGCGGATTCGTTGTTGCCGTCGCGCGAAATCGCGGCGAGCGCGATCGAGGGCTACATCCGCCCGGCTTTCCACCAATTCGCCGAGGAGGCGGGATCGCTGCGGTTCACCGCCGGCAAGCTCTGCGAAGCGCCGTCAGAGGATGCTTTGGCGGTGACGCGGAGCCAATTCGGCTCGACGGTTATTTCGTTTTCGCGCGTCGAATTCGTCCGGGTCGGACCGCTCGGCAAGGCCGACCGGATGGAGCGGCTATTGTTCTGGCCCGATCGCAAGGGCATCGCGCTCAGGCAGGTGCAGGCGGCGCTGGCGGAGAAGGATGAGACAGCGGCCGCGCCCGAAACGCTGCAGGAAAAGTCCGTTGCGATGCAGGGCTTAGTGGCGCTCGAATATCTGCTGTTCGGCGCGGGCGCCGACACGTTGGCGGCAGGTGACGACTATCGCTGCCGCTATGCAAAAGCGAGCGCGGCACTGATCGCGGAGCTGGCGGAGACGCTTGATCGCGAATGGGGGGACCCCAATGGGCAAGGCGCACATATGCTATCGCCGCAGCCGGAGTTCGACGATTTCCGGACCGACACCGAAGTGCTGGAGAAGCTGGCTGCGACA
>JBDSEK010000034.1:0-18371 GCA_039920085.1 Devosia sp. | reverse complement strand
TTCACCGACATGCGCGGCAAGCTGCAGCATGTGACCTTCGATCAGACCATGATCGACGAGGATCTGTTCGAAGAAGGCACGATGTTCGACGGCTCCTCGATCGCCGGCTGGAAAGCGATCAACGAGTCCGACATGGTGCTGATGCCCGATCCGGACTCCTCCTATATGGACCCGTTCTTTGGCGCCTCGACGCTCGCCATCAATTGCGACGTGCTCGAGCCCCTCACCTATCAGCCCTATGGTCGAGACCCCCGCACCACGGCCAAGAAGGCCGAAGCGTACGTCAAGACACTGGGCATCGGCGACAGCGTCTATTTCGGCCCCGAGCCCGAATTCTTCATCTTCGACGACGTCCGCTTTTCGAACACCACCTACAAGGTCGGCTTCTCGGTGGATTCCTCGGAGCTGCCCTCCAACAACGACACCGACTATGAGCAGGGCAATCACGGCCACCATATCGGTCTGAAGAAGGGCTATTTCCCCGTGCCGCCGCTCGACAGCGCGCAGGACATGCGCGGCGAGATGCTGGCGGCGATGGGCGCCATGGGCGTGCCGATCGAAAAGCACCACCACGAAGTGGCATCCGCCCAACACGAGCTCGGCATCAAATTCTGCCCCATCATCAAGGCGGCGGATTCGGTGCAGATCTATAAGTACGTAATCCAGCAGGTCGCCCACGCCTACGGCAAGACGGTGACCTTCATGCCCAAGCCCGTCTATGGCGATAATGGCTCAGGCATGCACTGCCACCAGTCGATCTGGAAGGACGGCAAGCCCCTGTTCGCCGGTGACCAATATGCCGGCCTGTCGATGGACGCTCTCTACTACATCGGCGGCATCATCAAGCACGCCAAGGCCATCAACGCCTTCACCAACCCGACAACCAACAGCTACAAGCGGCTGGTGCCGGGCTTCGAAGCGCCTGTGTTGCTCGCTTACTCAGCCCGCAACCGCTCTGCCTCGTGCCGTATTCCCTTCGGCCAGAGCCCGAAATCCAAGCGTGTCGAAGTCCGCTTCCCCGATCCGCTGGCGAACCCGTATCTCGGCTTTGCCGCCATGTTGATGGCCGGCATCGATGGCATCAAGAACAAGATCCATCCGGGCGAGCCGATGGACAAGGATCTCTACGAGCTGCCGCCCGAAGAGCTGAAGCAGATCCCGACCGTCTGCGGCTCGCTACGCGAGGCCCTCGAAAATCTCGACAAGGACCGCGAGTTCCTCAAGGCCGGCGGCGTCTTCGAAGACGACCAGATCGACAGCTACATCGACCTCAAGATGACGGAAGTGATCAAGTTTGAGCACACCCCCCATCCCGTCGAGTATGAGATGTATTACTCGGCCTGAGCCATAGCGATCGATGAATACCGGAAGGGCCCCGAAAGGGGCCCTTTTCGTTAGGCGTCTACCCCGATCGGGGGATGTCGACTACAATTCCCACCATCACCTGCTGGGTCTGGGCACTAAATTTTCCGTTCGGGTCGACTTGCCGCCGGACCTCGCATCAAAGGTGGAGGGCTGGTCTCACTGTGGGTCGAACAAAGCGAACATTGCCCCGATAACTGCGTGACAGGCCAGGATGGCGGAAGACGCAGAATGACGAGACTGGTCCTCGGCCTCGGCGCCCGAAATCGGAATAGCCATGCTGGATAAGTACCTCCTTTGTCGACCGCGGGGTGGCCTGAATGACACGCTTTGCCAGATCGAAAAGTGCTGGAAATATGCCGAACTCCACAACCGAACGCTGATTATCGATACGTCGCGATCTGGAATAATGTTACAATATTCTGCATTCTTCGCTCCTTTCGATGGCGGCCAGGTGCTCGACATTGACGCCAGCCGGCTGGCCGACTCGGACCTTAATGCGATGGAATGTTACCCCCCCACTATCCGGGGTAGGATCAATTCATACCGGACGTCCAGGAGTGTTTCGCGCCGACTCCGCGACATCGATTCGAAGGCGGAACTGTCCTTCGACTTCTCGCTAGACCATCGTGAGCAGTTGCTTGTTCACGAGCAGGCCGGCGGCGGACATTTGTCTTTCGACTTCCTGCGACGGGTGCGCTTCGCTGACGATATCGCTACTGATATTCGACACGCACTTAAGTCGCTGGGTGCCAGCGATGCTGCAATCCACCTGCGCAATACAGACGCCAAGACTTCCGTGAGATCGATCCTGAAAAAGGTGAAGCGAGAGCTGCTGGGCCTGCGTGTACTAATCTGCACTGATGATGCGGCTACGATCTCGATCGCTAGAGAAACGCTAAATGCGTCGCAAATCGTCACCGCCTCGACGATCGTGCGTGCAGATGGCAAACCACTTCACTTCCGCCAAGCCTACTCAAACGACGATCAACGCCGACAGGCTACCCTCAATTCGCTCACCGATTTGTGCGCCCTCGCCTCCGCCGATAGACTCTACATCGCGCAGCTTTCAAGGGGCAACTATTCAGGCTTTGCCGAACTCGCCGCCTTTCTCGCGCAGAACAGAGACGTTCTGGATCGCCTGCTGGGCAGGCAAGACGGCGCGAACGCACGCCCGCCTGGCATTGTGGTGCGAATAGAGTCTTCTCCTTTTCTAGCGTTCATCCTGCGACGCACGCGCAGGATTCTCTCTCGCTTACGCCGGGTGCATTTTCGGCGATTCAGAAAATAGGGCCGTAGGGAGGTTAGGTCTCTCGGCCGTCTGCTCGGTCCTGAATATTTCCACCAAGGCGACACGACGTGAGTGTAACGGCATCAATGGCAGAGTTGAGATCGTCGCTCCGATATTGGCGTCTGCGCCGTGAGTTCGAGCGAGCGGTAGCGCAACGGACTTTTCAAAATTGCGTCCTCACCTATGACAACGCTTCCCTGCAAGATGGAATGGGAGCGCAACTTCAACGGATTTTCGGCATCCACGCGTTGGCCAACGCACTTGGCGCGAGCTATTTGCATTCACCGATCGCAAACCTACACCCCGGCGACAGCACCCCGAATTCGCCCGACGCGGTCAAATCTCTTGTCGATCGATGCAATCTTCGCTTTCACATCTTGAGTAACCCGGCTGCCGTCGAGCGCGCCTCCGGTTGTCGAGAAGTGACCGTCAAACACTTCAGAGTACGGGCTGCCGCCAAGATAGTGTCTGCCGAAGAGTCCCCCGTAATGTTTCGAATTCTGCAGCCGCACCTTCATATCGACGCGAATCCGAGCTTATGGCCGAAATCCGCGCCTGTGTTGTCGCCAGTGCCGGCCTGGCGCCAACCCCTCCGCGTTGCTCTGCATGTTCGCCGAGGCGATCTGCAACGCGCAGCTCCCCGACGAATGATGCCCATCCGTTACTATTCAGGCGTTGCCAGACGGCTTGAGAAGCTGCTGGGGTTAGCCGGAGTGCGGGCTCGATTTGAACTCCATACCGAGTCCGCGACGAGCTTTGCGCCTTCCTCAGCCAATGAGCTCCCTCGAAACGATCGGACGTTTGAAGGTACAAAGTCGAACGAGGATGAAGAGCTCGATGATTTCGGCCTGCTCGCTCCACTTGATCGCTTCGTCGATACCGACCCTATAGAATCGCTTGAGCGAATGAGCTCGGCCGACGTGCTGATTACCAGCAAATCGTCATTCTCAATGGTCGCGGGCATTCTCGCCCCCGAAAAGTTGGTTCTGTTTGCGCCGTTCTGGCACAGCCCGATGCCCGGCTGGCTGCGCACATCCGAAAATGGGAGCTTTGACGAGGTCGCCGCCATGAGACACATCGAAACGATGATGTCACGAGCGTAGCCTGATCGACATGACCCGGCGCATAGGCGCCGCACGGTCAGGCCAAGAAAAATATCAAACTCAGTGTTCCGGTCAGCGTCAATCGAGACGCGCGAAGATGGGCAAGCCGGTACGCAAAACTAGAAAACCCGGCCTGCAGCCACCCCGAACGCGATAGACCCATGGCGGGCGTCGGACCCACAGAAACACGCGATGCCGACGCGGCGCGCATACGGCTACTCCACACACAAACCGTATGCAGTCTGTTGTATCGGGGCGGACTTAAGGAAGTGCTTCCAATAAGCAAATCAATGGTTAAGCCCATCGACTCGGAGTGCCGCAAAATGCAAATCCCGGTCCGGCGGCGGCCGGACCGGGGTGCACGCTTCGCGAGCTTTGCGCCCGTCTTAGAACGTTATGGTGAAGCTGAAATTGGCGTTGCTGTTCTTCTTGTAGAGCTTCTTGACCTTGTCGACCTTGCCGGTGCAGCGGTCCACACGCATCTCGTACCAGACGCCATTGTAGCGGCCGATGGCGAGCACCTTGCGGTTGTTGAGCTTCTTGACGACCTCGACGCTCTTGAAGCCCTTGGCGCGGAGCTGCTTTTCGATCTGGTTGTTGGTCAGGCAATAGTTGAAGAAGTCGCCATTGCCAAACTGCAGGGTGATATTGCCGCCATTGTTGAACTGCATGCCGCCGCCGTTAAGTGAGAGCGAGAAGCTGCTCTGCGGCGCGGCCTGGGCCGGCATCGTGGTGAAAGCGGTGGCACCCAGAGCGACCGCGACGAGCGCAGCGCGGCCGGTCGTTCTGATCGTGTTGAGCATGTTCATTTGTAGTCTCCTAGTTGGTTTCGCTGCTGGGAGTAGAAGCGTTGCCCGGAGACGTAACGATCAAGCGATGAAGTCGGGACAACCACCCATTCATCTACGGTTCAGAATGTGAGCAGGGCCGCAGCCGCGGGCGGGGCCCACGTCATTTGACATCGAACAGATAGGCTCAAGCGTCTGAATTCTGGGCGAATTCGGCGTTCAGAAAAGGCTCACGTATGCGTGAGAGGACGTGATGCCGAATGGGCCACTAACAGGCTTCGCGCCCCGATTGTGCTAGAAGCAAACACCCGATTCGACTGAGATTTCCGTCCCGGACATGGCTCGCAGGAACGACAACGCCGCCCCGCAATTCGACTTGCCGGAGCCAAATCGGCGCAAGGGGGAGTCAGCTGGGTCTTATTCGGCGTCCGACATCGAGGTGCTCCAGGGGCTTGAGCCGGTCCGGCGCCGTCCTGGCATGTATATCGGTGGCACCGACTCCAATGCCCTCCACCACCTCTTCGCGGAAGTCATCGACAATTCGATGGATGAGGCGATCGCCGGACACGCGAGCCGCATCGAGGTGCATTTCGGCTCTGATGGCTATTTGACCGTGGCCGACAATGGCCGCGGCATCCCGGTTGAAAACCATCCGAAATTTCCCGGCCAGTCGACGCTGGAAATAGTTATGACCACGCTCCACGCCGGCGGCAAGTTCGACGGCAAGGCCTATGAGACATCCGGTGGGCTCCACGGCGTCGGCGTGTCGGTCGTCAATGCGCTGAGCGATGAGCTGATCACCGAAGTAGCGCGCGACCAAATGCTCTATCGGCAGAGCTATTCGCGCGGCAAGCCGACAAGCAAAGTACTCAAAATCGGCCCGGTGCAGAACCGTCGCGGCACGACGCAGCGTTTCCATCCCGACCCTGAAATCTTCGGCGGAAAGGCCGAATTCTCGGTGCAGCGGCTGTTCAAAATGACGCGCGCCAAAGCCTATCTTTTCGGCGGCGTCGAAATACGCTGGAGTTGCGACGAAGCCCTGGCGACTACCGACGTACCTGCCAAGGCCAGCTTTCACTTTCCGGGCGGCCTGCGCGATTTCCTCGCGGCGCGCCTCGAGGGCGAGCAACGCATCACCGACGACATCTTCTCGGGCCAGACGGGAAAGCCCGGCAGCCATGGCGCGGTAGAATGGGCGATCAGTTGGAACTTCGCCGACGGCTTCCTAAACTCTTATTGCAACACTATCCCGACGGCCGAGGGCGGCACCCATGAGCAGGGCCTGCGAGCGGCGCTGCTGCGCGGCATTCGCACCTATGGCGAGCTCAAAGGCGACAAGCGCGCCGCCAACGTCACCGCCGACGATCTGCTGGTGCAGTGCTCGGCCATGCTCTCGGTGTTTGTGCGCGAACCCGAATTCGTCGGCCAGACCAAGGACCGGCTGACTTCCCCTGAAGCGACGCGCATCGTCGACAATGCGCTCCGCGATGCCTTCGACCACTGGCTGACCAACGCGCCCAACCAGGCCAACAAACTCCTCGAATTCACCATCGACCGGGCCGAGGAGCGGCTCCGGCGAAAGAAGGAAAAGGAGATCGACCGGCAATCCGCGACGCGCAAGCTCCGCCTCCCCGGCAAGCTTGCCGATTGCACCCAGTCGGCGGCGCAGGGTGCGGAGCTGTTCATCGTCGAGGGCGATAGCGCCGGCGGCAGCGCCAAGCAGGCACGTGACCGCGCCAGCCAGGCGATCCTGCCGCTGCGCGGCAAGGTACTTAACGTCGCCGGCGCGACGCGCGAGAAACTGGCGCAGAACCAGCAGATCGCCGACCTCATCCAGGCTTTGGGCTGCGGGACGCGCGAACGCTACCGCGAAGATGACCTCCGCTACGACAAGGTCATCCTGATGACCGACGCCGATGTCGATGGCGCCCACATCGCCTCGCTGCTGATGACATTCTTCTTTCAGGAAATGCCCAAGCTGATCGACGACGGGCACCTCTACCTGGCCATGCCGCCGCTGTTCCGGCTGAGCGGCGGCGGCAAGGTCGCCTACGCCATGAACGAGGCGCATCGCGACGCGCTATTTGAGACCGAGTTCAAGGGCAAGAAGCCCGACATCACGCGGTTCAAGGGCCTGGGCGAAATGCCCTATGTGCATCTGCGCGAGACGACGATGGACAAAAAGACCCGCAGCCTGCTGCGTGTGCGCGTGCTCCAGGACCGCGACGAGACCAAATCCTCAGTCGACCGGCTGATGGGATCCAAACCCGAAGCGCGCTTCGACTTCATCCAGGAGAACGCCAAGTTCGTGACGGATCTGGACATCTGACCGTCATGATCACGGGTTAAGCAAACCCCCGGCAATCCCGTTGACACACGGGGGGTTTCCACTATGTTCCCGGCGCGTCAGGGACCACTCCCCCGCCCGCGTGACTGGCTCAAGAGCGCGCTCGCGGTTCCTCTCCCCAACCCCCTTGAGTGGACTAAAACATTGCCAGACGACTTTCACGGCCTCGGACTCAGCGCCAAGGTGACCGACGCGGTTGCGGCTGCGGGCTATACCAAGCCGACTGACATTCAGGCCAAGGCCATCCCGATCGTCCTCGAAAAGCGGGACGTGATTGGTATTGCGCAGACGGGAACCGGCAAGACCGCTTCCTTCGTCCTGCCGATGCTTACGCTGCTTGAAAGCGGCCGGGCGCGGGCCCGCATGCCGCGCACGCTGATCCTCGAGCCGACCCGCGAACTGGCGGCGCAGGTGCATGAGAATTTCGAGAAATACGGCAAGAACCACAAACTCAGCGTGGCGCTGATCATTGGCGGCGTCTCGTTCGACGATCAGAACAAGAAGCTCGATCGCGGCGTCGACGTGCTCATCGCCACCCCTGGCCGGTTGCTGGACCAGTTCGAGCGCGGCCGCATCCTGATGAACGGCGTCGAGATCCTGGTGATCGACGAGGCCGATCGCATGCTGGACATGGGGTTCATTCCCGAGATCGAAAAGATCTGCGCCAAGCTGCCGCCACGGCGCCAGACTCTGTTCTTTTCGGCGACCATGGCGCCTGAAATCCAGAAGCTCACCGGCAAGTTCCTGCGCGATCCCGTGCGGATCGAGGTGGCGCGGCAGAACTCGGTGGTCGAAACCATCGACCAGCGACTGGTGAAGGTTTCGAGCAAGCCGGAGGAAAAGCGGGCGGCCTTGCGCCAGCTCATCCGCTCGGCCGATGGGCTGACCAACGCAATCATTTTCAGCAACCGCAAACGCGATGTGGCGACCCTCGCCCGGTCGCTGCAGCGCCACGGCTTTTCGGCAGCGGGCCTGCATGGTGACATGGATCAGAAGAGCCGGACGGAAACGCTCGATGCGTTCAAGACCAACAAGCTGACCCTGCTGATTGCAAGTGATGTGGCGGCCCGCGGCCTCGACATTCCGGCGGTGAGCCACATCTTCAATTTCGACGTGCCCACCCATGCCGAGGACTATATCCACCGCATCGGCCGCACCGGTCGCGCCGGGCGGTCGGGGGTGTCCATCACACTAGCGACACCCGGCGACGGCAAATATCTTGATGCCATCACCCGGCTCATCCAGCGCGAGATTCCAGCAATGGCTCTCGACAAGTCTGCGACCGCCAGCATCGAAGCCGATACGTCGACGCCGCGCGCCGAGAGGCCGCAGCGCGAGGAACGGGACGGCGGCGGCCGGTCAAGTCGCAACCGGCGCGATCGCCGGCCGGCACGGGACAATGAGCCGACCGCAACAATCGACCGGGCGCCGCGCTCTCCCGAGCCGAAGCCCGAAGCCACGGTCGCAGCGCCTAAGCCACACGCGCCGCAGCAGCCACCAAGACCAGAGCGTGAGCCGCGACCAGAGCGCACACCGAGACCCGAGCGCGAGCCTCGTCACGAGCGCGCAGAATCGGCAATTGGCTTCGATGGCAATGTGCCGGCCTTCCTCCTGGGCCCGTCCCGCGGCCGCTGACCTTGCGGGCCGACGGTTGGCCGTCTTCCGGCTTCGGCCCTCAAATGTGATCGCCAACCCTCGGAAATATCAGGGAGAACGTTACCTCCTTTACTGGCCGTTAAGCGTCCCCATCGAGAATGTCCCGCAATATCAGGGCGGCCGAAAAGAGCGCGGGGACATCAGTGTCGGAACAGGAATTCAGGCGCGCGCTCGGTTACGCCAACTCCGCCATGGATTTGTTGCGGCGCGGCTCCATTCCTCCCTATCCGCAATTTTATGAGCTGCTTTACACCTACGCGACTGGCGTCAATCCGACGCTCAACCAACGCATCAACCAGATCTTCCGCGACGGGACGGCGACTGCCGAACTGGCCGAGCGGCTCTATAACGAGTTTCTAAAGGCGCAGGACGCCAACGAGCGGATTTCTTCGGTCTCCGAGCGCATGGCCACCCGCATCGAAGCAGTACACGAGGCCATCGACACGGCCATGAGCACGGCCAACGCCTATTCCGGCACACTGCAGGCGGCGACCGGTGACCTCAATCACGATATGAGCGAAACCGATTTGCGCAACATGGCGCAGCGGTTGATCGGCGAGACTCGCCGCATGCAGGACGCCAACCACCAGCTGGAAAAAAAGCTCGAAGCCTCGCGCGAGGATATCTCGGGGCTGCAGCGCGACCTCGACGAGGTGCGGCGCGAATCCATGCTCGATCCGCTGACCAAGATTTTCAACCGCAAAAGCTTCGACGAAGGCCTGCTCAGGGCCTTCACCGAGGCCAATGAGGGCGACGCCCCACTTTGCCTCGTGTTGGTCGACATCGACCACTTCAAGAATTTCAACGACACCTGGGGTCACCAGACTGGCGACCAGGTGCTGCGCCTGGTCGCTATGACCATCAAATCCAATATCAAGGGCAAGGACATCGCGGCCCGCTATGGCGGTGAAGAGTTTGCCGCGGTGCTGCCCGAGACCGATATTGAGGGCGCGGTCATACTTGCGGACAATATCCGCAAGGCCATACAGGCTAAGGAACTGCTGAAGCGCTCGACCAACGAGAAGCTGGGCCGTATCACTGCCTCGTTTGGCGTGGCAGCTTTCAAGCGCGGCGACACGCCATCATCACTGATCGAGCGCGCCGATCGCTGCCTCTACGCGGCAAAACACGCCGGCCGGAATCGCGTTCTCGCCGAAAGCGAGCTCAAGGACGACACTGTCGTAGCCGCTTAAGCCGGCTTCAGTTCAACGCCGAGGCTGCGCAGGGCATCCCAATAGTCGGGATAGGTTTTGCCGACACAATCGGGATCGAGAATGGTGATGCCATGGACGCGCAGGCCTGCCAGTGCAAAGCTCATGGCGATGCGATGGTCGGCGTAAGTTTTGATGCGGGTCGGTAGGGTCTGGCCCGACAATGACGGATCGGATGCGACGACCAGATCGTCGCCTTCCTCGCGTGCAAGACCGGGGCGAATACGGGACAGCTCGGTGGCAAGCGCGGCGATGCGGTCACATTCCTTGACCCGAAGATTGGCGATGCCGGTGAAGCGCACGGGCGTCTGATTGAACGCCGCGAGAACGGCCAACGTTGGAACGGCGTCCTGCATCTGCGAACCATCGATGACGGCCGGCATCTGCGGGAAGGATTGTATAATCGACGCCGCTTTGGCGTCGGGCTGCGTGAAGGCACCCATCGGCACGCCCAGGTCAATGTTGCCGCCCGTCAGTGCCGCGGCCGCCCAAAGATAGGTGGCGGCCGACGCGTCGGGTTCGATCTCGAAATCGCGGGCGCGGTAAGCGCCCGGCTGTACGCGCCAGGTCAACTCGTCAAGCTGCGCCGCATCGGCACCGAAAGCCCGCATCGCCGCAAGTGTCAGATCGACATAACCCCGCGCATCGAGCTCTTTTCCAGTGAGCGCCACATCGATCGGCGCAGTTCCGAAGGGTGCGGCCATCAGCAGCGCCGAGACATATTGCGACGAGAGCCCGCCGTCGATCTCGACCCGCCCCGAACCGAAATGGCCTTTGCCTTCGATCATCACCGGCGGGCAACCGGTCGGCGCGCTGGCCGTGATGCCGAGCGCGTGGAGCGCATTGACCAGCGGCCCAATGGGACGCTTGCGCATATGCTCGTCGCCATCGACGATGACCATGCCATCGCAAAGCGCGACCGCCGCGGTGAGAAACCGCACGGCGGTGCCGGCATTGCCCAGCTGCAGCGGTTCGGCGGGTGCGGCGAGCCGCCCAGTGGAGGTGACAGTGAAGCTCGTCTGGTCCGGCTCCTCGACCGTGACGCCCATCTGACGTAGAGCAGCAGCCATCAACTGCGTGTCCTTGCTCTTGAGGGCACCGGTGAGGTGGCTGGTGCCCCTGGCCAACGCCGCAAGCAACAGCGCGCGGTTGGTAATCGACTTGCTGCCGGGCGGCCGAACGCGGCCGGTCAGCGGGCGGTTTGGCGGAACAATTATGAGCGGTGGCGACGGCATGGGCTGTGCGTTGCCACGACCCGCCAAAGGAGGCAAGGCCTACTCGACCGTCACCGACTTCGCCAGATTGCGCGGTTGATCAACGTCCGTGCCCATGACTACGGCAGTGTGGTAGGCCAGCAGCTGTACCGGGATCATGCTGAGGATCGGAGCAACGAAGCTTGCGACCCTGGGCATAATGATCACCTCGGCGACGCCCGGGCCAACATGCTTGGCCCCGTCGGCATCGGTGATCAGGATAATCCGGCCCCCACGAGCCGCGACCTCCTGCATGTTGGACAGGGTCTTTTCCATCAGCTCGTCATGCGGAGCAACCACAATCACCGGCATCTGCTCGTCGACCAACGCGATCGGACCGTGTTTCAGCTCGCCAGCGGCATAGCCCTCGGCATGGATGTAGCTGATCTCCTTGAGCTTCAGCGCACCTTCCATCGCGACAGGGAACATTGGCCCGCGACCAAGATAGAGCACGTCCTCGGCTTTGCTTAGCTGCTTGGCGATGCCCTCGATCTGCGCTTCAGCACCGAGCGCTTCCGAGACGGCGGAGGGCAGGGCGGTGAGCGCCGCGATCATTTCCGCTTCGGCCTTACGATCGAGTGTCCCCCGCGCGACACCCGCGGCGACGACGAGGCTGGCCAGCGCCGTCAGCTGCGCCGTCAGCGCCTTGGTGGAGGCGACACCGATCTCGGGGCCGCAGAGTGTCGGAAAGACGATGCTGCTTTCACGACCAATGGTCGACTCCGGCACATTGAGAAGGCTGACCACCGTCTGCCCCTGCCCTGCGCAATAGCGAAGGGCCGCCAGAGTATCGGCTGTTTCCCCAGACTGCGAAATAAAGAGCGCTAGACCCGCCTTATCGAGGGGGGGCTCGCGATAGCGAAACTCGGAGGCAACATCGACGTCGACCGGCAAGCGCGCATAGCGTTCGAACCAGTATTTGGCGATGAGCCCCGCATAGTACGCCGTGCCGCAGGCGGAAATGGTGAGCCGGCCAAGCGATGCAAAATCAAACGGCAATTGCTCGCGCAGCGCCACGCGGCCAGCGCTCATATCCACATAGTGGCTGAGCGTGTGTGAAATGGTCTCGGGCTGCTCGTATATTTCCTTGGCCATGAAGTGGCGATAATTGCCCTTGTCGACCAGCAGCGACGAAGCCTGCGACAACAGCATTTCGCGCTGCACGATCGCGTCGGTGCCGTCGCGAATAGTGACGCCTTTAGGCGTGATGGCAGCCCAGTCGCCATCGAGCAAATAGCTCAGTCGCGATGTGAACGGCGCAAGCGCCATCGCGTCCGATCCCAGATACATCTCCGTCTCGCCATACCCCACCGCGAGCGGCGCACCATGCCGCGCGGCGATCAGCAGCTGATCGTGGCCTTTGAACATGAAGGCGAGCGCAAAGGCGCCACGCAGTCTCTTCAGCGTGACGCCGACGGCCTGCTCGGGATCGAGCCCGCGATCAATTTCGCGGGTGACCCACAGAGCGACCGATTCCGTATCGGTCTGAGTCTTGGGGAGATAACCATCCCTGGCGAGGTCTTCGAGCAGCTCGCGGAAATTCTCGATGATGCCATTGTGAACAACCGCAACCTTGTCGGTCGCGTGCGGATGAGCATTGCCCTCGGTCGGCGCGCCATGCGTGGCCCAACGCGTGTGGCCGATGCCGATACTGCCGCCCAGCGGCTCCATCGCGAGCTTGGTCGCGAGATTGCCGAGCTTGCCTTCCGCCCGGCGGCGCGCGATCGAACCGGCTTCGAGCGTCGCAACGCCGGCGCTGTCATAGCCGCGATATTCGAGCCGCCTCAGCGCTTCGACCATGCGGCCAGCGACCGGCTCGACTCCGATGATACCGACGATGCCGCACATCAGATTTTCCCCTTGGCTGCCTTGATGGCGAGCGCTTTCTCGCGGAGCTTGGACGCTTGGCCCGGCTTGTTCTCCTGCCGCGCCCGCCCGAAGGCGAGGGCCGCGGCCGGAACATCGTCGGTGATGACGCTGCCCGAGGCGATATAGGCGCCATCGCCGATGCTGACCGGCGCAACCAGCGACGAATTCGAACCGACGAAAACGGCGTCACCGATCGTGGTTTGCGTCTTGTTCACGCCATCATAATTGCAGGTGATCGTGCCCGCACCGATGTTGGATTTGGCGCCGATCACCGTATCGCCAAGATAGCTCAGATGCATCGCCTTGGTGCCGGGGGCGATTTTGGCATTCTTGGCCTCGACGAAATTGCCCAGATGCACATCCTCGGCCAGCACGGTCTTGCCGCGCAAGCGAACGAATGGGCCGACTTCGACGCGGTCCGCCAATGTGCTGTCGGTGATGTGCGAAAAGGCAAAGACCTTGACCCCCTCGCCGATCTTCACGCCCGGGCCGAACACGACATTGGGCTCGACCAGCGTATCCTTGCCGATCTGGGTGTCCCAGGAGAAATAGACCGAACTCGGATCCTTGAGAGTGACGCCTGCCTGCATCATGTCCTCGCGGCGGAGCTCCTGGAATTGGGCTTCGGCTCTGGCGAGCTGCGAGCGGTCATTGACGCCCATCACATCGGCCTCTGACCCGACGGCGTAGCCGACCTTGTGGCCGGCCTGGTTGGCGAGCTCGACGAGGTCTGTGACGTAGAACTCGCCCTGACTATTGGCGCTCCCGACCCGGTCGATCAGAGTGCGAAACACCTCCGCCCGAAACGCCAGGATGCAGGCATTGCAGAGGCCAATCTTCCGCTCTTCGGCGGACGCATCCTTATGCTCGCGGATCGCCAGCAGCCGCTCTCCATCGGTGATGAAGCGGCCATAGCCGGTGGGGTCAGCTGGAATAAACCCCAGGATCGCCGCGTCCATACCGGCATCGAGCCGGTCGGTCACCAGTTTGAAGATTGGGCCGGTCAGGAGCGGATGGTCGCCATAGACCACCGCGACATAGCCCGAGGCCCCCTCCCACAGCGGCCGGGCCATCGAGGCGGCGTGCGCGGTACCCTTACGCTCGGCCTGTTCGAAGAACTGCACATCCGGGTAAAGCGCCGAGACTTCAGCCCGCAGTCGCTCATGCTCCGGGGCGGTAACGACAGCGACACGATTGGAGCCGCCGTTCATCGCCGCGCGGACCACGTGACCGATGATCGGCAGCCCGCCGATCGGGTGTAGGACCTTGGGCGTTGCCGATCGCATGCGGGTGCCCTCACCCGCCGCCAAAATGATCGACAACAACTCTGTCATTCCCGCCCCTTTTCCACCCCAGAACTGGCCGCATTTTATGGCAGCAAGTTGTTGGGAAACCATTACGCCCACTGATGGTAAACTGCGAGCGGAAGCGCCTGATTCGCGGGGCGTTCAGGGGCATGTTTGGCGAAGGCATCCGATCAGATCAGATCGTCAGACGTGAACCTGTGGGGCATCGTTGCGCTCGTCATGTGGGGCGTGGCGGTACTGGGCGCTAATGTCTCGGCGCTCATCCCCGAAAATGTGTTCGCCGGCCTTCACGCGACACGCCTTGAAGGCGCCAGCGTCAACCAGCTCAAATCCCAAGTCGCGGCGCTCGAAACGGAAACCGGCGCGCTGAAACTCGAAAACCGCGCTTTAATGCAGCGGGCCATGCTGAGCGACCAGAGCGATGGGGAGGTGACCCGGCGCGTCGGGGCGCTTGAGATGTCTATCCCAAAGCTCCTCGAGGCTATTCCGCAGGACGCGCTGGTCGACAATTCGACGCTCACCGCGTCTTTGGGCAAGCCGCCCATATTGCTTGAAGCGGAAGGAGGCTCCGTCGCAGTGACAACCCAGCCCATGGCCCCCGCACGCTCGAGCGCCGCCGAAACAGCGCCATTGCAAGCCATGCCTCAACCCTTGGCCGGGTCCGTCGGCCTCGCTCTGGGGGGGCCCTTCAGCCCCGGCACCGCGCCGGAAGTCTGGGCCAGTCTCACGACCCGGGCCGGGGTGCTGCTGATTGGTCTCACCCCCCTGATCGGCAACATGGAAGGCATGGCGGCCAAACGCCTGATCGCCGGCCCGGTGCGCGAGAGCGAGGCGAGCGGGCTCTGCGGCCGTTTTGCCAAAGCCGGGATCGCCTGCTCGGTCGTTCCCTACACTGGCGCGGCCCTGCCACCTGCAGCCAACTAAAGTCGCTCGGCAATTCAAGCCATTGGGACAAGAGTTGTCGGTCGGCGCCTCACACTTATCAGGGTCGCAAACCTTGGGTGAGCTTAGGATTATTCGCCGACAAACCGGCGATTCCGGCGGAGGGGAGTGGTAGGCCGGGCGGGAATCGAACCCGCGACCATTCGATTAAAAGTCGAATGCTCTACCCCTGAGCTACCGGCCCGCTGGAGCGGGATAAGGAAAAGTTGCAGACTTTCCCGGGTCGATCCCGCGACCTCATTTGCAATCTAGCGGAGGGGGCCGCCGGATTGCGGCGGAACATAGCGGCGAACCCTTCCGAGTCAATCAATAAGGCGGCAACCCTAGGCTGCGACAGGCGTTGGGTTTCCGATACGGCGCGTGCCAACCGGACGCGGCGGGGAAGAGAAACAGCGCGATTTTTCCGGTTTCTTGCGCTGGGCAACGAAATGCCAGACGAGTCTCTGACCCGCCCGCGCCGTGTCAGCCCTCTTTGAGCTCGCGATACCGGGCAAGCAGGCCCCTGGTCGAGGAATCATTCCCGCTATTTGTGGCCGTGCCCTCCACCTTGGGCAGGAGAGCTTTCGCCAGCTGCTTACCCAGCTCGACGCCCCATTGATCGTAGGAATTGACGTTCCAGATCGTCCCCTGGACGAACACCTTGTGCTCATAGAGCGCGACAAGCATGCCGAGCATGTGCGGCGTAAGCTTGGGATACATCAGCGTGTTGGACGGGCGGTTGCCCGGGAACATCTTATGCGGCGTCAGTTCCTTGATCCGCGCCTTGTCGATGCCCTGAGCGGTCAGCTCGGCCACAACTTCCTCTTTGGACTATCCCAGCATTAGCGCTTCCGATTGGGCAAGCACATTGGCGACGAGCTTGTCGTGATGCGGTGGCAGCGCCTCGTGCGGCCGCGCGGCGATGAGGAAATCGGCGGAGATCGGATCGGTCCCCTGATGGATCAGCTGGTAAAACGCGTGCTGACCATTGGTGCCCGGCTCGCCCCAGATGATCGGCCCGGTAGGGTAGTCGACCGGCTTACCGTCAAGCCCGACGGATTTGCCATTGCTCTCCATGTCCTGCTGCTGGAGATAGGCCGCAAAGCGCGAGAGCCGCTGGTCATAAGGCAGCACGGCATGGGTCGAAAATCCCCAGGCGTTGCGGTACCAAACCCCGAGCAGGCCCATGATCACCGGCAGATTCTTTTCGAGCCGGGTCTTCAGAAAATGCTGGTCCATCTCATAGGCGCCGCCGAGAAAAGCTTCGAATGTGTCGAAGCCGACAGCAATGGCGACCGGCAGTCCAATTGACGACCACACCGAATAGCGCCCGCCCACCCAGTCCCAGAAACCGAAGATGCGCTCGGGCAAAATGCCGAAGGCGTCGCAAGCCTTGAGATTGGTAGAGAGCGCCGCGAAATGGTGCATCACCGAGCCTTCGCCCAGCGCCGAGGCGATCCAGGCGCGCGCGGTCGCAGCGTTGGTCATCGTTTCGTCGGTGGTGAAGGTCTTGCTGGCAATGATGAACAGCGTGCGCTTGGGATCGAGGCGCTTCAGCGTATCGTGCATATGCGCGCCGTCGACGTTGGAGACGTAATGGGCGCGCAGGTCCGGTCGGCTATAGGGCTCGAGCGCCAGCGTCACCATCGCCGGGCCAAGGTCCGAGCCGCCGATGCCGATATTGACGACATCGGTAAAGGCCTCCCCGGTAGCACCGCGTATGTCACCCGATCGAACGGCCGTGGCGAAGGTCTTCATCGCCGCCAGAACGGCCCGGACATCGGGCATCACGTCGCGGCCATCGATCCTGACCGGTTTGTCGCCCTGATAGCGCAGCGCCATATGCTCGACCGCGCGATCTTCGGTGATGTTGATGTGCTCGCCCTTCCACATGGCAGCACGTCTTTGCTCGACACCGGCGGCGCGCGCCAGATCGAACAGCGCCGCCATCGCCTTGTCGTCGATGCGGTTCTTGGAATAGTCGAGCAGCAGATCGCCGGCAGAGACCGAGAAGCGCTTGAAGCGGGCTTTGTCCTCGGCGAACAATTGCCGCATCGGCCTTTTGTCGAGCCGGGCCCGATGCTTCATCATGGAATTGAGCAGCGATTTGCGCTTGGTGGCCATCGGTTCGTCCTCTACAGCGGCGGCAGATCGCCCCGCGCCCAGCCTTCGCGCGTTTGTGCCGCATGGGCCGCGAATGCGCTAGCCTCGATCGCGCGCTGCGCACCGTGGACCAGCTCCTGATAGGTGTGAAGATTGATCTGGCTGAGAATCATGGCGCCGAGCATCTCTTCGGTCCGGATCAAATGATGAAGATAGGCGCGCGAGAAGCGCCGGCAATTGGGGTTAGGTGACTCGGCGTCGAGGGGCCGCGGATCGTCTCTATGGCGGGCGTTCTTCAGATTGATAACGCCGAAGCGCGTATAGGCGTGACCATGCCGTCCGGCGCGCGTCGGATGCACGCAGTCGAACATGTCGACGCCGCGCTCGATGGCGCCGAGAATGTCGTCGGGCTTGCCCACGCCCATCAGGTAGCGCGGCTTGTCGGCGGGAAGTTCGGGCGTGATGCCGCCGATGATACGAAACATCGTTTCCTGCGGCTCGCCCACCGCCAGGCCACCGATGGCATAGCCGTCAAAGCCGATAAATCTGAGGCCCGCTGCCGATCTCGAACGCAGTTCCAGATTGTCGCCGCCCTGATTGATGCCAAACAGGGCACGCTGCGTCTGGGCGCCAAACGCGTCCTTGCTGCGCTGGGCCCAACGCAGCGAGAGCTCCATGGCGCGCTCGATTTCGGCGCGCTCGGACGGCAAGGCAATGCACTCGTCGAGCTGCATGATGATATCGCTGTCGAGCAGCATCTGAATCTCGATCGAACGCTCGGGCGTCAGCTCATGCGCTGAGCCGTCGATATGCGAGCGAAAGGTCACGCCCTGTTCGGTGAGCTTTCTGAGCTTGGCCAGCGACATGACCTAAAAGCCGCCGCTATCGGTGAGGATCGGCCGTGCCCAGTCCATAAATTGGTGCAGGCCGCCAAGCGCTGCGACACGCTCTGCGCCGGGACGGAGCATCAAATGATAGGTGTTGCCGAGGAGGATTTCGGCGCCGGTGTCGCGTACTTGCTCGGGATACATGGCTTTGACGGTTCCGACTGTCCCGACCGGCATGAACGCCGGGGTCTCCACCGTGCCGCGACGTGTGTCGATCCGGCCCCGGCGGGCCGCGCCATCGGTGTGAGTCAAAGTGTAGGAGAAGTCCGTCAT
>JBDSEK010000033.1:0-7520 GCA_039920085.1 Devosia sp. | reverse complement strand
AGCGCGAGGGCATGGATGAGGGGATCATGCATCTCGTCGATGCCGAGCGCTCGGCCTATCTCTATGAGCGGATGCTCAAGGAGAAGCGGCAGATTTCGGGCGGCAGCGCCGCCAACACGGCCGCAGGCGTTGCATCGCTGGGCGGCCGGGCGAGCTTTGTAGGCAAGGTCGCGGCGGACGATCTGGGCGATATTTTCGCCGACGATCTCAAGCACATCGGCGTGCATTACGCGGTGAGCCGACTGCATAACGGGCCGGCGACGGCGCGCTCCATGATCCTGATCTCGCCGGGCGGCGAGCGAACGATGAACACTTACCTCGGCGCCTGCCACCAGTTGACCATTGCTGACATCAAGGAAAACGAGATCGGCGCGGCGGCGGTGACCTATATGGAGGGCTACCTCTGGGACCCCGTCGAGGCCAAGAAGGCGTTCGTCACCGCGGCGCATTTTGCCCACAAACATGAACGCGCAACGGCGTTTACGCTCAGCGATCCATTTTGCGTCAATCGCTTCCGCGAGGAATTTCTCGATTTGATGCGCTCCAAAACCATCGAGATCGTCTTCGCCAATATCGAAGAGGTGAAAGCGCTCTACCAGACCGACAGTTTGCAGAGCGCCATCCAGCAAATCGGCAAGGATTGCGAGCTGGCGGCGGTGACGATGGGCGCGCAGGGAGCGATGACGATCGCCGACGGCGAGGTGGTGACGGTGCCCGCCTATCCAGTCGGCGGGGTGGTGGACGCGACCGGCGCGGGCGATCTGTTTGCGTCAGGCTTCCTGCTGGCATACGCGCGCGGACGCGATTTGCGAACGGCGTTACAGGCGGGGTGTCTGGCGGCGAGCGAAGTGATTTCGCATATCGGCGCGCGGCCGATCCGCGATCTTGAGCAGATGGCTCGGGAGCACGGGGTCGAGGTTTAGGCGGAGCTTTTGCCTGCTCTGTCCCTCGCGCCTTGCGGTCGCGAGGTCCAACCGGAGCTTCTTGCTTGCTCTGTCCCTCGCGTCCTGCGGCCGCGAAGTCCAACCGCGGACGCCGCTACACCCGCCGCAACGCCACTTCCTCGACGGTGTGATTGGCAGCCTTTTTGAGGATCAAATGGGCGCGGCTGCGGGTGGGCGCGATGTTGTCGCGCAGATTGGGCAGATTGATCGTCTCCCAGGCCCAGAGGCCGAACTTCTGGGCGTCCGCGGCGCTCATTTCAGCGAAGCGGTGGAAGAAGCTCTTGGGGTCGGTGAAGGCGGTTTCGCGCAGCTTGCGGAAGCGCTCCATGAACCAATCGCGGAGATCCCCCTCGCTGGCGTCGATGAAGATCGAAAAATCGATGAAGTCCGAGGCAAACAGGATCGGCTTGCCGGATTTGGGCAATTCGCCGGGCTGGAGAATGTTGAGGCCCTCGACGATGAGGATATCGGGCCGCTCGATGGTAAGCTCTTCGCCCGCGATCACATCGTAGACGAGGTGGGAGTAGACCGGCACGGTCACTTTGGGTTTCCCCGATTTCATGTCCGAGAGAAATTCGATGAGCCGGGTGCGGTCGTAACTTTCCGGGAAGCCCTTTTTCTCCATCAGGCCGCGGGCCTCGAGCTCCGCATTGGAGAAGAGGAAGCCATCGGTGGTGACGAGTTCCACCTTGGGCGAGGCGCGCCAGCGCTGCAGCAGGGCACGCAGGATGCGCGAGGTGGTGGATTTGCCCGAGGCGACCGAGCCGGCGACGCCGATGATGAAGGGGACCTTGCGGTCCTCGGCACCGAGAAAGCGGGTCGAGACGCGATGCACCGCCTGCGCCGCCTCGACGTAAAACGAGATGAGGCGGCTGAGCGGCAGGTAAATCTGTTCGGCTTCGGCGAGCGAGATCGGATCGGTGAGGGCGCGAAGGCGCGTGATGTCGGCCTCACCCAGCGTCATCGGTTCGCCGTCGCGATATTGCGCCCATTGCGCTTTGGTGAAGCGATGGTAGGGCTGCAGGTCGCGTCCGCGATTGGTCGGGGTCATGCGGAGGGCCGCGAGGCCTTTTCGGCAAGACCCGATTGCACGGTCCGGCGCTCGAGGCTTTGCATGACCTCGTCGAGCGTCACGCCAGCGGCTTTGAGCAGCACCAAGAGGTGATAGATGACATCCGCGCTCTCGGTGACCACGGCCTTCTTGTCGCGGGCGGTCGCGGCGATAACGGTTTCCACCGCTTCTTCGCCGAGCTTTTTGGCACAGCGCTCGACGCCTTCGCTCAAGAGCTTCGCGGTATAGCTCTCATTGGGGTCGGCGGCGGCGCGTGCGAGCACGCGTTCGTTCAATGTTTCCAGGGTGAAGCTCATCGCTAGCTCCTATGCGGTGCGGACCGCGACGCCGTTGTTTAGAAGGTGAGCCTTGGCCTCGGCAATGGTGAAGGTGCCGAAATGGAAAATGGAGGCGGCGAGCACGGCGCTGGCGTGTCCCTGCTTGACGCCGGCCACCAGATCGTCGAGCGAGCCGACACCGCCCGAGGCGACGACAGGAACCGGCACGGCGTCGGCGATGGTGCGGATCAGCTCAAGATCGAACCCGGATTTGGTGCCGTCCCGATCCATAGACGTCACCAGCAGTTCGCCTGCCCCACGCTCGACCGAACGAACGGCAAATTCCACGGCGTCGATGCCGGTGGGCGTGCGGCCGCCATGGGTGAAGATTTCCCAGTCAGAGGCGTTGGCGCCGCCGAGTGCTCTGGTCTGGCGGCGCTTGGCATCGACTGAAACAACGATGCATTGATCGCCGAATTTGTCGGCGGCGCGGGCGACGAAATCGGGGTCGTTCACGGCGGCCGTGTTGATCGACACCTTGTCGGCGCCGCTGAGGAGCAACCGACGGATGTCCTCGACGCTGCGGACACCGCCACCGACGGTGACCGGCATAAAGCATTGCTCGGCGGTGCGGGCGACGACATCGAAGATCGTGTCGCGGTTTTCGGCGCTGGCCGTGATGTCGAGAAAGCAGAGTTCATCGGCACCCGCCGCATCATAGGCGATGGCGGCTTCCACCGGATCGCCGGCATCGCGCAGATCGAGGAAGCGCACGCCCTTGACGACACGGCCATCCTTAACGTCGAGGCAGGGGATGAGGCGGACCTTGAGCGTCATGCGGCGACGCCCTTGTTCTTGAGCATGGCTAACGCCGCAGCCGCGTCGATACGACCGTCATAGAGGGCCCGGCCGGAAATCGCGCCTTCGAGGATCTGGCACTCGGGGCGACTGAGACGCTCGATGTCCGCCATCGAGGCAAGACCGCCTGAGGCGATGACCGGGATGGAGACGGCGCGCGCGAGCTCGAGGGTCGAGTCCCAGTTGATGCCGGTCAGCACGCCATCGCGATCGATGTCTGTGAAGATGATTGCGGCGACACCCGCGCCTTCGAAGCGGCGGGCCATTTCAATAGCCTTGAGATCGGAGGTTTCGGCCCAGCCTTCGACCGCGACGCGGCCAGCCCGGGCATCGATGCCAACCGCGACGCGGCCGGGAAAGAGGCGCGCCGCCTCTTTGACCAGGGCCGGGTCGCGCAAGGCGATGGTGCCGAGGATGACGCGACTCAGACCCTTTTGCAGCCAGGTCTCGATCTGCGCCAGCGAGCGAATACCGCCGCCGAGTTGCACGGGCATTTTCACTGCGGCGAGAATGGCCTCGACCGCGGCACCATTGACCGGCGTTCCGGCGAATGCGCCGTTGAGATCGACCACGTGCAGATGGTCAAACCCCTGCGCCACGAATTCGCGGGCTTGCGCCGCCGGATCAATATTGAACACGGTCGCCTCGGCCATGTCGCCGCGCTTCAGGCGCACACACTGCCCATCCTTGAGATCGATGGCGGGAAAGAGGATCAATTCACGGCGTCCATTGCAAAAAGTTTTCGATCAAACGCAGACCAAGCGTCTGGCTCTTTTCCGGATGGAACTGCGTTCCAAACAGATTGTCGCGACCGATGCAGGCGGTGACGGCCTGGCCGTAGTCGGCTGTGGCAAAGAGATCGGCGGAGTCGGCGGTAGCAAAATGGTAGGAGTGGACGAAATAGGCGTGCAGGCCCGTCTCGCCGTCGGGAATTCCGGCGAGAAGCGGGTGGCGCTGCGTGAAGGTCAGCGTGTTCCAGCCCATATGCGGCACTTTGAGGCCCCCTTTGGGCTCGATGCGCACGACCGCGCCGTCGATCCAGCCGAGGCCGGGCCAGATGCCCTTTTCGCGGCCTTCCGATGCCATCAGCTGCATGCCGACGCAAATGCCGAGAAACGGAACGGCATCGGCGATAACGCGCTCGTTGAGCATTTCGACCATGCTGGGCACCGCATCGAGCCCGGCCTTGCAATCGGCGAAAGCGCCGACCCCGGGGAGGACGATGCGATCGGCTCGGCGCACGGCGTCGGGATCAGCGGTAACGAGCACCGTCATGTCGGCGCCGATGGATTTCACTGAGCGCTCGAAGGCCTTGGCGGCCGAGCGGAGATTGCCCGAACCGTAATCGATGATCGCGACCGTTTGGCTCATCGCCGGAGGCTCAGATAGTCCCGCTCGGCGATGTCGGCGTCGCTTGCCACCATGTCGCCTCGCCATACCCAGCCGCGGGCGACAAGTGCGTCGCGGCGGAGGGCAGAGGCCTCAAAGCCAAGAAAGGCTGCGACCAGCCAATAAATGCCCCAGGCGGCAGCGATACCAATGGTTGGAGCGGCAAAAGACAGGCCCGCCGCCAGCACGACCCAGAACAGCAGCATCAGGATCAGGCCGTGACGCAGCGCATAGAGCGGCGGCAGGACAAAGGCGAACCAGGAAAAGCGCTCGGGCACGGCAGCGGGTCCAAGCGCGGAAGCCTGCTGCAAATCCTGCTTTTCGAAGATAGAGTAGAGCGTCATGGGGTTCGCCTTAGAGCAAATCCCCATATGAGGGAAGCGGCGCGCAAACCCGTGTGCCGGGCGCGGTTGCCGAAGCAAGGGAGCAAGGTCCATGGACAGCGAAACGCAGCACGAAACGCCCTCGCAGGGCCTGTTCATTGGCTATCTGGCGGCGGTGCTGCTGGCTCTGGCGGTGGTGATCGCCGCCTTGGGGATCATCACAGGCATGACGCATCCGCCGGTGCTCTAAGGGGGAGCCGGCTGGTTTTCACCTCGCCCCTCAGGGGAGAGGTCGGCGCGCTTGGCGAGCGCAGCGAGCGTTAGCAAGCCGGGTGAGGGGTGCTATGCATCGCCTTCTGCGTTGCAGCAGCATAGCTCAAATCGGCGCGGCCTCACCCCTCACCCAGCTTCGCTAGAGCCTGCGGCTCAAGCTGCGCTTCCCCTCTCCCCTGAGGGGCGAGGGGAGGGTCAGAGCGACCCCTTGGTCGAGGGGATGCGGTCGGCCGCGCGAGGGTCGATCTCGACGGCGTCCCGAAGCGCCCGCGCCAGCGCCTTGAAGGCGGATTCGGCGATGTGGTGGTTGTTGTCGCCGTACAGATTTTCGACGTGAAGGGTGATGCCAGCATTCATGGCAAAGGCCTGAAACCATTCGCGGAAGAGCTCGGTATCCATGTCGCCGACCTTGCCGTGGGTGAAGGCCACTTTCCAGACGAGGAAGGGACGGCCGGAGACGTCGAGCGCCACGCGGGTCAGGGTGCCGTCCATGACCAGATCGGCGCTGGCGTAGCGCCGGATGCCCTTTTTGTCCCCTAGCGCCTGCTTGACCGCTTCGCCCAGGGCGATGCCGGTATCCTCGGCGGTGTGGTGGAAATCGATGTGGAGGTCGCCCTTGGCGCGCACTTTCATATCGATCAGCGAGTGTTTGCTGAGCTGGTCGAGCATATGATCGAGAAAGCCGATGCCAGTCGCCATGTCATGGGCGCCGGTGCCGTCGAGATTGACCGACACGGCAATGTCGGTCTCGTTGGTCTTTCGCTTGATCTCGGCCTGGCGCATGGCGCTCTCTTTTTTGCTCTGTCCGAGCGATCCCAAGGGGGCTCGTTCGGACAACCGCAGGTTTCATCGGCAAATGCCGATATTGCAATCCGCTGTCCAGACCCTAAATACGCAGAAATCCTTTTGGAGTGTTGAATGTCGCAAGCGTCTCAGGGCTCGGAGTCCCCCGGCTGGCACGGCACGACGATCGTTTCGGTGCGCAAGGGCAATAAGGTGGTGATTGCCGGCGACGGCCAGGTTTCGGTCGGCAATACGGTGATGAAGCACAATGCCAAAAAGGTTCGCCGGCTGGTTGGCGACAAGGTGATCGGCGGCTTTGCCGGCTCGACCGCCGATGCCTTTACCCTGTTCGAGCGGCTTGAAAAAAAGCTCGAGCAGTATCCGGACCAGCTGATGCGGGCGGCCGTGGAGCTGGCCAAGGACTGGCTCGGCGACCGGTATCTCCGTCATCTGGAGGCGATGATGATCGTCGCCGACAAGGAAACGACGCTGGTGATCACCGGCAATGGCGACGTGCTGACGCCGGACAAGGGCGTGATCGCCATTGGCTCGGGCGGCAATTATGCGCAGAGCGCGGCGCTGGCGCTGGCTGAAAACACCGATTTCGATGCGGAAGACATTGCGCGCAAAGCGATGAAGATCGCGGCGGAAATCTGCATCTATACCAATGAGAACGTGACGCTCGAAAAGATCGAGGCTTAGATGCTGAATGAACAGGATTTGAACGGCCCGGCCGGCAATGGCGGGCGAGAGGACGCGCTTTTCAGCGAAGGCGCCCGGAAAGCAAAACCCATGGCAGACCCCAGTACCCTTTCGCCGCGCCAGATCGTGGCGGAGCTCGACCGCTATATCGTGGGCCAGCATGACGCCAAGCGGGCCGTCGCGGTGGCGCTTCGCAACCGCTGGCGCCGCCAGCAATTGCCGGCGGAACTGCGCGCCGAGGTGACGCCCAAGAACATCTTGATGATCGGGCCGACCGGCGTCGGCAAAACGGAGATTTCGCGGCGGCTGGCGAAGCTGGCGCAGGCGCCCTTCATCAAGGTCGAGGCGACGAAGTTTACCGAGGTCGGCTATGTCGGCCGCGATGTGGAACAGATGATCCGCGATCTGGTGGAGGCCGGGATCGGCGTGTTGCGCGACATCCGCCGCAAGGATGTGGAGGCGCAGGCGCATGAAAAGGCCGAAGAGCGCGTGCTCGACGCGCTGGTGGGCGCCAGCGCCGGTTCGACAACGCGTGATTCTTTCCGCAAGAAACTCCGCTCGGGCGAGCTCGACGATCGCGAGATCGAGGTCGAGGTCTCGGGCCAGGCGCCGCAAGGCGGGATGTTCGATATTCCAGGCCAGCCCAATGTCATCAACATCCAGGAGATGATCGGCAAGGCGCTTGGCGGCAAGTCCACCAAACGCAAGGTCAAGGTCAAGGACAGCCACGCGCTGCTGATGGCCGATGAGGCCGACAAGCTGCTCGATCAGGACCAGCTGACCCGCGAGGCGGTGGAGCTGACCGAAAACCACGGTATCGTCTTTATCGACGAGATCGACAAAGTGGCGGGCGGCGGCGCCTATTCCGGCCCGAGCCGTGAAGGCGTGCAGCGCGATCTGTTGCCGCTGATCGAAGGAA
>JBDSEK010000032.1:0-18877 GCA_039920085.1 Devosia sp. | reverse complement strand
TCGAGATTGGTCTTTTCGGTCTCGATGACAGGAACGGACATGGGCTGCGGCACTCGGTGTTTTGAAATCGGGGCTTCTTAGGCGATAATTTCTGAACGGTGTCCATACACGTTGTCGCGGACCAACTCATGTCCGCGGCGCAACCCTTTATCCCTGATGTCGCGAAAAGCCGACCCCTTTGCTGTCGAACTCACCCCAGGGCTGATTCTGAGGGCCTATCGGGCTGGCATTTTCCCGATGGCCGAGGATGCGGATTCGCCCGACCTTTTCTGGGTTTCGCCGGAAAGGCGCGGCGTCATCCCGCTCGATACGTTCCAGATCTCCCGTAGCCTCAAAAAGACGCTCAAATCCCACTCTTACGTCATTAAGGTTGATACCGATTTTGGAGCCGTTATCGAGGGCTGCGCCACGGCGGGCACTGACCGAGAGTCGACCTGGATCAACGCCGAAATCCGACGGCTTTATGGTGAGCTGTTCAAGGGTGGCCACGCCCATACCGTCGAGGTGTGGGATGGGGATGCGCTTGTCGGCGGGCTTTACGGCCTGTCGATCGGCGCGGCCTTCTTTGGTGAGTCGATGTTCCATCGCAAAACCGATTGCTCCAAGATCGCGATGGCGCATCTGGGCCGGAGGCTTATCGCAGGCGGTTACCGCCTTCTCGATACGCAGTTCGTGACCGAGCACCTCAAGACCTTTGGCGGCATCGAAATATCCCGCGAGGATTACGAGGAACAACTGGCCGAGGCGCTCCAGCACCAGGCTAATTGGTCCGCAATCGATCGGCCTGAGATGGGACCTTAAGCAGCGATGGCCGAGACCGAGAATTCCCCGATCGAGCCCATGGAAGCGTTGCTGGTCGAGACGCTGCCGGACGAACCCGGCTGGCAGTTCGAGCCGAAATGGGACGGCTTCCGCTGCCTCGCCTTCAAGGATCGCGGCGAGGTCCGGCTGTTCGCAAAATCGGGGAAGATCCTCCACCGTTATTTCCCGGAGATGGTGGAGGCCCTCCGCGCGATCCCCGCCGACGATTTCGTCATCGACGGGGAGCTGGCGATCCCGGCGGGCGGGATCATCTCCTTCGACGCATTGCAGGCGCGCCTTCATCCCGCCGAAAGCCGCATCCGCAAACTGGCGCATGAAACGCCGGCCATCCTGATTGCCTTCGATCTGCTGATCGCACCCGGTGGCAAGCCACTTGCGGACCGTACGCTGGCCGAGCGTCGTAAAGCGCTCGAAGCCTTCGCGGCCTCGAACCCCTCGCCTTCCCTTCGATTGTCGCCTCACACGCATGACGCCGCCGAGGCCCGGCGCTGGCTCGCGAACTCCGGGGGATCGCTGGACGGAGTGATCGCCAAGCGCCTTGGCGATCCTTACCGCTCAGGCGAGCGCGCCATGCTCAAGGTCAAGAACATCCGCACCGCCGACTGCGTGGTCGGTGGCTTCCGCTATAGCACAGGCTCGAAGCTCGCCGCTTCGCTCCTGTTGGGTCTCTATAACGCGGGTGGCGCGCTCGACCATGTCGGCTTTACCTCAGCGCTTGCCAATGAGGATAAAGCCGATCTCACACGGCGCCTCGAGGCGCTCCGCGGCGAAGGGTTTACCGGCAAGGCGCCGGGTGGGCCGAGCCGCTGGTCGACGGAGAAGACCAGCGAATATGTCCCGCTCCGGCACGAACTGGTGGTCGAGGTGAGCTACGACCACGTCACCGGCGATCGCTTCCGTCACGGTACCGGCCTTAAGCGCTGGCGTCCCGACAAGGCGCCTCGGCAGTGCACTTTCGAGCAGTTGCAACCCGCCGCCGCGCCCCCGGCGCTCATCGCCGATGTGCTGCGCCGCTAGGGGACGGCTATTGCGCCGCCGGCGCGCTGGCGTCGAATTCCGGCGGCGGCGGCGTGTCCGAGCTCTGCTTACAATCGACCAGCCAGATGTCGTAAACCGGGTGGTCGATGGCGTTGAGGGCTGGGCTGTCGGCGAACATCCAGCCGGTGAACAGGCGCTGCACCTGGCCCTTCAGCGACACTTGATCCACCTCGATGAACACCGAGGTGCGCTGTGTCTCGGTGGGCGGGCGGGTGTAGCAGACGCGCGGCGTCAGCTGCAGTGCCCCGAACTGCACGGTTTCGCCCATATAGACGTCGAAATTGGTGATGCGGCCGGTGATCTTGTCGAGACCGGAGAAGGCGGCGATGGGGTTGGAGATCGTCTCCGCCAGCACTGGGGAAACCGGCGCCAGCAGGGCGAGGACGACGAACGGCAGGATCGGCTTCATCTGCGGTGCGGCAAGCCTATTCGGGCGACCAGGCGTCGTAATCGCCGGTGACGCGGGGGCGCTCGCCTTTGTTCAACAGGCTGCCATCCGGGCGATAAGCGAGCGCGGTGCCGGTGAAATTGCGCTCATGCGGCTTTTCCCATTCGTGCGGCGTGTAGTCGCCGGCGGTGGGCACCACATCGGTGCGGTAGTGCATCCAGCCATACCAACCGGGCGGGATGGTAGTCGGGTCGGCAGAGCCGCCGCCATAGATCACCATGCGGCGCGGCACCCCATGCGGGCCGCGCTTGCCGCGGCCGAGATAATAGCGGTTGCCGTTCTGGTCCTCGCCCATAAGGCGGCCCCGGGTCGCTGTCCACAGCCGGGTGCCCCAAGTGTTGCCGCGCCACCAGGCGAAGATTTCGAGCAGAAAGTCCTTCATGTCCGGTCCAGAATCTCGCGCGTTTGCGGCCCATTGGCCGTCTCGTCGCGTGTAGCACCCCGCTTTGCCCTCGCCTAGAGCCACAAGGCGACGGATTCGGGGCACGCAGGCGAGGATCGCACCAATGCCACCGGGTACGGCTTCGTACATTCGGAACGCGGTGTTCGATCGCCGGGCGAACTATTTGTGTCGCCCACCCACGCCGCAAAAATTCTGCGCTTGACACCTTCGGCCCGAAATCGCGACGGCGTGATTGGGGACTGCAATTTCCCATTTCGGGTCACCGGGCGGGCCTTCACGGCAGGCAAAAATCGCCTCGGCGGATAGGCCAGTTAGCGTGGAATCCGGTCCCTGCTTTTGAAGTTCTAAGGCCCCGAGAATCGGTGATCAGGGGGCAAGTTTAGTAACCGATTTCCGCCCTGGTACTTTTCCCCGTTGTTCACAACTCCTATACTAAATCTTGTGACGATGCGGCCGTCAGACACAAGCTGTTGGTGTTCTGTGTGAGTATGCCGATTGACGCACAGTTTGAATCGGACCAAGTTTTTCGCTTCTTCGGTGGACCGCGTTTTGGGTCGCCCGGGGCAAGTCCTCAGCGTGCAAATCCGGCCAGAGACCGGAAAGGCCATGGGGCACGGGGCAAGCCCTCTTTCCATGGCGATGGGGAGGGGCAGTACAGCGTCAATCTGCTGGTTTGGAAGCCGTGGCGGCGGCGGGCGGGCAAATTTGTCCGCGTCAATTGGGGACTGTTAGAGCATGCGCATTGATCGTCGTTACACCGAGGCCAAATCCGGCGCCTATCACGGCATTCCGTTCCGCTCGACCACGAGCGAGATTCGGAACCCCGACGGGTCGGTGGTCTTCAAGCTCGAGGGCATGCAGGTGCCATCGAGCTGGTCGCAGGTGGCCGCCGACATCATCGCGCAGAAATATTTCCGCAAGGCCGGCGTCGCCAAGATCCTGAAGAAGGTCGAGGAGAACGACGTCCCGTCATGGCTCTGGCGCTCGGTCCCCGACGAGACAGCGCTCGGCAAGCTGCCTGAAGCCGAGCGCTATGGCTCGGAAATCGATAGTCGGCAGGTGTTCGACCGGCTGGCCGGCACGTGGACCTATTGGGGCTGGAAGGGCAAATATTTCGCCACCGAAGAGGACGCACGCGCCTTCTTCGACGAAATCCGCTTCATGCTCGCGACGCAGAAGGTCGCGCCGAACTCGCCGCAATGGTTCAACACGGGCCTCCATTGGGCCTATGGCATCGACGGGCCGGGTCAAGGGCATTTCTACGTCGATCCCTTCACCCACAAGCTCGTCCAGTCGAAATCGGCCTATGAGCACCCGCAGCCACACGCCTGCTTCATCCAGTCGATCGCCGACGATCTGGTGAATGAAGGCGGCATCATGGATCTGTGGGTCCGCGAGGCGCGGCTGTTCAAATATGGCTCGGGCACCGGCTCCAATTTTTCGAAGCTCCGCGGCGAAGGCGAGAAGCTTTCGGGCGGCGGCAAGTCTTCGGGCCTGATGAGCTTCCTCAAGATCGGCGACCGCGCGGCGGGCGCCATCAAATCAGGCGGCACGACACGCCGCGCCGCCAAGATGGTGGTGGTCGATATCGATCACCCCGATATCGAGAATTACATCAACTGGAAGGTGAAGGAGGAGCAGAAGGTCGCCGCCCTCGTCACCGGCTCCAAAATCGTTTCCAAGCATCTGAAGCTGATCATGAAAGCCGCCGTCAATTGCGACGGCAATGGCGATGATTGCTTCGACGTCAGCAAGAACCCGGCGCTGAAGCGCGAGGTTAGGGCGGCGAAGAAGGCGCTGGTGCCCGAGAACTACATCCAGCGCGTCATCCAGTTCGCCCGCCAGGGCTACACCGAGATGGAGTTCCCGATCTACGACACGGATTGGGACAGCGAAGCCTACCTCACCGTCTCGGGCCAGAATTCCAACAACACCGTGCGGGTCACCGACGATTTCCTGAAATCAGTCGAGACCGATGGCGACTGGAATTTAACGGCGCGCAAGAACGGCAAGATCGTCAAGACGCTGAAGGCCCGCGAGCTCTGGGAAACCATCGGCTATGCCGCCTGGGCCTCAGCCGATCCGGGCATCCATTTCCACACCACCATCAATGAGTGGCACACCAGCCCCGAAGCCGGCCCGATCGTCGCGAGCAACCCGTGCTCGGAATACATGTTCCTCGACGATACGGCCTGTAACCTCGCCTCGATTAATCTGCTGCCTTATCGCAATACCGATGGCAGCTTCGATGTCGCCGCCTTCGAGCACACCTGCCGGCTCTGGACTCTGGTTCTCGAGATCTCGGTAATGATGGCGCAGTTCCCCTCGCGCGCCATTGCCGAGCGGAGTTTCGTCTACCGCACGCTCGGCATCGGCTACGCCAATATCGGCGGACTGCTGATGACGTCGGGCATTCCCTATGACTCGGCCGAAGGTCGCGCCATTGCGGGCGCCATTACGGCAGTGATGACTGGCGCCTCGTACAAGATGTCGGCGGAAATCGCCGCCGAGCTCGGCCCCTTCAAGGATTACAAACGCAACGCCAAGCACATGCTGCGCGTCATGCGCAACCACCGCACCGCCGCACATGGCCGGACCGAGGGCTATGAGGGGCTTTCCATCAATCCCGTGCCGCTCGACCACGCCTCGCTGAAGGACGCGCCGCTCAGCGCCCGCGCCAAGGCGGTGTGGGACGAAGCGTTGACGCTCGGCGAACAGCATGGTTATCGTAATGCGCAGGTCTCGGTGATCGCGCCGACCGGCACCATCGGCCTCGTGATGGATTGCGACACCACCGGTATCGAGCCGGACTTTGCGCTGGTGAAGTTCAAGAAACTCGCCGGCAACGGCTACTTCAAAATCATCAACAATGCGGTGCCGCCGGCCTTGCGCACGCTCGGCTATGCCGAACACCAGATCGCCGAGATCGAGGCCTATGCGGTGGGCCACGGCAACCTCAACCAGGCGCCGGGCATCAACCCGGCGACGCTGCGCGCCAAGGGCTTCACCGACGACAAGATCGCCGCGCTCAATGGCGCGACGAAATCGGCCTTCGACATCAAGTTCATCTTCAACCAGTGGACGCTGGGCGCCGAGTTCCTGAAGAGCCTCGGTGTCACGGCCGAGCAGCTGGGCGACATGACGTTCGACCTGCTGAGCTTCCTCGGCTTTTCGAAGAAGGACATCGAGGCCGCCAATATCCATGTGTGCGGCGCCATGACCCTCGAAGGTGCGCCGCACCTCAAGGCCGAGCATCTGCCGGTGTTCGATTGCGCCAATCCCTGCGGCAAGATCGGCAAGCGGTATCTCTCGGTCGAGAGCCACATTTTGATGATGGCGGCGGCGCAGCCTTTCATTTCGGGCGCCATCAGCAAAACCATCAATATGCCGAACGACGCGACCGTGGCCGACGCCAAGGAAGCCTACATGATGAGCTGGCGGCTGGCGCTCAAGGCCAACGCGCTCTATCGCGACGGCTCCAAGCTTTCGCAGCCGCTCAATTCCTCCCTCCTCGCCGATGAGGATGACGCGGATGAGGACGATGCGGTCGAGGCCCTGCTCGCCGCGAGCCAGGCGGCCCGCGTGCCGCAGGTGGTCGAAAAGATCGTCGAGCGCATCGTCCACGACCGCACCCGCGACAAGCTTCCCTCGCGCCGCAAGGGGTACACCCAGAAGGCAATCGTGGGCGGCCACAAGGTGTATCTGCGCACCGGCGAGTATGAGAATGGCGATCTGGGCGAGATCTTCATCGACATGCACAAGGAAGGCGCCGCCTTCCGCGCCATGATGAACAATTTCGCCATCGCCATCAGCCTCGGCCTCCAATATGGCGTGCCGCTCGACGAATATGTCGAGGCCTTCACTTTCACCCGGTTCGAACCCGCCGGCATGGTGATGGGGAACGACAGGATCAAGAACGCCACCTCGATCCTCGACTACGTGTTCCGCGAGCTGGCGGTGAGCTATCTCGACCGCGACGACCTCGCCCACGTCCCCGCCGAAGCCAACACCAATACGGGCCTGGGCAAAGGCGAAGCCGAGAGCGCGGCCCGCGCCGCCTCGCATGCGCCCGCCCCGGTCCCGGCGCAGACACTGGTCTCGCGCGGCATGACGCGCGGCCGCGTCAAGAACCAGAACTTTGTTCTGGTCGGCGACACTCCGGCACAGGCCTTCAACCCGGTGGCGCAGATGCAATCGTCGGTGACGGCGCTCCGCACCGCCACGGCGCTAAAGAGCGACCCGGAGGTGGCGCCGGTGGCCTTCAACGCCGGCGAACTCGACCCCATCCCCTCCCCGCCCCCGTCACAGGACATCCGCCTGCTCCGGCAGGAGGCGCAGATGAAAGGCTACACCGGCGACCAGTGCAGCAATTGCAACTCGATGCGGATGAAGGTGAGCGGGCACTGCATGGTGTGCGAGGATTGCGGGACGACGACGGGATGTAGCTGACGTTCGTGGAGATCGCCAAGTGAGGACTTCGACGCTCTTTTGTCCTGTTTCACGGCGTCATTGACCCTTCAAACGGACGGCGGGGAAGTTCGCGACGATTCCTTTCGGTGGCGAGTCATAGCGTTGCTCCCAGATTGTTGGCCCAATGGGCGCCGATGGCTGGATACAGGCTACGCGAGTAGTAACGTAGTGCACCGCAAGCCAACCCAATCAGCAACACGGACCCTATAGTTTCGGGCCCGGGTAGCGTGCCGAGAACAATCCAGCCGGGGAAATGGACTGCGAGAAACAGACCGCTGCTCAATGAGATGGCCCAGGCAGCCGAGAGGCTGCCAGCGAGGGCGGACTGGACTGCGCCGCGAAAGACCAGCTCTTCCTCAACAACTCCCAAGAGGCCCCAGAATAGGCCCACGTCTACGGACGGCATCAACGCGGTTCCGCCGGTCGACTGCGTCCGGAAGACGTTCCACCATATGACGATGACAAACGCCGCGACGGTGAGGACAACCGTGGAAGGCCTGAAAGGCCATAAGCCGAGCCAATCGTGTGGCCGTTGCGGTCTAGTCCAGATCAGCCACCCGCCGACCGCACCGAACCAGAACAGGGCCCGGAACACCGGCCGCCACTCGTCCGGCAGCGCTCCCACCCTCCAAACGACCACCACGGCGACCGTCCACAAAAAAAGGAAGCTAGAGACGAAGATCACGGACCGCGCCGCCGACTTCATCTTCTCCGTCGCCATTGAGCTTCCCACGCCTCCCCCGTACGCCGGACAGAATACCCCTACCCGGTTGCTGCTTCAGTCGGCGGACGGTCGCCTCGAGCTGGCAGCCGCGCACCTGCTCAGCCTGCCACTAAGTAGCGGGTCAGGTAAGCAAAAAGGGGCGGGCACGACAGCACCCACCCCCTCAACCGAACGTCGAGCCGCTTACTCGGCGTCGCTCAGTACGTATTCATTGCCGGCGAGCGCACACACATCGATGCCCTCGACGATGAACTCGTCAGCCCCTTCGGGCACGAACTTCATGTCGTAGACGCACTGGTCGGAGCCGTCGACGATGCGGATGGGAACGGTGTAGCCGGGCAGGAACACGCCCTCGCCGAACACATCCTCCTCCCAGTCGTCGGTGGTCGTGGGGGATGTGTAGAAATTGGTGATCGTATAGGACGATTGGTTGGTGAGCTTGAACATCAGCTCTTCGGCCATCGCCGGAACCGGCGCGACGGTGAGCGCTGCCAGCAGCGCGATTGCAGAAAGCTTCTTCATCTTTTGCCTCTCCTGAAGCGCGGAGCACCTGCCCCGCGACGCAAGCGCAGCCAATCATCTCCGTGTAAACAATCCGGCCAATCGGGATGCTGAGCACCCGGCGACCGGGATCGGTACAATTGCGACAATCGCGCCGGATGGGCGTTGACCGACCGTGGAGATGCAACGGTGTTTCAGTGGTCAAGCGCCCGGCTGCTTTGGCACATACCGCGCCGCCACGACTCCCGATGCGAACTCTCGCCGATCCACTAGCTTGAGCTTCACAATCTTCGACAACCCCGCGAACAGCGTCGGGCCGTGACCGGCGAGCGTGGGGGCTGTCACGAACTGGTATTCATCGATCAGGCCGAGCTCCGCCAGCGCCAGCGGCAGCTTGACGCCGCCGGTCAGGACGCCCCTGCCCGGTTGCTGTTTCAGGCGCCGCACGGTCGCCTCGAGCTGGTCGCCGCGCACTAGCTCGGCGTTCCAATCCACCGTCGCGAGCGTGTCGGACACGACATATTTCTTGGCGACATCGATGGTCCTGGCGAAGGGCACCATCCATTCGGCCATCCAATCGGGGCGGATGCCGGTCTCAGCCACTGCGCGCCAGCCCTCCTCCATCATCTGGGAGGTGACTCGGCCGAAAAGCAGGACATCGGCCGCGGCGACGGTTTCGGCGGCATGATTGTGCACCTCTTCATTGGGCGATCCGACGCGATGATCGACGCAGCCGTCGAGGGTGACATTGATGGAATAGCGCAGGGGTTGCATGGGGTGAGGATGGCATGGTGATGGGCGAATGGGAATGCGGCGACCGCCCCCTCCCCGGTGTCATCCCCGCGAAGGCGGGGACCCATTTCAACGCTGGCGCGGGAGGAGAGTTAGGTCCCCGCCTTCGCGGGGATGACACTGGTGGGTCGGGCAAGCCTCCGGGTCGAAGGCAAGCTCGGCAACATGACACTTGTGGGTCAGGCACCCACCTATCCGCTTGCGATGGATTGGACGCGGGGCATAGCCTTGCGACCCGCTATGCTCACCAAGACCTACTATGTCTACATCCTGGCTTCCGCACGCAATGGAACGCTCTATACCAGCGTTACGAATGATCTGGTTCGGCGTGTGGGCGAGCATCGCGAGGGTAGGGGGTCAGGCTTCACCAAGAAATATGGCGTGCATCGGCTCGTGTGGTTCGAGGCGGGGAGCTCTATCGAGGGTGCCATTGTGCGCGAGAAGCAAATCAAGCGCTGGAACCGGGCTTGGAAGATCAATCTGTTTCGGGATTCCAATCCGAATTGGGATGACCTCTATCCGACTATCGCCCGGCTCTGAGATTGTGGAGAGTTGGGTCCCCGCCTGCGCGGGGATGACACTGGATGGTGGGGCGGCTCTGCTGCTAGGTGTTCGGCCCAGCGTCAGTTGAACGGACGCACCTCGACCGGCGCGCGGCAGGCGATTGCGGCCTTGCGGCCCCATTCGAGCGCTTCGTCGGGGCTCGCGGCGTTGACCACCCAGAAGCCGCCAATATGCTCCTTGGCTTCGGCATAGGGCCCATCGGTGACCAGCAGTTGGCCGCCCGTCTGCCGCCGCACCGATTTGGCCTCGCGCACCGGTGCGAGTCCGCCGACGAACACCACGACGCCCTTGGCGTTCATCTCGTCGTTGAGGGCATCGATATCGGCGGCCGTCGCTGCGCTCTCGCTGCCGGGGTCGAAGTCGGTCGGGTGGTGGATGGCGACCAGATACTGCGTCATAGGACTGCTCCTCGGGTTGGGTGGCTGTATTCCTGCTTCATCACCACAACGAATGGCAGAAGTCAGAATCGACAGGTCGGGCGCGATTTTTCGCTGAATCTTGCGCGCAGGGCTGCGCCACTGGATTGCCGGGACAAGCCCGGCAATGACGGCGGAGGGGCGACGACGGGGCGGCAAACCGGCTATGCTGGCTGACAAGCGGAGCCCATCGTGACCCTAGCAGCCCGGTCCATTTTCGTTTTCGGCCTCTATCTCGTGCTGCTCGGCGCGGCGCTGATGATCGTCCCCAATGTGGTGCTGGCGCCGTTCGGCTTCCCGGCGACCAATGAGGTCTGGATCCGCCTGGCGGGTAGCCTTGTCGTCATTATCGGCTGGTTCTTCCTTGTTGCGGCGCGACACGAGAATGGCCCGTTCTTCCGCGCGACGCTGCTTGCGCGGCCGTTCCTGTTTCTCAGCCTCGTCGCTTTCGTCTTGTTCGGCCTCGCCCCGCCGCAGCTCATTCTGTTCGGGGTGATCGATTTGCTGGGCGCGCTCTGGACCTTCCTTGCGCTCAGGCGCGGTTGACTGCCTGGCCCAGCATCGTAGGCTCGACGCATGTGCAATGACTACGAGCAGCACGTCGCCCATGCCGACTATCTCCGCGCCATCCACACGGCGGAGCTGACCGCGCCGAGTTCGGAGACCGCGGCCGATCTGCCACAGGCCGATGACATCAAGATCGGCGATCTGGGCCCGGTTCTCGTTGCGCTCGGCAATGGCGTGGCGCTGAGAGCCATGAAGTTCGGTTGGCCGCCGCCGCGCAAGGGCGCGGGTCCTGTGTTCAACTTCAAATCCGACAACCGGCATTTCGACAAATCGAAGCGTTGCGTCGTGATCCTTTCCGGGTTCTTCGAATTCACCGGCAGCAAATACCCCAAGGCAAAGCACCGCTTCAGCCTCAAGGGCTCCAAGGTCATGGGCATTGCCGGATTGTGGTCGGAAGCCGAGGACGGAGCCGAGAGTTTCACCATGCTGACCACGGCGCCCGGGCCCGACATCGCGCCCTATCACGACCGGCAGGTGTGTGTGCTGGCACCCCAGGATTGGGCGGCGTGGCTGTATCTGACCAAGCCCGAGGCCGAGTTGCTGAAGCCCCTGCCCGCCCGCACGCTGGTGGTGAAGACGGTACGCGAGGGGTCGGACTAATTTGCTGCCATCATTGCAACGGACAATCCGGCCGGTTCCTTAACTCCGGTGGGCGCCCATGGTTCTCCAACGGGGCAATTTTGCCCTGCCGAGCCCAGCTCGAACCTAAGGGATTGCAGATGACCCAGCTCCAACGCTTCCTCGCCGACGATTCCGGCGCCACCGCCATTGAATACGGCCTCATCGCTGCGCTGATCGCCGTCGGCATCATCGCCGCTGCCACGACGCTGGGCAATTCGCTCACCTCGCTGTTTGGCCGCATCAGCACCAAGCTCAACGCCGCCACCGGCTGATCTCGGCTCGCGCCGCCAGCATTGGCCGTGTCCGGAGTGATCCGGGCGCGGCCGATTTCGCTTTGGCAGAATTCGTCAAATCACGCCGAATTCGGCGAGATCGGCTGCTAGTCGGCGTCGCTCCTTGCTTATCGCTCTGCAAAGGCGCAGCGCTCATCCGGCGCCATCCGCGCCGCCAAGCCCGAAAGCAGTGCTCCCATGCCCGTCGATATTGCGCCGCCCGACCCAGTAGCGGTCGCCATCCCGCATTTCCGTAAGCTGGCTTTCTTGATGGGCGTCATCGCCACCATGCTGGTCATCGCGGCGTTACAATTGCTCCTGCGCTGATGCACGCGTGCCCTAGTTCAGCGGCAGCTGCTCGAACGTCTTGCCCACCTATTGTGACCGGCGGGAACCCGACTTAGGCTGGCGCTATGCCAGTTCCCCCCGCGACCCTTGACGCCATTGCCGCCGATCTCTTGTCGCATTTCGGCGATGGGCAGGAGCTCGGCCGGACCACCGACCGGTACCCCGATTTCACGCTCGATGACGGCTATGCAGTCGCCCACCGTATCCGCGACCTGCGCCGGGCACGCGGTGAGACGCCTGTCGGGCGCAAAATTGGGGGCACCAATCCGGCGATATACCATCTGACCGGCGCCACCGGCCCATCCTGGGGCTTCATGTATGACAGTACGGTGCACGCGCTGCTCGATGGCGAAGGCAGTTTCGCGCTTGGTGCGTTCCGGCAGCCGCGTATCGAGCCCGAACTCGTGCTTCACCTTTGCGCGGCACCCAAAGCCGGCATGGACGAGACGGCCCTTCTCGGCTGCGTCGACCGGGTCGCGCATGGGTTCGAGATCGTCCACAGCCCGTTTTCGGACTGGAAGGTCAGGCCGCCGGATGCTGTCGCCAGCTTTGGCATGCATCAGGCTTTGCTGATTGGACCCTGGCATGACGTCAGCGATGACCGGGCGGCCTGGGGTCAGACGCTCAAGAATTTCACCGTCTCGCTGCGCAACGGCGCCGACATCGAGCGGCACGGAACCGGCGCCAACGCCCTTGGTACCCCAGTGCTGGCGCTTGGCGCGATCGTCGAGGATATCGCCCGACATCCGGATTGGACGCCACTCGCGGCAGGGGAAATCGTCACCACGGGCACGCTGACCGAGCTGATGCCCGTCGCCCCCGGCGATGTGTGGACCACGACGATCGGTGGCCCGCCGCTCACGGGTTTGCGCGTCAGTTTCACCTGACACCAGCGCCCCCAAAATCCGTTCGCGGGTGTCGATTCCCTTTCCAGTCATTCGTCGAGGATGCAGACTGGTCTCGGAGAGGATGTATCGATGAAAATCAATTATGGCTGGATCGTCGTAGCGGCAGGCGCCGTCATCACCTGCGTCGCGATGGGCGCGCTCTTTGCGCTGCCGGTCTATCAGGAGCCGATGGCCACGGATACCGGTTGGTCCCGCGCCGGGATTGCCGGGGCTATGACCATCGGCTTTGTCGTGATGGGCATTGCGGGCTTTTTCTGGGGCGCCATCAGCGACAGGATCGGCGCCCGTCCGGTGCTGGTCGTCGCGTCCTTGCTGCTAGGCGGTGGGTTAGTGCTGGCGAGCCTCGCGCCCAATCTGCTGGTCTTTCAGCTGGCCTTTGGCGGCCTTGTCGGCGCCGCAGGCAGTGCGTTCTTTGCGCCGCTGATCTCGGCGACCGTGGGCTGGTTCGACAAGAACCGCGGCCTGGCGGTGTCGCTGGTTTCAGTTGGCGGCGGTGTGGCGCCGATGGTACTGACGCCGCTCGCGACGGTGCTCATCGAAAGCTATGGCTGGCGGACGGCCATGCTCAGCATTGCCATCGGCGCCCTGGTCGTCCTCGTGCCGACGAGCCTCCTGATCCGCCGCCCGCCGCAAGTCGCCGATGCCCCGGCCGCGCTGGGAGAAATGGCTGCTGTCTCCACCAAGACGCCCTTTGCGACGGCTCTTGCCGCCCTTCGCACCCCGCAATTCATCGTTCTCGCGGCAACTTTTTTGTTCTGCTGCGGCGCCCATTCCGGGCCGATCTTCAACACCGTCGCCTACGCCGCCTTCTGCGGCATCGCACCGCTTGCGGCCGCCAGCGTCTACGGCGTCGAGGGTCTGGCGGGCCTGTTCGGCCGGCTGTTCTTCGGGCTCTTGTCCGATCGCTTTGGGCCGCGCCGGGTGATCGTGGGCGGTCTCGCGCTCCAGGCCATCGGCATTTATTGCTACATTTACGTCTCGCAGCTCCAGCACTTCTATCTGCTCGCCGTGGCGCTCGGTCTCGTCTATGGCGGCGTCATGCCCCTCTATTCGGTGCTGGCGCGCGAATATTTCGGCCAACGCATCTTGGGCACCGTGCTCGGCGCGGCAACCATGGTCTCAAGCTTCGGCATGGCGCTAGGTCCCGTCGCCGGAGGCGCGATCTTCGACAATTTCGGCAGCTACCACTGGCTCTACATCTCCTCTGCCGTCATCGGCCTTGCGGCCGCGGGCATGGCACTGGCGTTCCCGCCTCCCACCCGCGACCATGAGACGCCGCCCGCTCAACCCCAGCCGGCCTAAAGACTTACCGGCGCGCCTTTCGCAGGTCGCGCCAGCCGGTTAGGCTCCAGCTTTTGGAGGATCGGATGGCACTCTCCGTTATCGGCGCCGGCTTTGGCCGAACCGGGACTTATTCGCTCAATCTCGCGCTCGAGATTCTCGGCTTCGGCCCGTGCCACCACATGGCGGACGTCAATGCGTCCGATCAGCAAAAGGCCTGGTTCCGGGCTGCCGGACGAGGTGAAGCGGTGGATTGGGACGCGGTTTATGCCGGCTACAAATCGGCCGTGGACTGGCCAACGGCGTATTTCTGGCGCGAGCTCGCGGAGCATTTCCCTGAGGCCAAGCTGATCCTCACCGTGCGCAATTCCGAGGAATGGTTCAAAAGCGCTCGTGAAACGATCTTCAAAGTCTCGGGTCCCGGCTCCGATCCCGAATCCTTCGGCATGGCAGTCATTTACAACAAGATCTTCGGCGGCAATGTCGAGGACGAAAGCCACGTTATCGAGGTGCTCGAGAACCACAATGCCGCGGTTCTGCGGGCTTTTCCGCCGTCCCGGCTGCTGAGCTACCAGGTGTCCGACGGCTGGCCCAAGCTCTGTGCTTTTCTGGACGTTCCGATCCCGAACGAGCCGTTCCCGTTCACCAATACGACGGATGAATTCCGGGCTCGCAGCCTGGCGAAATAGCCAGGGCCCAAGCGCTACCGCTCGCTTCGCGCGGCACTGCATGCTAGGCTTCCGGGGCGGTCAGTCTCGCCGTTTTGCAGAAGGACCTCATTTTGCCCCCGCTCAAGACCATTGCCATCGCGCCGACCCGTAAACCGGCGCACCGCAAGCGCGACGCCGGTGGCGGGCTCGCCGACGCGGTCGCCACCATGCCCGCGCAAGTTCGCAATGCGCCTTCGC
Organism: Devosia sp.; assembly: GCA_039920085.1. GTDB lineage: Bacteria > Pseudomonadota > Alphaproteobacteria > Rhizobiales > Devosiaceae > Devosia_A. Next base: position 3,794 of record JBDSEK010000032.1, on the reverse strand, counting down.
GCGGCACCTTGGAGCAGCCCACGCATCGCTACCATGTCGGCGAGCGGCTCTCGATGAGCGGCGGCGGCTATTCCATTTCGCGTGCAGTTGCGGCCTGCAAAGTCATTGCGTTGTTGCCGTACGAGGGTCGCGGGCAGCTCCAGTATCGCGTCCGCTCGGACAGCGAGCAGTTCGAGCGGGTGGTCGTCGAAGGCGATCTCACGCGCTAGTCACCGCCAATTGACCTGCTGCTTAGTGGCGCCAAACGCTACCTGCGCTTATATCTGCGCGGCAATCAGGACATCGGAGGAACTCACATGGCATCGACCACCGAGACCGCTATTCTCGCCGGCGGCTGCTTCTGGGGCGCGCAGGATCTGATCCGCCGCCAGCCCGGCGTCATCTCCAGCCGCGTCGGCTATTCGGGTGGCGATGTGCCCAACGCGACTTATCGCAATCATGGCAACCATGCCGAAGCGGTCGAGATCGTCTTCGATCCGCAAAAGACCAGCTTCCGGCGCCTGCTCGAGTTCTTCTTCCAGATCCACGATCCCTCGACCAAGAACCGCCAGGGCAATGATGTGGGAATGAGCTATCGCTCGGCGATCTTTTACACCTCTCCTGAGCAGAAGCGGGTCGCCGAGGACACGATCGCCGATGTCGACGCCTCCGGCCTCTGGCCAGCCAAGGTGGTCACGGAAGTCGTCCCGGCCGGGCCGTTCTGGCAGGCTGAGCCCGAGCACCAGGACTATCTGATCCGCAATCCTGGCGGCTACACCTGCCACTGGGTCCGCCCCTACTGGGTGCTGCCCAAGCGCGCCGCGGCGGTCGCCGCGGAGTGAGATGATCCGGCGCCGGGAACCAAAACCGGCGCCGTACATTTGCGCTCATCAGCGTCAAATGGGTCCATCATGAACATCTTCCGCCTTGCCATCCTGGCCGCGCCCATCGCGCTGGCCGCCTGCTCGGGCAATCCCGCCGCGCCAGCTGCTTCCTCGTCGGAACCGGCTGCCCCACCTGCAGCCGAGGCGCCGGCTGCGAAGCCGGCCAAGGCCGTCGACAACGCGGCCCTCGAGCCGCTATTCGGCAAATGGGCCGTCGATTTGGCTCAGTGCAACGCCACTGGAGCCGGCCCCATCACGATCAGCGCCACGCGCTTCGAGGGGGCGGAAAATGGCTGCGACATCACCTCGTTCAGCGACGGCGGCAATGGCAACTTCTTGGCGGCCGTGAGCTGCAACGCGCAAGGCAAGGCTTCCACCGAAAATATCCAGATGCGGCCGATCTTTGCGCCGACTGGCGAAGGCATCGACATGGTCTATCTCGACCGCGGGAAGCAGGCCTTCACGGTGTTGCGCTGCAAGTCCGCAGCGACCAACTAGGCCGATCGGCGATCCCGCCACCAGCGGCGCAGCCTGCCGAGCGAGCGTTGGCCACGAACGACGCCATTGGCGATCGGGCGGCGGAGCGGTGGCACGTCGAGCGCCAAGATCAATAGGCCCAGTGGCAGCATCCAGAGCCCCAGTATGGGCAGGAAACTGAACACCCCGCCAAGGATCAGCACCAAGGACAATGGGATGCGTACGATCCGCGTATGGGGCTTCCGCACCCAGTCGAGAAAGCCACGAGCGGCAGGGACCTGCCGGCCGAGCCGGTCGAACTGCCGCTCCAGCCGCTCGTCGGTGTCACCCATGGACGCAACCTCGCTCATTGACTGCATATGGTTGGCGCCGGTTCATTCGCAAGTGGGAACCACAGCGCAAGCCAAGGCGTTGCCGCATAAAGCAAAAGGAACATTACATGGCTTGGCTGGAACGCGTTGCCGAACGTCAAGGGGCCACACTCGCCCATCGCGCCTCGGAGATATCGAGCCATCAGATCGCGGCCCTGCAGGACCAGATCTCCGACATTGCCCGCCATTTGCGCGCAAGCCGCCACGATTTGCAGTCCAGTGGCAGCGAGTTTGCTCACGCCGCCGGCCGTTTTGCCGGCGAGGCTGCGCAGCAATTTGCCGGCCTTGCGCGCCACGAGGGCAGCGTTGCAGCCCGCATCGCCGCTAAGCAAGCGGTCAAAGCCGGCCGCGCCATAAAAGCCGACCCGATGCCGGCCATTGTCGGACTGGTGGGAGTTGCGCTGCTCGTGCGCCTGTTCAGCGGACACAGACCGGCCGCGCGCTAGGGAACTCAATCTTAAGGGCCTGCCCGCATCCTGTTCCGGCCTCCTGATGAGTGCCTGCGTTCTGGAGTGTCGGGGTTTTGCGCGTTCTATCCACTGTGGCCGCTTTGGCGGTCATCCTGCCTATGCTCGCCGGTTGCGCGACCTTTTCGCCCTTTTCGATGCTGGGCGCGAAGGAATGCATGACCCGCGTCATGTATTTCGAGTCCAACCGCTCGAGCGCCGAGGGCATGCTGGCCGTCGGCACGGTGGTGATGAACCGCATGGCCGATCGCAACTACCCAAAATCGGTCTGTGGCGTCGTCGGGCAGCCCAATCAGTTCGCACCGGGTGTGCTGTGGAAATCAATGCGGGAGGGGCGCAGTCTGCGTCTGGCCCAGAGCGTTGCTGATCGCGTGCTGCGGGGCGAGCGCCACCGCTCGCTGGGCTCGAATGTGAAGTTCTTCCACACTGCCGGGCTGAGCTTTCCTTACACCAACATGCACTATGTGCTCGAGGCAGGCGGCAACGCCTTCTACTACAAGCGTTGAGGCGCGACCGCTGATGGGTCGCGCCCTGGGATCGTCCTAGAAGTCGCCGCCCATATCGAAACCGCCATCGCCGCCATCAAAGCCGCCGAAATCATCGCCACCGGCGTCATTGCCTCCGCCGTCGTTGTCGGAGCCGGCATCAGCAGCTTGATCGTCCGGAGGCGCTTCGGCAGCCTGCGCCGCGCCACTCGAAAAGATCGAGCCGATCATGCTGCCGAGTAACACGCCGCCGGCAACGCCGAGCGCCGTCTGAGCCGCGCCAGCAAGGAATCCACCGCCGCCATAGCCATAGGCTGGCTGCTGGTCCCAAGGGCCGCGCTGCGCGACGCTACGGTTGCCGCGACCGGATTGGCCTTCCAGCGCCTCGATGCGCCGTTCGGCCTCCTTCAGCGCTTCCTGCTGCACCACGACAGTCTGCGCGAGATAGTAGGGCGACGACGGCTGGCGGGCGATCTTGTCGCGGATCAGCGCCTCGGCCTCGGGGTCGCGCGGCTCGCTGGTGCGTTCGGCCTCGGCCAGCCGCTCGAACAGGCCATCGATGGCATTGCGATCTTCACGGGTCAGCATCGGGGTTCTCCTCAAGAACAGCTTGTGACAGCAATTCAGATAGGCATGCATGGATGCGCCACAATGACCGATTTTGGCCGCTCCGCCCGTTGACTTCGCGGCTCGGGACCCCATGCTGAACAGTGGAGGCGCCAATGGCCGACACGCCCGAGGATTCAAAACTTACCCAGACCAAGTCGCGCTGGGCCGAACTGGGCAAATTCCTGACCGGCATGATTTCGCGGCCCGAAGAATCTCGGCTGCCGCCCGGCCAGCATCTGGTCCGCAACTGGCCGGTGCTCGATCTGGGCCAGACGCCAAATATCGCGACGGAAAACTGGCGTCTCGACATCATCGGCGCGGTCGAGCATCCGGTGAGCTGGAGCTGGCACGATCTGATGTCAGCGCCGCAAGCGCACAAGCTCAGCGACATCCATTGCGTGACCTCGTGGTCGCGCTACGACAACAATTGGGACGGCGTCACAACGCATGATCTGATGGAGGCGGTGCAGCCTAAAGCCGAGGCGACGCATGTGCTGCTGACCTCCAATGACGGCTATACGA
>JBDSEK010000031.1:0-17683 GCA_039920085.1 Devosia sp. | reverse complement strand
GTGGTCCGGCACGTCCTTCAGCTGGTCGAGCCCGTGGTTCTTCTGCATGGCGATGAGGCGTACGCCGGGGATCTCGGCAAAACGCAGGAACTGGGCCAGCGGGGCCGAGCGCCCCTCATCGATTTTGCCCGTGGGGTTACCTTGCCAATTCATGCCAATGCGAAAGCCATGCGTGCCGATGCGATCCCGCCATTTGGCGACACGTTCAGGGTCAGCGGTGAAATAGGGGACGTTTTGCGGCACCGTATCGACGCGCGTACCGAATTTGAACGGCAAGCTCATCGTTGCAACCTGGAAGTCGTAATCTTCGGCCTTCACCTGGTCGATGGTTTTGAGGCCGGGCGCGGCGGTCTGGAACAGGGCGTGGAGAATGGGGTAGCCGTGAAAGGATACCTCGGCGCCGCGCTGTTGCAGCAGCGGCAGATAGCGCGCCATCTGGATATTGTCGCCCAGGCCCTGCTCGTGGAATACGACGATCCGCTTGCCTGTAAGATCCTCGCCGTTCCAGACCGGAATGTCCGGGAAGCGCAGCTGCACCCCCTCGGAGGATTTGTTACGGTATTCGTAGCCCTTCCAGCCTTCCTCGAACTGGCCCCGGTGCAGGTAGACATTGCCGATCGAGTAGAGGTGGTCGGTCTTCTTGGGTTCGAGCTCAGCGGCCTTCCGATAGTCTGCGAGCGCCTCTTCCCATCGGAGCTGCTTGCCATAGGCGTGCCCGCGGTTGAGGTAGCCGCCCGCCCAATGCGGCAGGCTCGCTATCATTCGGTCATAGGCTTCGATGGCATCCTGGATGCGTCCGGCGCCGGCTAGCGCATTGCCCAGATTGAGCAACGCCATGTCGTCCTTGGGACCGGCGGCGAGGATCGCGTCGAAGCAAGCGATGGCGTCCTTGTATCGGCGGCCCCCGATGTAAGCGCTGCCGAGATTGTAGAGACCCTCCTGGTGGTTGGGGTGGCGCTTCAGCACCTCCTCGCCGGTCTCGATCGCCTTTTGCCATTGCTCCATGGTCAGATAGGAGGTGGTGATGCGATTGTGGGCCTCGGCGAAGTCTGGCTTCAGCCGTAACGCCAGTTCGCAGGCGTTGATTGCCTCCTGGTGCTTACCCATGCGCTGCAGCGCGGCGCCCAAGGCGCTCAGGGTCGTGACGTCACGGCGTTCCTGCCTGAGCGCCGCTGTGAACATTGCGACAGCGTCCTCGAGGGCGCCATTGGCGGCGTAGGCGCTGCCCAGATTGATGCGGACCTGCCGATCATTGCCGCTGAGTTCCAGCGCCTGCTTGAAGGCATCGATAGCCAGCGCCCATTTCGACTGGCGAGCGAGCAATTCTCCCTTGAGATTGTGGGCCTCGTACATGGCGGGGGCGAGCGCGAGGAGCGCCTCGATGTCGACGCCGGCAGCCTCGAATTGTCCGAGCGCGAGCTTTTGCCGCGCCCGATTCAACAGCAGGCGGGAGTGACCAGGGGCCGAAATCAGGCCCCGGTCGCAGAGTTCTAACGCCTCTTGATGCCGGCCCGACTCGCCAATCAAGGCCGCGAGGTTGTTGAGGATGTCCGGCGCCCGGGGTTCGGCTTCAAGCGCGTTGCGGTATTCCTGCTCGGCCTCCTTGGTGAGGCCCCGTGCGGCCAGTGCGTTGGCGAAGTTGAAGGCGATTCCGGCGTTGCGGGGTTCGTGCTTGCGCAAAGCTCGATAGGCCCGGAAAGCCCTGTCTACAGACCCCTGCTCCAAATAAGAAAGCGCCGGGGCAAGCATGCCGCCCCGGAGCCCAGATAGATCAGCCATCGCGTACGCCTGCGATGCAGCTTCAGCGCTGCGTCAGAACTTAAACTCTATCCCCGCTTTGCCGATGAAACCATCGACCATTTCGGAGTAGGTGACCGTCAGCGGCGGACCGGTGATCTGGTAGGTGGCGGTCCCGAGGTTGAAATAGTCGATCTCTGCCCTAAACATCATGTTGTCAGTCACCGCCTGCTCAACGCCGACGCCGATGATAGGACCGACCATAAGCGAGGTCTCGGGCGCATTGTTCGTGCTGCCGCTATAGGGCCCACCCGGATTGGGATCGGGGTTATAGAAGGAGCCGTTGGCGACCTGGGTCACCTGGCCGATCGCGACGCCCGCGCTTGCGAAGAAGAGGGTGCGATCCTGTGTGAAACCAGCGCGGCCCTTAATCGAGGTCAGCCAGTCGACCGATGTGCGTCCGCTGATGGTGGCCACCGCCACCGTCGTGGTCGAACCGACCACCGCGTCGGTGGTGTACTCGCCGATTTCCTCGGTGCTGGTGAGCAACTCGCCTGAAGAATGCGACGTGGGAGCGGCGTAATAGGTCGTCTTGCCGTCCGGTCCGACCGTAGTCTCCTCGTAATATGAGGTCGTGTCGTTCCACTCGGTCGAATTGGTGACCGTATCCGTCCCGTTACCGGTGATGGTATGAGCGAAGGTCGAATACAAGGTGGAGTAAAACGACAGCGTATCGGTGGGAACAAACGACGGGACATAGGCCGTCGTCTCCCAACTCACGACTTCAGTCGCCGAGTTCGAGCCTTCAGAGACGAAGTGACCACCCAACACACCTAACTCGATGCCGTAGAGGAAGTTGTCCATCTCCACATTGAAGCCGACGTCGGCTGAAAACGCCGCGCCGGACACCGGGCTTGTATTGAACAGAAGATTGACCGGGCCATACGGCCATTCGGGGGAGCCGGGATCATACTGCGCGTCGCCCTGGCCTCCACCGCCGCTCCCAGCGGCAAACCCGGCGCCGGCGTAGAAACCAGTCCACACGAAGTCCTGTGCAGTCGCCGCCTTGACACCCGCCACGACGAACAGCGTCGACAGCGCGGTTGACATCAAAAGGCTATGTCGAAAGTTCATCTGCACCCCCGAAAAAGTTTACAACCTGCTAAGGACCTACAACCCTAGACGCCAATTCACCCCTATTTCAAGGCGACAGGACGATTTTCGCGCGGAACCCAACCCACTGTGGCAACGCCGCTACGATTTGGTCCCACCCGACCGACGCTTTGTGCGCGATGACCTCCAGCGGACTGGTGCGCAAACAGCAAATCGCCGGGCGCGCCTTTGGAACCGCAGCCCGGCAAGTTATCAGAACTGAATGTCGGGACATGCCCTTCCGCTCGATGACGACCGGCATGGGGCTTATCTGATTTCGGCGCGCGCCGATCCACCATCGACGTGGGTATCTGACACCTATTGCTATCAGGCCCACAGCGTATTGCCGATGGCAAGAACCCAGGAGTGATAGGCGCGCCACACAACGTAACAAACAAATTGACTGGCGTTCGCGCCGCTAGTTAGCTCGCCCAGGGCCGGAGGAGGGTCCGTGCCGCCACAGTTGCCTGGAAGATCTTGGGCGAGCGGCTATGCCTATCAACATCTAATGGGAGGAATAATCGTGACTGACAAGATCGGAAGCACACTTCAGTCGAGGCGTGAATTCTTCAAGCTCGCCACCGGTTCTGCCGCGGCGGCAGCAGCGATGCTCGGTGGCATGGGGATCAGTCCCGCACTGGCACAGGCTGTAGCGGCCGGTGCCTCGGACAAGCCGCTGAAAGCGGCGTTCTCGAACGCAGGCCTGCAGGCGACGTGGTGCGCCCAGGGCAAGCAGGCCGCCGAGTATTGGGGCAAGCTGTTCAATGTCGAGGTCACCTGGTTCGACGGCCAGCTCGACGCGGTCAAGCAGCGCGCCGCAGTCGACAACATGGCGTCCCAGAAATGGGACTTCGTCGCGATCCAGGCGTTCGGCATCGGCACGCTGACGGCGCCTGTCCAGAAGATGATCGATGCGGGCATCCCCGTAATCGATATGGACACGCTGATCGCGCCGCTCGACCAGATTAACGTGCATACCTATCTCGGGCCGGACAACGAGTTCATGGGCGCTGCCGTGACCAACGCGCTGGTTTCCAAACTGGGCGGCAAGGGCAAGATCGTCATGACCCAGGGCGCTCTGGGGCATACTGGCGCACAGGGCCGTGCCAAGGGCTTCCAGTCCGTGATCGCGAACAACCCCGGCATGGAAGTCCTCGATGACCAGCCCGCCGATTGGGATGTGTCGAAGGTCGCCCGCATCTGGGAGACGCTGCTCACCAAGCATCCGGTGATCGATGCCGCGTTCTTCCACAATGACGACATGGCGCTGGCCGCCTACAACGTGATGAAGGCCAAGGGCCGCACCGAAATCCTGATCGGTGGCGTCGATGCGATGCCCCCCGCGATCGCCGCGGTCGCCGACGGGCGGATGTATGCGACGGTGCGCAATCCCTCGAGCCGTATCCATGGCGGCGCCATTATCGCCGGCGTAGCGGCAGTGGCCGGAGAAAAGAGCGGCGAGGGTGTCCCCAAGATCATCATCACCGACGGTCCGGTGGTGACGGCGAACAATGCTCCGGGCATGCAGTGGATGGAAGATCACTTCCTGATCTAGAGTCCGATAGTGACAAGCAGCGATACACCTCTGCTTGCGATGGTTGGCATCTCGAAGTCGTTTGGCGGTGTCCAGGCGCTTCGGGATGTCGATTTTTCGCTGGCCCAGGGTGAAATCCATGGACTCGTCGGCGAAAACGGCGCCGGCAAATCGACCATGATGAAGATCATGGCCGGGGTACATTCCGGCTACACCGGGACCATGATGCTCGCGGGTAAGGAGGTCCGTTTCCGTTCGGCCCGCGATGCGCTCGATGCCGGCATCGGCATGGTGCACCAGGAATTGAGCATCGTCCCCGACCTCACGGTCGCCGAGAACGTCTATCTGGGTAAGCAGCCGCTCAACCGCTTCGGCATGGTTGACTGGCGCACGATGGTGCGCGGCGCCCGCGAACAGCTTGCCAATCTGGGCATCAAGGTCGATCCGAAAGTGCGGATTGGTGACCTTCCAGTCGGCCAGCAGCAGCTGATCGAGCTTGCCCGCGTGCTATTTTCAGGCGCGCGCATCGTGATCCTCGACGAGCCGACTTCGGCGCTGTCGCCGCCCGAGGTCGAGAACCTCTTCGCCATTCTGAAGCGGCTGAAGGCCGGCGGGCTCAGCGTCATCTTCATTTCCCATTTCCTCGACGACATTCTGCAAGTGTCGGACAGCATCACCATCTTCCGAAACGGGCGAAAGATCATCACCCACCCCACCGCGGGGATCGACAAGGGCTGGGTCATCGAGCGGATGATCGGCGTCGGCCACCAGGAACTCGAGGAGAGCTATCTGGGAGAGATTGCTCTCGATTCGCGACCGGCGGCACCGGTACTGCTCGAAGCGCGGGGCATCTCCAGCGGCCGCGATTTTCGTGATATCTCGTTTGTCGTGCGCGCCGGAGAAGTTCTGGGCGTCTATGGCTTCATGGGCGGCGGGCAGCTGGAACTCGCCCGCACGCTGTTCGGGCGAACTCGGCCGGATCATGGCACCCTGGCAATGGCGGGAGAGCCGGTGCGCTTTGCCAGCACGGCGTCAGCGCGAAAAGCCGGCGTGGCGTTCGTCCCCGAGAACCGGCGCTCGATGCTGTTCTACCACGAGCCGTTGTTCAAGAACGCCTCGATCGCCATTCTCGAACGCATCTCGCGCCTGTGGCTGAAGCCGCGCAGGGAGCGACAGATCATGCAGGTTCAAATTGAGGCTTTGCGGATCAAGCCGCCAAACGCCAACGCCCTGCTGGGCATGCTCTCGGGAGGCAACCAGCAGAAGGTGGCGCTTGCCAAATGGCTGACCTACCCGCCCAAGGTGCTCGTTCTCAGCGAGCCCACCCGTGGGATGGATGTCGGCGCCAAGGACGATGTGATGAAGATCGTGCGTGGGCTGCGCGAACAGGGCATCGGTATTGTCGTAGTGTCGACGGAACCAGAGACGGTGCTCTCCCTGGCAGATCGGATATTGGTGATGAAAAAGGGCGAAATCGTCCGGGAATTTGCCAGCGAAACGGTCAGCAAGGACCGGCTGCTGGAAGTCGCATAATCTTGAGGGAGCAATGACATGTCGGTAGCCGAAGCACGATCGCCCTCCCGCGGGATTGGCTACTGGTTCAAGAGCCAGTTGCGTAACATCGCTCCCTTCCTGACGCTTGCGGCGCTGGTGATTTTCTTCAGCTTCGCCAGCCAGTCCTTCCTGACCTTCGACAATCTGTTCAACATCCTGACCAACATTTCGGTCGCCGGCATCATCGCGGTGGGGCTTACCTACGTGATCCTGTGCGCCGAGATAGATTTGTCGGTGGCCCAAATCGCCAATGTGACGGGCATCGTGGTCGCCTATTTCACGCTGCAGCCCGACTATGTGAACATAGCCAATATCCCGCTCGTGGGCGGCCTTGCGGTTCTGCTCGCCCTTGGTGCCTGCTTTGCCCTGGGGGCCGTCAACGCCTTTGGCGTAACCGTGGTGGGCATACCGTCATTCATCATGACGCTGGCGATGATGCAGATCGCGGCCGGCATCTGCGCCCTGCTGGTGCGCGGACAGATCGCCTATACGGTGCCTGACATCGTCTCCACGCTTGGTTCGAAATCGATCGCCGGAATTCCCTGGATCGTCATCGTCGCCGCGTCGATACTGCTGATCGCGCATGTGGTGCTGACCTACACGCGGTTCGGCCGCTATGTTTACATGGTCGGCGGCAACCGCGAGGCAGCCGAGTATTCCGGCGTCAACGTCAAATTCATCCTCGCCGCGGTGATGATCATTTCGGCGGTCTGTTCGGGCATAGCAGGGATGCTTGCCGTGGCCTATTTCGGCAGCGCGCAACAGAACGAGTTCGACTCTTATCTGCTCGACGCGATTGCCGCGGTAGTGGTCGGCGGCACCAGTCTGTTCGGCGGGCGCGGCGGGATCGGCAACACGATCGTCGGCCTGTTCGTCCTTGGCGTTCTCAACAACGGTCTCGACCACATTCAGATCGACAGCTTCCTCAAGGTTCTTATCCGTGGCCTGATCCTGCTGATTGCGCTCGTCATCAACGTCTATGCACAGCGTTTACGGACCCAGACTGAAACCAGCGGGGAGTAAGCAAGGCGGGTCGCACCCCGCCGAAAGGCTTCGCGGGCTTCCCCAACTCTAAGCCGCCGACCCGGACTCAACATCGTTGAAGTCAACGGCGCCCCGTAAGGCATGCCCGGAGTCGAGCCGCTACGCCGCGTTCTGCCGCCGGGGCATTGCCGGCCGCTTCTTGCCGGCCGACGCATCGCGGCTATCCCACACGACCCAGTATTTGCCCTCTTCATCGGGCACCAGCACTTCGGCCGGCCGCTTAAGCTGCACGGTGATCTCGGCCAGCAGCTTGGCCTCGAGCGCCGCCGCGGCCCGCGTCTCGAACGGGCCGTGGCTCTCGCCCTCAAAATCAATAAACCACTTGCCGCGGCTCAATATCACCACGTACAGCGCCGTCGCCATCGCCCAGATCCGCCGAACCCAACACTGAATCGCTAGCACTGAACCAATTGCTTCGCTTGCCCAGTTGAGAGTTACACACAGCCGCCTGTCGCAAAGTGGACAACTCAGTTTGTCGCGATGGTCAGCGCCCGCAATTGCCTCACCCCCACCAGCATGTCAGTGTTTGCGTGAGGCTCGTAAGGAGGATCGTCGTTGGTATTGAAGACAAGACGCGTCGGGGGCACCGCGCTCGAAGTCACTGAGCTTGGCTTCGGCACAGCGACCTTTGGTGGCCAACTCGGTACGATCGTCGACGACGATCAAGGACGCGCCACGCTGGGGGCAGCGATCGCTGCCGGTATCGGCTATTTTGATACCGCACCGATGTATGGCTTCGGCCGTTCCGAACGGGTCCTCGGTGACAGCCTGCGTTTCCGCCAGGACGGCAAGATCATCTCCACCAAGGTCGGTCGGCTGCTGCAGGCTCTTCCACACGAGTCCGAACGCGAGCAACCCCAACCCTGGACGCAACCCTACCCGTTCGAGCCGATCTACGACTATTCCTATCGCGGCATCATGCGGTCCTTCGAGGACAGCTTGCAGCGGCTTGGCCTCGGCCGGGTAGACATCCTTCTCGTCCACGATATCGGCACGCAGACTCACGGCATCGAAGGCAACAAAGCGCATTGGGCGCAGCTCGCCGAAGGCGGTTACCGCGCTTTGTCTGAGCTCAAGGCCAAGGGGCTGATCTCGGCGATTGGCCTCGGCGTCAATGAGTGGCCAGTGCTGATGGACGCACTGGAATTGGGCGATTGGGACGCCTTCCTCCTCGCCAATCGCTACACCTTGCTTGAGCAGGAGGCCTTGCACCCGCTGCTCGACGCTTGCATCCGCCGTGGCACCTCGCTGATTGCCGCCGGTCCGTTCGCCGGGGGCATTCTTGCCGGCACTGATGTGTGGGGACCACCGAACGGTGTCTATGCAGCAACGCCGCCCGAAGTCATGGCGCGCGTCCGAAGCCTTCAGGAACTCGCGCGCCAGCACCGCATCCCGCTCGGCGCCGCCGCCCTGCAATTCGCCCTCGCCCATCCGGCAGTCTGCACCGTGCTGACCGGCCCCAAGTCGGTCGATGAGCTCGATGGCATTCTCAAATGGTGGAATACGCCCGTGCCGTCCGGTTTTTGGGATGCGCTCGCGGACGATAAGCTCGTCGCCGCGGGCACACCGCTGCCGAACGGTCGAACCGCCTAGCCTCAGTTAAGTGTTTCGCGCCCCTTGCCCAGCACTTCCTTGACCTTGGAGTTGATCTGGTCGAGCGAATAGGGCTTGGCAAGGAATTCGACCGTCTGATCGTCAGCGATGTCCTGCCGCACGCTCTCCTCGGCATAACCCGAAACGAAGACCACCTTGAGGTTCGGCAGCTTCTGCCGAACCTTGAGGAGCAGCGCGGGCCCATCCATCTCGGGCATCACGACGTCGGACACCATCAGATCGATCTGCCCGCCAATTTCGTCGAGCACGTCCAGCGCCGCATCGCCGCTATCGGCCTCGAACACCTCGTAGCCCGTCGCGCGCAGCGCTCGGGCGGAGAAAGCCCGCACCGAATCCTCGTCTTCGACCAGCAGGATCCGCTCATGTCCGGTAAGATCGCGGACCGCGGCGACCGGCGCCTTGGCCACGGCCTCGCCTTCCGACGTGAAATGGCGCGGCAGGTAAATCTTGAACACCGTGCCCTTGCCGACTTCGGACTCCGGATAAATGAAACCACCCGTCTGCTTGATGATGCCGTAGACGGTCGACAGACCGAGGCCGGTCCCCTTGCCCAATTCCTTCGTCGAAAAGAACGGCTCGAAGATTTTTTCCATAATCCCCGGCGGCATGCCGGTGCCCGTATCCTCGACTTCGATCAGCACATAGTCCGCCGCGGGCATGCCGGTATAGGTTAGTTGGCTGGCTTCCAGTTCTCCGACATTGCGCGTCCGCAGCGTAATGGTGCCGCCATTGGGCATCGCATCGCGCGCGTTGACCACGAGATTGACCACCACCTGCTCGAGTTGCACGAGATCCGCCTTTACCGGCCAGATCCCCTGCCCATGATCGACTTTGAGCACGATCTGCTCGCCGATCAGCCGCTTCAGCAGCACCGTCAGATCGTCGACATGCGTGGGCACTTCCAGGATTTGCGGCCGCAGCGTCTGGCGCCGTGAAAATGCGAGCAATTGCCGCGTCAAGCCGGCGGCGCGGTTGGCGCTCTGCTTGATCGACATCAGATCCGCGAAGCTTGGATCGCCCGGCTTGTGCTTGAGCAGCAGCAGATCGGTAAAGCCGATGATCGCCGTCAGGACATTGTTGAAGTCGTGCGCCACGCCGCCCGCAAGCTGACCCACGGCCTGCATCTTCTGGCCTTGCGCGAACTGCGCCTCGAGCTTGCGCTGGTCGGTCATGTCGAGGGCATAGATATTGACGCGTTCGGGCGAGTCCTCGCTTTCGTCAGACCCCGACAGATAGAGGCGAACCGCGTGATCGCCCTCGCGCGTCAACTGCGCATCGACCGGCTCGATCTGCGAGCGATTGGCGATCGCCGCAGCCACCGCTTCGGCGAACTGCGCCCGATGAGGCCCAGTCAGCATCTCGGCCATGGGCGCCATTTCGATCGTATGCTCAGCGCCCGCCCAACCGAACATCCGACTGAACGGCGCATTGGTGCGGATAATCCGGCCTTCGCGATCGAGCGTCGCAATCGCGAACGGCGTGTCGTTGAAGAACCGCGAGAACCGTACTTCCGCCGCGCGGAGGGCCTCCTCCTGTTGCACGCCGCCACGACGGTCGAGAACCAGCGTACGCGTTTCCCCCAATTCGCCGTCGGCGAGTCGGGCGGCTCGGTGCAGCAGACGCACCGGCATGGAAGTCCCGTTGCGCTTGACCAGATCGATATCGATGATTTCGGTACGGATTTCGCCGTCGGCGCGCCCGCGCATCAACAGGCTTGCGCCGTCGCCACGGACGATCTCGGTCAGCGGCACGGTACCCGCCTCGAACTCGGCGAGGTCATAGCCCAGCCAGTCCGCCAGCGTCGAATTCAGATATTGCACCTTGCCATTGGGGTTGGCCGAGAGGAACCCGGCGGGCGCGTGGTCAAGATAGTCGATCGCGCGCTGCAGTTCGAGAAAGGCATTGTCCTGGCGCTCGCGGTCGCGCGTGATTTCCTCGACGCTCCACAGCACTAAGGGTTTGCCGGCCCCCTCGACTTCCGGGAGCGGGCGCACCGCGACCCGATACCAAACAGGTTTGCTGCTGCCCCCGAGAGACCCACCCAGCCCGCCGATGAGGCGGATATCCTCCATCGCAGACCGCCCATCGCGCGCGGCCCGCGATAGGCGGTACACCGCCTCGCTCGCCTCCGACTGCCCTGCGAACAGCCGCGGCACTCCCACCGGCACGCCGTCCGCCAGCCCGCCCGAGAACCCGCCATATTGCGCGTTGACATAGCTGATCTTGCCGTCGCGATCGGTCACCACCGCACCGAACGGCAGGCTGTCGACAATGACGCGGGCGACCGTCCTCTCGTCCTCCGTCGGAGCGAAATGGAACAGTCCCGCGACCAGCGCGAACAATGAGAAGACCCCCACCACCGCCAGAAGGCCGACAACGATCAGCACCAGATCGGGCGGAATGGCCTCGCCCAATGTAACGACCGCAATGGCAGCCAAAATGAAGGCGACGGCCAGCGCCACGACGCGCCATAACCCACCGACACTGCGGGAGCGCGAAACCAGCGGGCTCGGATAGTGGTCCTCGTCAGCCGGCATGCTCGACATTCCGCTTGAGCCCCAATCCGGGAGCGCGTTCGGGTCGAGCGGGACCGCTCCCCCGCCTCCAACGCGCCACCACAAAATCTATCGAATCACTCGCCGCCTCAAGCACTACCAAATGAGGAGTCGGCCGGGTAGCGGCCTCGCGGCACGCGCGAGGCCAATTCGCCCGCCTAGAGGCCGAACGCGACAATCAGCACCGCCGCGAGCAGCACGAGTGCCACCGGCGTCATCACCAGCCGCTCCGGCAGGCTGCGCGAAATAGCGTTCATCGGGACGCCGAGCGCCAGATAGCCCGCAACAACCCAGATGCCGGTATCGACAATCGCCGCGGGCAACACGCTCACGAACCCGGCGCGCTGCACGATGATCGCGGCGAAGATTCCGTAGAGCACGATCGCGAGAAAACTCCCGCCGCGCAGCAGAGGCGGCAGGACATGGTGCTTTCCGCCCCAGGCAAACCTGCCATAGGGCGCCCCACCAACCAGCGCCGCCTGGAATAGCGCGAGGGCCGCCAGCATAGTGCAGGCAACGATCGCCGCTATCTCGCTCAATTGGCCCACCCGCGCTTGTCCTTCATCCGCATCACGAAGCCGATGATCTGCGCCACGGCCTTAAAGTGCTCGCTCGGGATCGTGTCGTCCACCTCGACAGAGGCGAATAGGGCCCGCGCCAGCGGCGGGTTCTCGACGATCGGCACGCCATTATCCTTGGCGACCTCGCGGATGCGCAGCGCCACCGCATCGGCGCCCTTGGCAAGACACTGGGGCGCCGACATCGAGCGATCATATTTGAGGGCCACCGCATAGTGGGTCGGGTTGGTAATCACGACGGTCGCCTTGGGCACGTTGGCCATCATGCGCTTGCGGCTCCGCTCGTTGCGGATCGCCCGGATACGACCCTTGATGGTGGGGTCGCCCTCCATTTGCTTGTGCTCGTCCCGCACCTCCTGAACCGTCATCTTCAGCCGGTTCCACCAGCGGTTGCGCTGATAGACATAGTCGGCGATCGCGAGGATGGTCACCACAGCCAGCACCGCGCCGAACACCTTGATTCCGAGCACCTGAAAATCGATGAGGATCAGCGCCGGGTCGGCCGACACCATGCCTTCGAGCCGGTTCATATCCGGCCAGAGCACGGCGACAATCACCCCGCCCACCAGCGCGATCTTGATCAACCCCTTGATGAAATTGACCAGCGCGTCGCGCGAGAACATGCGCTGGAAGCCCGAGATCGGAGAAATCTTGCTGAGCTTGGGCAACAGCGGATCGAGCGATAGCAGCGGGCGGTGTTGCACCAGATTGGCGGCTATCCCGAACCCCGCCAGCACCACCAGGGGCACCATCGCGATCAACAGGATTGTGGTCGACAGATTGGCAAAGAAGGCGTTGAGCGCCGACCCGCCGATCTCGAAGCTCTCGGCATTGGCGAGCAGCATCTGCAGACTATGTGTGAGCCCCGTCGCCGTCGGCGCCGCCATCAGGGAAAACAGCAGGCCGGAGCCAGCCAGCATGAACCAGTTGGTGACCTCCTGACTCTTGACCACGTCGCCTTTCTTGTGGGCGTCCTCGAGTTTTTTCTGCGAGGGGTCTTCGGTCTTAGAGGATTGTTCGGGGGCATCGTCGCTCAACTACGATCCCCTGAAGACCGAAAGCTGCTCTTCGAAATGGGTGAGGTACCAACCCATCATCATCGCCAGCAGCAAGGCCAGTAGCGCCAGACCCACCCAGATCGTCGCCGGCATCGCAACGAAAAACACCTGCAGCTGCGGCATCATTCGGCCAAGAATGCCCATGCCCAGGTAGAACACCAGTCCCAGCACGATGAACGGCGCCGACATCTGGACCCCAATGACGAAGGCCGACGCCGCTGAGCGGATCGCCATTTCTGCGGCATCGCCGAACATCAGCGGGTCGGTCGGCGCAAAGATCATATAGCTGTCGCGGACGGCATAAAGCGCCACATGGTGGAGGTTGGTCGCAAAGATCAACGTCACGCCCAGCATGCCGATGAAATTGCCGATGATGGCGCCTTGCACCCCGCCCTGGGTTGGGTCGGCCGTCTGTGCCACCGAGAGCCCGGCCTGGAATGCGATCACCGAGCCGGCTACCGCCGCCGCCATGGTGATCAGCCGCGTGATTGCGCCCAGGATCAGCCCGATCGCCAGCTCATGCATAACCAGTGCGCCCACCGCGAGCGTCTCGCTAGGCAGTCGCGGCAGGCCCGGCGAGATGATGGGGTAGAGAACCAGCGAGAAGACCGTGGCAAAGCTCAGCCGCAGCCGCGCTGGAATGATCATTTCGCCCAGCGCCGGCAGCAACATCAAAATGGTGCCGACGCGGGCAAAGATCAGAAAGAAGAGAAATGCCGTCTCGGGGAGCCAGTTGACCGATGCGGTCATCCGCCGGTCACGATCATATCGGCCAGGCGTGTCATATAGGCGCCCATGGTCGCTCCCATGAACGGCAGGACAATGATCATGGTGATAAAGATGGCGACGATCTTTGGCACGAAGACCAGCGTCATTTCCTGGATTTGGGTCAATGCCTGAAACAGCGCGATGACCACGCCGACCACTAGGCCGACAAGCATCATCGGCGACGACACGATGATCATCACCCAGATGCCGTCGCGGGCGATATCGAGAACCTGGCCCCCGTCCAAAATCGGCTCCTAGATCGGCATCCGCATGATTTCCTCATAGGCGGAAATCACCTTGTCGCGGATTGCCACCATGCTTTCCATGGCGATCTCGGTCTGACTGATGGCGGTCACCACATCGACCACATTGGCCTTGCCGTTCACCAGATCAAGCGACATCTGGTCCGACGCCTTGCCGGTGTCGATCAGCCCCTGCAAGCTTTGCGAAAGTATCTTGCCGAAATCAGCCCCTTGCCCCGCTTCTCCTGATGCGCCGATTGAAGTTCCGGCACGGTCAGTGATCAGCTTCGAAGCGTTGGTGTAAGCGGCGGCGACGGCGTTGAAGGGGGTGGTAGACATTCAGTGATTCTCAGCCTCTGAGGATGTCGATGGTGCGTCCGAGCATATTGCGCGAGACACTGATGACGTTGAGATTGGCCTCGTAGGTGCGCTGCGCCTCGCGCATATCCATGGATTCGATCAGCGGGTCGATATTAGGATAGCGCACATAGCCCTCGGCATCAGCGGCGGGATGCCCGGGTTCGTAGCGGCTCTCGAAGTCCGACATGTCGAGCGCCACCTTGCCGATCTTGACCACCTCGCCGCCCACATCGGCGTCCATAACCGCTTCGAACGTCGGTATCCTGCGCCGATAAGGATCGGCATCGGCCGTCCGTCCGGCCGAATCCGCATTGGCGAGGTTTTCGGCAATGATCCGCATGCGCGCCGATTGGGCGTGAAGGCCGGAAGCGGCGATGCGAAGCGAAGTGATAAAATCGGTCATCTGCCCTACCCCTTACGCCGTTCTACCGAGAGCCGTGCGGATCAGCCGCAACGAGCGCGTATAGAGAGTGGTCGCCGTCTGGTAATCGAGCTCATTGCCCGCCACTTTCATCATCTCGTCTTCGAGATCGACGCTGTTGCCCCCCGGCCCCATCTCAAATCCTTCCGTCTCCTCCCTGGCAAAGCCGTCAGTCCTGCCCAGGCTCGATATTGCGATATGGTTCGGACTGTTGGCTGAAAAGCTGACGCTCGCCATCGACAATCCGCCCTTGGCCGGCCCGTCGAGGCTGAACGCTTTTAGGTCGCGTGCGGTGTAATTGGGCGTCTGCGCGTTGGCGATGTTCTCGGCCAGCACGGTCTGCCGCGCCTGATGCCATCGCATCTTGTCCGTCAGCGCCTGGAGTAGCGGCATGCCTCCGATATTCATCTGCTCAAGACTCGCCCGTATTCCTACTAGGCAAACCTTGCCGGGCCTATGGTTAAGGGCTGGTTAACGCCCCGGTGGAACCTCCCGCAGCGCCTCGCATTGAGCACAATCAAGGGTCTATACTGGGTAGAATCTTCCACTGATTGCGCCGGGCGGGGGCCGGCAAGCATGGAGAGCCTTATGCAGTTCATGGCGGCGCTCTTCGGCGGCCCCGAAAATACCTACCTCAACGCCGGCTTTGCGCTAGGCATCGTCCTTGTGATGATCGTTCTGGGCGTCTGGGTGCTGAAGCTCTTCACCCGTGCGGGCACCACTGTCACCCGCGGACGAAACCGTCGTCTCGCGATCGTCGATCAGGTGCAGGTCGATCCGAAGCGCCAACTGCT
Organism: Devosia sp.; assembly: GCA_039920085.1. GTDB lineage: Bacteria > Pseudomonadota > Alphaproteobacteria > Rhizobiales > Devosiaceae > Devosia_A. The sequence continues at coordinate 2,272 of JBDSEK010000031.1, read as the reverse complement.
CATCATCCGCCGCGACAATGTCGAACATCTGATCCTCACCGGCGGGCCTCAGGATTTGCTCGTCGAGTCTGGCATCGCCGCGCCGGAGCCCCAGCCAGTGCGCCGCCCGGCACCGCGTCCCGCGCCGGCCCGCGCCGCTATGAGCGAGGTCGAGACCCCAATTCATCCCGACCTGCCGGTTTCGCGCGACGCTATCGATCGCTTGCGCGATCTCGCCCGTCCTGCGCCTTTGCGCGCCGCTCCCCCGCTGCGTCGCACCGGACTGTTGCGGCCCGTCTCGGTTCAACCGCCGGGAGTTATCCCCATGGGCCCGGCTTTGCGCGTCGATAATTCGGCCGAGCCGACCGTCGACTCAGCTAAGACCGGCACGGCGAATGGCAGCGGCGGCGGTACACGGCTTGGCGGGGCGACAAACAGGTTCTTCCGGAGCATCGCGCGCTCCGACCAGTCATAGGCCCTCCCGCCTTCTGCTGCTGACGCTGGTCGCCCTCGCGGCGATCCTGACGCCGCGCTTCGCCTTCGGCCAGGACGTCTCCATCGATTTCGGCGACGATTCGACGCTCACTCAGCGCGCCGTCCAGCTCGTCGGCCTGATTACAGTTCTGGCCGTCGCGCCGTCCATCCTGATCATGGTGACGAGTTTCACCCGCATCGTGGTGGTGCTGTCATTGCTGCGTACCGCCATTGGCCTTCAGACCGCGCCACCCAATTCGGTGATGATGTCGCTAGCGCTGTTTCTGACCTTCTTCATCATGCAGCCGACGCTCCAGGCAGCCTATGATCAGGGTGTCGCGCCACTCCTTGCCGGCCAGATCGAGGCGCAGGAGGCGTTCAACCGCGGCTCGGTGCCGTTGCACGATTTCATGGCCGCCAATGTCCGCGAGGCGGATGTCCAGTTGTTCTTTGATATGAGCAACACCGCCCCGCCGGCGGACGCCGAGGCGATCCCGCTGCAGATTCTCGTTCCCGCATTCATGATCTCGGAGCTCCGCCGCGCCTTCGAGATCGGCTTCCTTCTGTTCCTGCCGTTTGTGATCATCGACATGGTGGTCGCCTCGGTTCTCATGTCGATGGGCATGATGATGCTGCCGCCAGTGGTCATCTCACTGCCCTTCAAGCTGATCTTCTTCGTCTTGGTCGACGGCTGGCATCTGGTCGCCGGCTCGCTGGTGCGAAGTTTCGCCGGCGCCTGAGGGATCCGAAGCCTAAACTTCACCCTGCGGTGATGGCTCGGTGGGTGTTAGAGCGGGGTCGGTGGCGAAAGCCTGCTTGTAGGCACTGAGGAACGCACTCAGCGAATCCAGCCCGCTCACTTCCCGGGCCGCTTTCTTGAACTCGACGCCCGCCGGCTTCGCATCTGGACGGGTAATAAATTCGAACATCGGCCATTCGGCCGACTGCGCCATCCGGTCGGAGAATTTCGAGCGAATGCGGCTGAGCCCAAGCTGGTCGTCGGCCAACACCAGCCCAACCCCGGCCTTGAGCACATTCATCCGCGCGGGTTCGCTCAGCGGCACGGCCTCGTCACCCGAATAGATCGTTTCGATCAAATCGGAGGCTTGCGAATAGGCTTTGGTCTTCCAATAGCCGTCGACCCGCAGCAGATCGGCCTCGCGCCCGTCAACCCGCGCCAACAAATCGAGCGCCAAATCTTCGCGATTCGCATCGATCAGAGCCCGCGCCTCAAGGATCCGTCGTTGCCGTTCGAGCGAGGGCGGTAGATCGGCGATCCGTGTGCGATTGAGCACCCTGAGTGCCGCCTCCGGATTGCGGTCCGCGATACGGATCAGCGCCAAATCGGCCGCCACTTGGGCCTGGGCCACGCCCTGCAACCGGCTATCGATCTGATATTCGAGCAGGTCAGCCGCTTGTGGCAGAAGGTCGACCTTCACCAGCCGTCGCGCCAGATTGCGGATCATCTCGTCGCCGCGCGCCCCGGTCGGCGTCAATTGTCGGAAGTCGTAGAACAAGCTCAGCGCATCGACATCCGCCAACTGGTCGGACGCGCCATTGAGGAACAGATCGTTGAACACCAACCGCGTCTCGTCGAGCAATGCATTGATGGGCGGGCTCTCGGGATAAAAAGCGGTCGCCTTCTTCACCGTCTCGAAGCCGAGCCGGTAATCCTTGTGCTCGAAATAGAGTTCGGCCAACAGCTTCTGCATGTCCGCTTCGAGCGGATTGCCGCGCCACAGCAAGGCCTCGGCCGAAAGCGTCTCCGCCGCTTTGACCAGATCGATCTTTCCGGTTTGGTTCAAAACCAGCAGAGTGC
>JBDSEK010000030.1:0-3441 GCA_039920085.1 Devosia sp. | reverse complement strand
CAAGGAAGAGTTCTACGACACCACCGGCATCGAATTACAGATCGGGCCGATCGATGCCCCGGTGCTGCATACGCCGTCCGCGGTTTCGATGGGCAATCCGCATGTGACGTTCTGGGTCGAGGACGATCTGTGGGGCTATGCGCTCGATCGCTTCGGACCGCTGCTCGAGAACCATCCAATCTTCCCCGAGCGCGCCAACATCTCGATTGCCCAGGTGGTGGCGCCCGATCACATCATCCTCAGGACCTGGGAGCGCGGCGCCGGGTTGACGCGCGCCTGCGGCACCGCCGCTTGCGCGGCGCTGGTGAATGCGTCGCGTACCAAGCGCACTGGGCGAAGGGCTACACTCACCGTGCCGGGCGGCGATCTCATCGTCGAATGGCGGCCGGACAATCACGTGGTGCTCACCGGACCCGCCGAGTTCGAATTCTCGGGCGCGCTCGACCCCAAGTCGGGCGTCTGGTCGCGCGACAGACAGGTCGCTTGATGAGCGTTGAGACGCTGACGTTCGGCTGCCGCCTCAATGCCAATGAATCGGCGGTCATCAAGTCCGAAGCGGAGCGGGCCGGTCTTGCAGATGCGCTGATCGTCAATAGTTGCGCCGTCACGGCCGAGGCGGTGCGCCAGGCGCGGCAAGCCATCCGGGCGGCGCGGCGGGAGCAGCCGGGCCGCCGCATCATCGTCACCGGCTGCGCTGCCCAAACCGACGCGCGCAGCTTTGCCGAAATGGACGAAGTCGATCTCGTCATCGGCAATGCCGACAAGATGAAGTCAGCGAGCTACGCCGCTTTCGCCTTTGGCACCCCGCTCAATGACAAGGTGCAGGTCAACGACATCATGTCGGTGCGCGAAACCGCGGGCCATTTGATTGCCGGGATGGAGGGCCATACCCGGGCCTTCGTCCAGGTGCAGAATGGCTGCGATCATCGCTGCACGTTCTGCATCATCCCCTATGGCCGCGGCCCGTCGCGCTCGGTACCGATGGGCGTGGTCGTCGAACAGGTCAAACGCCTCGTGGGTAACGGCCATCGCGAACTGGTGCTGACGGGAGTGGATGCTACCTCATATGGCACCGATTTGCCGGGGCAGCCCCGCCTAGGCAAGCTCATCCAGGCCATCCTGCGCCATGTTCCGGATTTGCCGCGCCTTCGCCTGTCGTCGATCGACTCGATCGAGATCGACGATGCGCTTTACGAGGTCATCGCTTCCGACCGTCGGCTGATGCCGCATCTGCATCTCAGCCTGCAATCGGGCGACGATCTCATCCTCAGGCGGATGAAGCGGCGGCACCTTCGTGCCGACACGCTGGCCTTCGTCGAAAGGGTACGCGCCTTGCGTCCGGATGTGGTGTTCGGCGCCGATTTCATCGCAGGCTTTCCGACCGAGACCGAGGCGATGTTCGAAAATTCGCTCAACATCGTCAGCGCAGCCGATCTCACCTACCTTCATGTCTTTCCCTATTCACCGCGGGAGGGTACGCCCGCCGCTCGCATGCCGCAGGTGCCGCGCTCGGCCGCCAAGGAACGCGCGGCGCGATTGCGGGCGCTGGGTGAAACGCAATTCCGCAAATTGCGCGAGAGCCGTGTCGGCAAGCTCGAGACCGTGCTGGTCGAACGCAACGGCATCGGCCGTACTGAACACTTCATCCCTGTGGCCGTGCCCGATCACCCGCATGGTGCACTTGTTGCGATGCAGGTGAGCGGTTTGTCCGCCGACGGCCTTGTCGGTGAAGCACTGCGGGACGCCGCCTGATGGCCGAACCCAAACCGGGCCTATTGTCGCGACTGTTCGGGATCGACCCGCCACCCAACGAGCGGCCACCCCACGAGCCGGCGCCTGGCCCGCCCGAGGCAGCGCCCCCCACGGCCAAGCCGCCGGAGCAGAGCTGGCTGCAGCGTCTCACCACGGGCCTCAAGCGCTCGTCCGACCAGCTGAGCGACGGCCTTGCCTCGGTCTTCACCCAGAAGAAGCTCGACCAGGCGATGCTGGACGAGCTCGAGGACATTTTGATCCAGTCCGATTTCGGCATTGATGTCGCCGCGGCAGTGACCGAGACGCTGCGCCGCGAGCGCTTCGACCGCGCGATCGAAGGGCGTGAGGTGCGCAACATTCTCGCCGGCCAGATCGAGAAGGTCCTGTCTCCCGTGGCCCAGCCGCTCAGCATCGACGCGACGCATCGGCCCTTCGTGATCCTGATGGTCGGCGTCAATGGTTCGGGTAAGACCACGACCATCGGCAAGCTCAGCTCGCTGTTTCGCGCGCAAGGCAAGTCGGTGATGCTGGCGGCCGGCGATACTTTTCGCGCCGCCGCCATCGAGCAATTGCAGGTCTGGGGCCAGCGCACGGGTGCGCCGGTGGTCGCCAACGCGCTCGGGTCGGATGCCTCGGGTCTCGCCTTCGAAGCCGTCAGCCGCGCCAAAGCGGAAGGCAGCGATATTCTCATCATCGACACCGCCGGGCGGTTGCAGAACCGTGACGAGTTGATGGGCGAGCTCGAAAAGATGATCCGCGTCATTCGCAAGGTCGATCCCAGTGCGCCGCACGCGACGCTGCTCACGCTCGATGCCACGACTGGACAGAATGCCCTCAATCAGGTCGAAATCTTCGGGCAGAGAGCGGGCATCACCGGGCTGGTAATGACCAAGCTCGATGGGACCGCGCGGGGCGGAATTCTGGTAGCGATCGCGCGTAAATTCGGACTGCCGGTGCATTTCATCGGTGTGGGCGAGGGCGTCGACAATCTTGAGAGTTTTGCCGCGGCGGATTTCGCCAAGGCCATTATGGGCGAGTTTCAATGAGCGAAGTCACCAAGCCTCAAGATGTGAACTGGGATGAGCTTCGTCCGCAGCTCACCAAGATGGCGCTCGAGCTCGGGCCATTGGCGGTGTTCTTCATCGTCAACGCCAAGGGCGAGAGCATGCTCGCCGCCTGGCCGGCGTTGAAGCAATGGTTCTCAAGCCCGATCATTTTTGCGACCGCGGTGTTCATGGCGGCGATGCTGATCTCACTGGCCTTGAGTTGGTTGCTGTTGCGCCGGATCGCGGTGATGCCGCTCGTTACCGGCGTCGTGGTGCTGATCTTCGGCGGGCTGACGCTCTATTTCCAGGATGCGACCTTCATCAAGATGAAGCCGACCATCGTCAATTCGCTGTTCGGCGCGGTGCTGCTGGGCGGCATGCTGTTTGGACAGTCGCTGCTCAAATATGTATTCGGCGAGGTCTACCGGCTGCAGCCCAGGGGGTGGGCGATCCTGACGTTGCGCTGGGGCATCTTCTTTTTCGTGCTCGCCGGGCTCAACGAGATCGTCTGGCGCAATTTCGACGATAATGTCTGGGTGGCGTTCAAGGTCTGGGCGACGATGCCGCTGACGATCCTCTTCGCGGCCTGGCAATTGCCGGTGCTGACGCGATATGCGGCCGAACCGGTCCGGCCGGTCGAAGC
>JBDSEK010000029.1:0-3025 GCA_039920085.1 Devosia sp. | reverse complement strand
TTCTTGTATTGCGCGGCTTCGGCGGTGCGCTTGCTGGCATTGCCCTTGCCGCCCGGCATGATGAACAGCACTTCCTTGAGGATGTAATCGTAGGAATTGGCGGCCGTGAGCTTGGCCTCCGCCTGCTTCTCGAGATCGGCATCCGACATGGTGACCCGGCCCGACAGCGTCGTTGCGACCACCTGGTTCCAGGCGATATTGGCGCGCAGCCGATCGCGCAGTGTCGCGAGCCCGACGCCCTGCTGGGCGAGGATCTTTTCAAGGTTCGAGGCCGAGACCTTGATGTTGCGCGCCACCTGCAGGAACGCCTGATCGATTTCGGACTCGGGCACCACATAGCCGATCTTGGCGGCTTCCTGCACCATCAGCGCTTCGTTGATCAGCTCGTTCTGGGCGGCTTTAGAGCCACTCTTGCCCTCAAGCTTGAACAGCGCCAGCCGCTGCGCGATCTGCACGTCCGTAATGCCCTGGCCATTGACCGAAACCTTGACGGTGGCGGCCACAACAGGGGCGACCAGAAAAGCGAGACAGACGACGAGGGCGCTTACGAAGCGGGGCAGGGTCATTGAGATTTATCCTTTGGAAGGCCGCTGCCTTGTCCCTGAGAAAACGGCCAAAATCGTGTCAGAGCGCCGGATCGCCGGTCGGTCCGAGCAGGTTGAACGTCACGCCGACGCCGAACGAGCCGGGCTTGAACGTCGAATTGAGGCCGAAGGTGAGAAAGCCGTCATTATAGGTGAGGCCGGCCCGCGCCTCGGTCCAGGCGCCGGCGCTCAAATCATAGTCGAGCCCGCCATTGGCCGTCCAATAATCGACGATCGGCACGCCCACATCGCCGCCGATTTCGTGTTCCTCGACTGTGCCGAGCGCCGCATCGGCGGCAATGAACTGGTAGCCGAGTCGGGCCGAATAGCCGTCTGCTGCGTACTTGGCGCCGAGCCCCGCACGACGCACCCCGAAGCTGGTGCCGAGCTGGATCTTGCCCGCCGCCTCGAGCGGCCCGTAGCCGCCCCGGGCGCCGGCGACAAAGCACGAAACCATGCCGCCAAGGCAGGTGCTGGTCCCGACCTGAACCTCATCGGGCACGGCCATGGCATTCAGCCCGGCGAGGTGGAATGACTGGCCGGCCGTCACATCGAGCCAGCCGCCATTGGCGAAATTGACGGCGCTGTGGAAGCCTAGATTTGCCCGTACCCCGGTCTCCTGCCGGTCGGTGCCGGTGAAGCGGTTGCCCGAGAAGAGATTGGCATCGTCGAAGACAAAGCTCTGCGCATTGTCATTGGTAATGCCGACGCGCGTCGTCGACGAGCCGCGATAGACGAACTGCGCCACCGGCTCGAACAGGATCGTGTCGAGCCCATTCTGCGCCATCAGCGGCCAGCGGAAATCCATCGAGGCAATCGGCGTGAGGCTGAGCAGGCTCGTGTCGGATTGCGTCGGATAGATGCCGCCGATCGGCGCGGTGGTGCGGTCATAGGCGGAAGCGTCGAGACGGGCGCCGAGATAGGGCGTCGCGGTGACGCCGGCCGGCAGGATCCACTGCGTCTCCCACGCCGCCTCGGCGGTGACATGGATCTTGTTGCCCTCATTGCCGAAGACATAGGGCACCCCGCCAAAGGTGCCGATCTGATCGTCGCCGCGGTGTACGCCCAGAATGTCGAGCGTGAGGTTTGCTCGGCCCATGCCGGGGCCGAGGTCGCGCACGTCGGAAAAGCGCAGCCAGGGCAGCGTCATCCCCTGCTGCAAATCGTTCGTCAGATTGTAGTCGCCCAGCGCCCTGAAGCCCTGGATGCGCGCGTCGAGGAAAATGTCAGCGGTCAGGTAGGTCGCGTAGATTTCGTTGGTGACCTGCCCCTCAGCGAGCCCGTAATCGGGCAGATAGGCATTGTCCGTGAACGCCGTGAACGACCAGCCGGCAACCCAGTCGGGCGCCGGGGTAAAGCGGCCCGAGGTCTGGATGGCGCCGCGCCAACTCGTCGGCGGGACATTGGTATGGGTGAACGCGCCGGGGTCGAGCTGATAGAGCCCCGAGGCGCCGACGGTGATTTCGCCGAAGCCGGGAAAGCGATGCGTCAAATCGGCGGCGAGCAGCACGCCCTGCCGGCTCATCAGCATCGGGCTCAGCAGCAGATCGGTATCCTCGCCAAGCGGCACGAAATAGGGCACGGCGAGGCTGACCCCGCGCTCGGCACTGTAGTTGAGACTGGGCATGCGCACGCCTTGCTTGCGCGGCTGCGTCGGGTCGGGGAACCAGAACCAGGGCAGCCAGGCGACTTGCATGCCCAAGAGTTCGAGCGCCGGCTGCTCAAGGGTGATCGAGGCACTTTCGCGGTCGTAGATCATCCGGGCGGCCTTGACCTTCCAGCCGATGCGGCGACCCTTTTCGTCGATGCAGAGGCCACAGGGCGAATAGCTCGCCTCGGTGAGGATGGTTTTGAGTTCCGCCGAATAGGCGACGTCGGTCGCCTCGATCCGCGCCCCGTCTGAAGTGGTGATGGCGAGCGACTGGAGGAAGGCTTCCTTCATCCCGCCAGCGACTTCGATGTTTTGCGCATCGTACACATTGCCGCCGGCATCGGTCATTTTGACGTTGCCGATGGCGTGCAATTCGCCGGTGCGCTGGTTGTAGCTGAGCTTATCGGCCTCGATCGTGTAGCCGCCATAGCGCATCACCACGCCACCCTGGGCCGAAATGATATCGAGCCGGCTGTCGTAGAACAGCATGTCGGCCTCGACCCGCGCCGGGCCGGTACCGGGTTCGGGGATGAAATCGAGGAAATGGGCGGGCAACAGCCCCTGGGCCAAAGCGGGCGCCGCAAACAGGCAAAATGCCAGCACCGCCGCCGCCAATCCCCCGAGGAGACCGGCAACCGGGTGCGCGTTTCGACCCCTGATGCAGCGAGCGACCATCACGTCCGCCCGTCTTCCCTGAACAGCAGCACCGTCAGCCCAATGACAATTGCCACAAAAGCCGGCCCCGCGGCGGCAATTGTGGGATCGAGAACCCCGGCAAGCCCAGCCTGGC
>JBDSEK010000028.1:0-19919 GCA_039920085.1 Devosia sp. | reverse complement strand
CACGATCCCGCTGGGCGACAAGGGCACCAAGGCGCAGGCGGCGCGCTGCATGGATTGCGGCGTGCCGTATTGCCACAATGGCTGCCCGGTCAACAACCAGATCCCCGACTGGAACGACCTCGTCTACCGCGGCGACTGGCTGACGGCGCTGCGCAACCTCCATTCGACCAACAACTTCCCCGAATTCACTGGCCGTATCTGTCCGGCGCCCTGCGAGGCGGCCTGCACGATCAACATCATCGACGCACCGGTCAGCATTAAGTCGATCGAATGCGCCATCGTCGACAAGGGTTGGGAACAAGGCTGGATCGGGCCGGAGATCAATCCGCAAAAGACCGGCAAGAAAGTCGCCGTGATCGGCTCGGGCCCCTCGGGTCTTGCCTGCGCCCAGCAGCTCGCGCGTGCCGGGCACGACGTGCATCTCTACGAGAAGAACAACAAGGCCGGCGGGCTGATGCGCTACGGCATCCCCGACTTCAAGATGGAAAAGCGCCATCTCGACCGGCGCGTCACCCAGATGGAAGCCGAGGGCGTCACCTTCCATTACGGAGTCCATGTCGGCTACGACATCAAGATCGACGAGCTTGTGGCACAGTACGACGCCGTGGCTCTGGCCGGCGGCGCCGAGAAGCCGCGCGATCTGCCGATCCCAGGTCGCGAACTCGATGGTATCCATTTCGCCATGGATTTCCTGCCCCAGCAGAACCGTCGCGTCAGCGATGAACCGCTGAACAATATCAAGCCGATCCTCGCTGGCGGCAAGCACGTGGTGGTGATTGGCGGTGGCGACACTGGTTCCGACTGCATCGGAACCAGCAACCGCCAGGGTGCGCTTTCGGTCACCCAGATCGAGATCATGCCCGCCCCGCCCGAAAAGGAAAACAAGGCGCTGACCTGGCCGCTCTGGCCGATGAAAATGCGCACCTCGTCCTCCCAGGAAGAAGGCGTGACGCGCGACTTCGCCGTCGCTACCGTGCGCTTCGATGGCGAGAACGGGCTGGTCAAAAAGCTAGTCTGCGCGCGCGCGGACGAGAAGTTCCAGGCCATCCCTGGAACGGAGTTCGAGCTGCAAGCCGATCTGGTGCTGCTCGCCATGGGCTTTCTCGGCCCGGTGCAGGACGGCATGGTCAAGGACCTCGGCCTTGACCTCGACAAGCGTGGCAATGTCTTCGCCGATACCTTCAAGTACCAAACCAGCAAGGAGAAAGTCTTCTCCTGCGGCGACATGCGGCGCGGCCAGAGTCTGGTCGTCTGGGCCATCCGCGAAGGTCGCCAATGCGCTCGCGCCATCGATCTGAGCCTGATGGGGGAGACGACGCTGCCGCGTTAGTCCCGGACGAGGATCGGCAGCTCGGGATCACTGTAGTCGATCAGAATGTCGGCTTGCTTCTGAGGGCGGGCTTCCTTGAAATAGAGCTTCTGGCCTTCGAGATAGCGCTTGTTGGCGACAGCCTCCGGATTGGGATCACTCCTATCCCGCACTGCCATGCGGGCGAACGACACCTCGAACGGCACATCGAGGAAGATCGACAAATCCCATTCGTCGCGCAGCTCGGGCCGGTGGAGGAACAGCCCATCAAAGATCAGCACAGCCGGCAGCGGTACGGTCAGCGGATTGACGGCGAGCCTGCGGTCGGTGCGGTGGTCGAAATAGGCCGGGCGAAACGGCATCCCAATGCGAGCCGGGAACAGCAGCCAGGTTCTGAGCGCATCGAGATCGTAGGAGTCGCGGTAGAACCCCTCGGACGAGTCTTTGCCACGGGCGTAGCGCATGGCGCGTGGATTATGAAACGCATCGATGCCGGTGCGGACGACGATCTGGCCCTGCTTTTCGAGATGTGCCGCCAGCGCATCGGCGAACATGGTCTTGCCGGCGCCATCCACTCCATCGATGGCGACCATGGTGAGGGCCTCGCCCTCGAGCTCGTCGATGCGAGTTGCGAGGAGGTCGAACAGGTGCCGCCGCGCCTCGCTCACGGCTGCAGCGCGGCCTGATCTCCCGGCGCCGCGGCCTCGGGCAATTTGCCGACCCCGAAATCGTCGGCCCGCCCCACCGGCGCATCGACCAGAAGGGTGAGATCGAAGCCGTCCTCCGCTTCCATCGCCACAGGGGTAGCACCTGCCAGCACGAGATCGCTGGCCCGCCGCGGCGTGCTTGATAGCGGGATCACGGCACCCGCGACTTCCAGCAGCCGGATCTGCCCCAGCCCCTGATAGGGCGGCCGCACCATCAGGCCTGCATCGGTGCCCGCCAGCGCGTCTGCGATCTCGATGCCGACCGACCCACCGCCGCGGTAGAACAGCTTGATCGACTGCGTGAGATAAAAGGCCAGCTTGTCGGCACCGGCGGCTGTGAAATGGATGCCGTCTTCCTTACGCATATTGACGCGATTGCCGTTGAGGTCGGGGCCGGCGCGCGAATATTCGCCATTCTCATCGACGAAACGATCATAGATATCGAGGAACTCCGCGCCGCCCGAGAACGCCGCCAGCCGCTGGATGGCGCTGATCTGACCCATCGCTGTCGAATAGTCCTTCTTGCTCATCGGCGGCAGCCCGACCCAGATGATTGGCTTGCCGGCGCCATGAATGGCATCGACGAACGCCTGGGCGCGCGCCTGATAGGCGGCGCTCCACTCAGCGGTCAGCGGCTTCAGACTCTTGCCGTCAAGCTTCAAGGTCTGTCGGTCGTTGATGCCGATGATCATCACCGCGATATCGAAGCTGTTGGCGGCGACCTGCTCCGCCGCTGTCCTGGTCCAGTCGAAGAAATCCGGCCGCACGAAACCCGACGAGCCGACGCCCTGATTGATCACGACCAGATTGGGGTCCTCGGCATAGAAGCGGTCAAGCGCCTTGGCGAGATCGACCGCGAGCGAATCGCCGAACACCGCCAGCCGCGTCGCGCCCGTATTCTTTTCGACTTCGGGCTTGGGTGGTGACAGGCTTGCCGCCTTCTTGGGCTTCTGCACCGGCTCATCGACCACCGGCACCTCTGGTTTCGTCTCCTCCTCGCCAAAAATCATGTCGAACAGCGTCTTCCGCTTCTTGGGCTTCTTCTCCTCCTGCGCTTGCGCGGCGCTGACCAGCAGCGCGGGCGCGATTTCGCCCAAGGCAAAAAGCATGAGCAGTACGATGAGGAGGAGCCGGCGGATCATCGGATGACAATGGCCGCGTTTGGCGGCAAATGAAAGGCGATCAGCGGCTCGCCGCGATCAGTTCTTCGTAGGATCGCAAGCTGATGAAGCCGTCGGCGACTTCGCCCCTGGCGGCTTGAAACCGCGCATAAGCCGCCTGGCTGACCGGACCGATACGTCCATCGACCACACCCTCATAAAGCCCAAGCCGGATCAGCGCCTCCTGGATCGCCTTACGCTGCGCCAGATTGGGGAACGTCGTGCGGCGCGGCCAATCGTCTACAAACGCGCCGCCGCCTTTGAGACGATCGGCGAGATGAGCAACGGCCAGCGCGTAGCTGTCGGAAAAATTGTAGCCTTTGAGCACCAGATAATTGTTGGTCATCAAGAATTTCGGCCCATTGCTGCCCGCCGGCGCGTAGAGGAAAACCGGCAGCTCTGGATCGGCGAAGTCCTTCCCCTTCACCCGGGCGATACCGCGCTCCGCAAAGAAGGAAATCGGCCGCAGCGTCTCGCGGTCGGCCAGCAGCCAGTCGAACCCCTCCGGCACGGTAACCTCGAAACCCCAATCGGTGCTCGGCGCATAGCCGAGATCGCGGAGGAAATTCGCGCTCGTCGCCAGAGCGTCGGCAAGCGAGCCTTGGAGATCGACGGTCCCGTCGCCATCGCCATCGCGTCCATGCGCGATGACATTGGACGGATTGACCTGCAGATGCCCGATCGCACCCGCCCATGAGCCGACGAGGTGCGCCGCGTCGCGCGGGCCCCGCTGCACCAACAGCAACGCCGCGATGAAATCGGCTTCGTCTTCTTTGAGCCTGCCGCGTCGGTGCCAGACTAGCGTCGCGAGCGAGCGGATGATCGGCTTGATCAGCGATTTGTTGGCGAGCACCGCGCCGTAGTCCGTCTCAATGCCCCAAATGGCGGCGAGCACATAGGGATCGACGCCATAGCGTCTACCTGCCGCATCGAATAATGCTCGATTGGCCGCCATTGCCTTTTGACCGCGCTCGATGCGGCTCGACGTTACGCGCTTGTCGAGATAGTCCCACATGGGCGTCGTGAATTCGGGCTGCGTCTCGACCAGATCGGGGATCGAATCATCGGGCGTCAGCCCGCTCGTTGCCGCGCGGTAGACGTGACGGCTCACCCCAGCGGCGACCGCCTTTGGCTCGAACGAATCGAGAAACTGCGCGAAGCTTTCGGCATAAGCTGGGGCTGACAGGAGCAACGCCAGCAGCTGCACGACGATGAGTGCCGCAAGGCCGTTATTTCGGCTCACCGGTTCCGCGTCATCAGATAGCGCTCCCAATCGAGCGCGTGCGTCACGATCTGTTTGAGATCGTCATGCTTGGGTTTCCAGCCCAACAGGCTCCTCACCCTCTCGCCGGTCGCGGTGATCGCCGCCGGATCGCCGGCGCGACGCGGTCCCTCGGTGACTTCGAAATTCACGCCCGAGACGGACTTGACCGTCTCGATCACCTCGCGCACCGAAAAGCCCTGGCCATAAGCGCAGTTGAGCGTAGTGCTCTCGCCGCCGCCGCGCAGATGTTCGAGCAGCAGCTTATGCGCCTCGATCAGATCGGTGACATGGATGTAGTCGCGCACGCAGGTCCCATCGGGCGTGTCGTAATCGGTTCCGAAAATATCGATCTTGGACCGCTGACCGAGCGCCGTCTGCGCCGCCACCTTGATCAGATGCGTGGCGGTCGCCGAAGACTGGCCGGAGCGCTTCTGCGGGTCGGCTCCAGCGACATTGAAATAGCGCAGCACGCCGTATTTGAGCGGATGCGCCGCAGCGACATCCTGCAGCATCCACTCGGTCATCAGCTTGCTGCGGCCATAGGGCGACATAGGCAGCAGCGGCGTCTCCTCCACAACCGGCGCAAGTCCCGTCATGCCGTAGACGGCGGCGGTCGAGGAAAAGATGAAGTTCTTGACCCCGCCCGCCACGGCCGCCTCGATCAGATTGCGCGATGTCGCGGTGTTGTTGCGGTAGTATTTGAGCGGGTCGATGACCGATTCCGGCACGATGGCCGAGCCCGCGAAATGGATGATATCGGTGATCTGGTGGTCGCCGATTAGCCGGGCCAGCAACTCGAGATCGCCGGCGTTGCCCTGGACAAACCTGGCGCGGTGGTCGATCGCCCAGTCGAAGCCGGTCGTGAGATTGTCGAGCACGACGACCTTTTCGCCGGCGTCGCCGAGCCTCAGCGCCATATGGCTGCCGATATAGCCCGCCCCGCCCGTTACCAAGACGCTCATTCAGCAATCTCCAACCAGAATTTAAGTCCGGCGATGCTAGTTTTCGATCATTGAGATACAATTACGGCCACTCGGTGCCATCGGAGTTCCTGCCTTGTCCAAACGCGTCCGCACAGCTGTGTTCCCGGTTGCGGGGCTCGGCACCCGCTTCCTGCCCGCCACAAAGGCCATGCCCAAGGAGATGCTGACCGTCGTCGACCGGCCGCTGATCCAATACGCCGTGGACGAGGCGCGGGAGGCCGGCATCGAGCACTTCGTCTTCGTCACCGGCCGCAACAAATCGGTCATCGAAGACCATTTCGACAAGCAATACGAGCTCGAGCACACGCTCGAGGCGCGCGGCAAATCCGACGCACTCAACGAGCTCGAGCGCGATTTGCCGCAGGCTGGCCAGACCAGCTTCACCCGCCAGCAGGAACCCCTCGGACTCGGACACGCCGTCTGGTGCGCGCGCGAACTGGTCGGCAATCAACCCTTCGCGCTGCTGCTTCCCGACATGCTGTTCAAGGCCTCGCCCGGCGTTCTGAAGCAGATGATGGAGGCCTATGAAGAGACCGGCGGTAACATCATCGCCGTCGAAGAGGTTCCGCCCGTCGACGTTTCGTCCTATGGCGTGGTGGCGCGGGGCGACGGGCCCGACAAAGCCTTTGCCATCACCGGCATGGTCGAAAAGCCCAAGCAGGCTGATGCGCCGTCCAACCTCATCATCTCGGGCCGCTACATTTTGCAGCCCGAAGTGTTCAGTCTGCTCGCCGATCAGCCGCGCGGCGCCGGCGGCGAAATCCAGATCACCGACGCCATGCAGACTCTCATGCGCCAGCAGAGCTTTACCGGCGTCAAATATCATGGCCGCAGCTTCGATTGCGGCGGCAAGGTCGGCTTCCTGATGGCTAATGTCGTCTTCGCGCTCGACCGCCCCGACATCGCGACCGAGTTCATGGCCCAGATGCGCGACCTGGCGATTGGCGGCTGACTAGCGCGAGAGCTTCACGCCCACCGCAACCATGTGGCTGTCGGAAAGCGGCGCCGGCGGCGCGTCGATGCGGGTGAAGAGATAATCCGCGGTGAACGCGGCATGGTCGGTGACGCTGTAGTCAAGCCCCACGCCCAGCGTCGAATCCTGCTGCACATCGCCCGTGCCGATGATCCGATCATAGCCATGGGTCACACTGCCACGCAGGCCCAGCCAGGGATTGACCGTGTAAGTGACGTTGCCCGCCGCGTCGGTCGAAACCACCGTGTCGCCCGGCACGCTGGTTGATGGCGCCAGCGCAGTATCGAGGCTCGCGGTGAGACTGAGCGTCTCGTCGGGCTTGAAGCTCACGCTACCCTCTGTGGTCAGCGATGCCGCATCGGTCAGGCTCGCATCGTCATAGTCCCGCCACGCCACGCCGACCGCGCCTTCGGCGGCGAAGGCTGAATTGAGCGTGTAGCCCAGGCCCGTTTTGACCGAGGCGGTGCGCGCGTCGAGATAGACCAGAAGGCTCGGATCCGGCGCATCGAAGCGCTGCCACTCGAGCCCGCCTTCGGCAAAAGCTGTGAGCAGCGGCGTCACCTCGAACCCAAGTCGCGCCGCCGTCCCGGCCCGCCAATTGTTCTGGGCAGAATTGTCGATGGTCGACAGATCATTGAGCGTCGTTTCGCCGTTCACTGTCCGCCCGAGCGAGCCGCGCAGTCTGCTCTCGAAGCGCCCAAATTTTCGCGTCGCCGAGGCGCTGGCATCACCTGCGAACACCAGTGGCGCGATGGCGGTGTTCGCTGGCAACGAGGGATCGTCTGGATCGGCCTGCGTGAGCGAAAGATCGAGGTTGCCCGCCAGGGCGCTCCACTCGTCGAGGGCATAAGCGCCGTCGGCGCCAAGGCGCAGAGACGACAGCCGCTCCCGACCCGCCGCATCAATCGACAGCTCGCTGCTGCCTGTGACCACCAGATCGCTCCGCAGACCCCGATGGGTAAGCGTCAATTCTGGAGTTGCGAGCGCCGAATATTCTCCGCCGCCGCTTTCGAGGGTGTAGGCGCCACGCAACCCCACGCTCCAGTCGATATCGAAAAACGGGGTCATGCCCTCGCGCGGCGGCGCTTCTGCCACCGGACCCGCATCGAGCCCGTGGAGATCGGGATTGTTGGTTCCCGAGCCTTCACCCGCCGCCAGCACCGGCGCGGTAAGACCGAGCAACCCGGCAATCGCGAACAGTCTTGGCCCTTTTTTACGCAGCACCAACCGGGCCTCCGCCCGCTGATCGGGACACGGAAAAAGCCTTGCATCTTATGGTTAATGAACCCTTGCCCGCTCAGCCGGGCGGGCGTCCTTCACGCCTGATTAACCATGAGGTTTAAACGCGATTTATCCATTCGGAGCCGAAGATGGTTGGGCGGATTTTCCGTCATTTTTCGAGCGTCAGGGCAGCTTCGTGGACATCGCAACCCTCATCGGCATCGTCGGCGGCATTGGCATGCTGTTCGGTGCCATCCTGCTCGAGGGCTCAAACCCCATGAGCTTCCTCAATTTGCTGGCGACCGTGGTGGTCGTCGGCGGCGGGACCATGGCGGTGATGGGGCGCTACACCATTAGCGGCTTCATGCATGGCGCCGGCTACGGCTTCAGGGCGGTGTTGTTTTACAAGCACGTCTCGCCGGTGAAGCTCATCGACCAGATTACCGAGATCGCCGAAACGATGCGCCGCCAGGGCCCGATCGCGCTCGAGCAGGTCGAGGTCGAAGACCCGTTCTTCAAGCGTGGCGTCAGGATGATCGCGGACGGCTTTTCCGCCGAGGCCCTCCGAGCCTCGCTCGAGCGCGAGCGCGATCTGGACTATGAGCGGGTCCACCACTCGCATGTGATCTTCAAGGCCTTCGGCGAAGCTGCGCCGGGTATGGGCATGGTCGGCACACTGATCGGTCTCGTCTCGATGTTCGGCCACATGGACGACCCAAAAAAGATCGGCCCCGGCATGGCCATCGCACTGCTTACGACGCTCTATGGCGCGGTGCTCGCCAACGTCGTCATGCTGCCCATCGCCGACAAGCTCGCCAACCGCGCCGAAGAGGAAGGCACCAATCGCAGCCTCATCATCGATGCACTGGTGATGATCCGCGAGGGCAAGAACCCCTCTACCATCAAGGATGAACTGGCGAGCTATTTGCCGCTCCACACCCGCCACAAGTTGCTGGAAGCCGCCTGATGGCCGGCAAAAAGAAGGGGCATGGCGGGGGTGGCGGCCACGGTGGCGCCTGGGTCATTTCCTTCGCCGATCTGATGAGCCTGCTGATGGCGTTCTTCGTCATGCTGCTGAGCTTTTCGGTCCAGGACCAGGAAAAGCTCAACATGGCTGCGGGCTCGGTGCAGAACGCGTTCGGTATCCAGCCCTTTTCCGACATGACCGGCATGATTGAGCGCAAGGGCAATCCCGAGCGCGACTTCCTCAAAAATATGACGCCGGAAGAGATAAAGGCGTCGACTGAGTTCGCCACCAAGGATCACGCCGAGAATGAGAACCAGGGCCAGGAAGCCAATACCTGGTCCAAGGATCCGACCGATATCGAGCGCGCCGCCGAATATGCCATGGCCGCCGCCAGCTTGAAGCAGGCCTGGCAGGATCTGCCCGAGATCACCGCCGCTTCCGACAACATCGTGATGGAAGACACCGAGGAAGGCCTCAACATCGTCATCGCCGATCGCGACGGCCGCGCCATGTTCCCGGAAGGCTCGAAATACCCTTACGAACTGACCCGCAAGGCCATCGCCGCCATGGCCCCGGCCCTACAGAAAATGCCCAACCGGCTCCGCATCTCCGGTCACACGGCTGCCGGCACCACCTACGACAATCCACGCTATGGCGCGTGGGAATTGAGCTTCGACCGCGCCAACGTGACCCGGCAGATATTGGAAGAATTTGGCCTTGCCGACGATCGCGTCGAGTCCGTGGTGGGACGAGGCGAGGCCGACCCCTTCTTCCCCAACGACCCCTATCTGAGTGCCAACCAGCGCGTCAGCATCCTCTTGGTGTTCGAAAAGCCACCGGTACCGGTGGACCTCGAGCCCTAAAGAGACGCGCCCCGCCCCAAGCGCCGACAGGCCAGCTAGACCGGCACTACCTTCAGCACCCCGACATCGTGACCGACGATACGGATTTTCGCACCGGCCGCCAGTTCCGGCCCGCTGATTCGCCAGTCGGTATCGCCCAGCTTGATCTTGCCAAAGCCGTTGACGATGGGCGTATCGATCACCGCCTCATGGCCGACAAAGCGCTCGGCACGATTGTTGAGGAACGGCTGGTCGGTTAGCGGCAGGCGTCCTCGCGAGTACCAGGACCAGCCGATCACCGCTGCCAGCGCCAAGATGCCGAAGATCGTGATCTCCCACGGCCAGCTCATGCCGGGCAGGAACGACGCGAGTCCGGTGACGATACCGGCGGTGCCGAGCCAAAGGAAATATCCGCCCGGCATCAGCAGTTCGAGCCCCAGCAACACCAGCCCGACAACGAACCAGGCCCAGGGCCCGTACTGTACGAAGAGATTGAAGAGAACCATCTGGAATGCTCCTCTATTGCTGCGTCAAGTGTTGGTCGAAGGTGGCCGTGAAGTGGCTGGCTGCCGCTGCGGCCTATCCCCGCCGAAGGTCTCGCGCGCAATTTCGGCAATGCCACCGAGGGCTCCAATAACGCTTGCCGCCTCGACCGGCAGCATCAGCACCTTTTGGTTGGGCGATTTTGCCAGCGCTTCGAGCGCTTTGATGTAGTTGTTGGCAACGAAATAGTTGATGGCCTGCACATCACCCGCGGCGATGGCGTCCGACACCACCTGGGTCGCCTTGGCCTCGGCCTCGGCCGAACGCTCGCGCGCCTCGGCATCGCGGAACGCCGCCTCGCGCCGTCCTTCGGCTTCGAGCACCTGCGCCTGCTTCTGGCCCTCGGCTTGCAGGATTGCCGCCTGCCGCTTGCCCTCGGCCTCGAGCACCAGCGCGCGTTTCTCGCGCTCCGCTTTCATCTGCCGGCCCATCGATTCGATGAGGTCCTTCGGGGGATCGATGTCCTTGATCTCGATACGGGTGATCTTGAGACCCCAGGGATTGACCGCCGCATCAACCACATGCAGCAGCCGCGAGTTGATCTGGTCGCGGTTGCTCAGCAATTCGTCGAGATCCATCGAGCCCATCACGGTGCGGATATTGGTCATGGTGAGGTTGAGGATGGCGTTTTCGAGATTGGTCACCTCATAGGCGGCCGAGGCTGCATCGAGAATTTGATAGAATGTCACGCCATTGGCGGTGACCGAGGCGTTGTCGCGGGTGATGACCTCCTGGTGGGGGACATCGAGCACCTGCTCCATCATGTTGATCTTGCGCCCGATGCCGTCGACGAATGGCACAATCAGGTTCAGACCGGGCTTCATCGTTCCGATGTAGCGGCCGAAGCGCTCGACGGTGTAATTGTAGCCCTGCGGCACGGTCTTGACCGCGGCGAACAGCACCAGCACGGCCAGCACCCCGAAAACGATCAGTGTGACGCTCAGTCCGTCTAGGCCCATTCCCATCGCGATTCTCCCCTCGGCGCGGAAAACCTGCGCTTACACCTAGATTTATGTGCGGTTCCGCCCATTCGCAATGCGCGTCGGACCGATTTCATGCGATCGACGCAATTGGAACATTCGGCCATGAACTGGCGTTCAATCGATAGCCCCATTTACCTGGATTTTCGCCATGGCAGCCCGTCCCATCTGGAAAGGCCAACTGCGGCTCAGTCTCGTCTCCATCAATGTCGAGATGTTTCCCGCTCACAAATCTGGCGCGACGACCGCGTTCAACCAGATCCACAAGCCCTCCGGCAAGCGCGTGCACTACCAGAAGGTCGTCGACGGCATCGGACCGGTCGACGTCGAGGATATCCGCAAGGGCTATGAATACGAGAAAGGCGAGTACGTCCTGCTTGAGGATGACGAACTCGATGCGGTGAAGCTTGAGACTAAAAAGACCCTCGACCTCGTGCAGTTCGTCGATGAAGCGGAGATCCCGCCGCTCTACTATGACAGCCCCTACTTCATCGCCCCCGCCGATGAGCTGGCGGAAGACGCGTTCCGCGTCGTGCGCGACGCGCTTCGCAAATCCAAAAAAGTGGGGCTGGGACAGCTGGCACTGCGCGGCAAGGAATACCTCGTCGCCATCAAACCATGCGGCAAGGGCATGCTGCTCGAGACCTTGCACTATGAAGAAGAGATCAAGAAGTCGGACTCCTTCTTCTCAGAGATCCCGGCCAAATCCGCCGACCCCGATCTCCTCGAAGTGGCGACCGCCTTGATCGACAAGAAGACGGACAAATTTGATCCCAAAATCTTCAAGGACCACTATCATGCGGCGTTGCGGGAACTGATCCAGCGCAAGCTCAAATCCAAGGGCCGCAAGATCGAAGTCGAGGACGAACCCAAGCCCAAGCAGACCGGCAATGTCATTGACCTGATGGCGGCCCTGAAAAAGAGCCTCGAAAGCGGGGAGCGCACGCCCGCCAAGAAAGCAGCAGCAAAAAAGGCGCCGGCGAAGAAAGCCGCGGCAAAAAAGGCCCCGGCTCGCAAAAAGGCGAGCTAGATGGTCCGCGCTCAGGAGCTGCTCAAAACCTATCGGCAGAAGCGCGACTTCACCAAGACGGCCGAGCCCTCGGGGCGTACCGGGCGGAAGAAGGCCAAAGCTCTGAGCTTTGTCGTCCAAAAGCACGACGCCACGCGCCTCCACTACGACTTCCGGCTCGAGCTCGACGGCGTGTTGAAAAGCTGGGCCGTGACCAAAGGCCCTTCGACCAATCCCGCTGACAAGCGCTTGGCCGTACATGTTGAGGATCACCCCCTCGACTACGGCAGCTTCGAAGGCACCATTCCCGAAGGCCAGTATGGCGGCGGCACGGTGATGCTCTGGGACCAAGGCACCTGGGAGCCGATCGGCGACCCGCAGGCCGGACTCGAAAAGGGTGATCTGAAATTCCGCCTTCACGGCAAGCGCCTGAAGGGCGAGTGGGTGCTCGTCCATATGAAGGGGCGAGACAGCAAGACCAGGTCTGGCTCGCGCGAGAACTGGCTCTTGATCAAGCACCGTGACGAGTATGCGACCGAGACCGATGGGCTCACGGAAAAATTCACCACCAGCGTCGAGAGCGGGCGCAACCTTGAAGGCATCGCCAAGGGCCTGAAGCCTCGTCTTAAGGCGCTGAAATCGGAACCGGCGACCAAGGTCTGGTCCGCCGGCAAGGCGCAGGGCCTGCCCGATTTCCGCGAGCCGCAACTGGCAACCCTCGTCGATACCGTCCCTGAGGGCGACGACTGGCTGTTCGAGATGAAGTATGACGGCTATCGCTGCATTGCAGCCATCGCCGCCGATCAAGTCCGGCTCTATACCCGCAACGGCAATGATTGGACCGTGCAGTTCGCGCCGCTGGTGAAGCCGCTGAGCAAGCTCACTAAGGGCGCGGCCCTGATCGACGGCGAAATCGTTGCGTTCAAGGAAGGTCGCACGGATTTCTCGACTCTCCAGGACGCGCTGTCGAGCGGCGCGCCGCTCACCTATTTCGTCTTCGACCTGTTGGAACAGGATGGCGAGGATCTCTCGCGCCTACCGCTGGTCGAGCGCAAGGCGCGACTCGAAAAGCTGATCGGGAAGCGCCGGACAAACGATCCGATCCAGTTTTCGCCGCACGTGATTGGCGAAGGCCAGAAGGTGTTCGACGCCATGTGCGAGGCGGGCAACGAGGGTGTCGTCGCCAAGCTCGCCGATGCGCCCTATCGCAACGAGCGGACCAAGACCTGGCTCAAGATTAAATGCACCGGCCATCAGGAGTTCGTCATCGGCGGCTGGCGTCCGTCGGACAAAAAGAGGGGCTTCGCGTCGCTGCTGCTCGGCACCTGGGACCATGGCAAGCTGACTTATCGCGGTCGGGTCGGCACCGGCTGGAACGATGCGACCCACACGGCGATCCAGAAGGCGCTCGACAAGCGGGCGCGCGCCACTAATCCATTCGCCAACGCCCCGCGCGACATCGCCCGACGCGCCAAATGGGTGGAGCCGCAGCTGGTCGGCGAGGTCGCCTTCACCGAGTTTACCCCCGATGGCGTGCTGCGCCACCCTTCGTTCATGGGTTTGCGCGAGGATAAGAGCGCGCGGGAAATCAAGCTCGAACGCCCCGCGCCGGCGCCTCGGGCCAAGGCAACGGTTAAGACCGCGGTCAAGGCCGCCGCGGCGCCGAAGGCTTCACGTTCGCGAAGGGAAAAAAGTGTGGCGCTGACCGATGAGATGGGGATCGCGGCCGCCGAGCGGCTCGGCATCAAACTGACTCATCCGGAAAAAATGGTCTATGAAAGCGCCGGGGTCACCAAGGCGAAGCTTGTCGCCTATTACGATGCAGTGGCCGACCGCATGCTGCCCCATATTGTGAAACGCCCGCTGTCGCTGGTGCGTAGGCCCACCGGTAGCAGTAAGCCGTTCTTCCAGAAGCACGATTCGGGTGGCTTCCCCACCGCATTCAAGAAGGTGAAGATCACCGAGACCACCGGACCCACCGACATCTACCTCTATATCGACGATGCGGCCGGGCTGGCGGCAAGCGTCCAGATGAGCGCGCTCGAACTCCATATTTGGGGCAGCCACATCGATAATCTCGAAAAGCCCGATCGAATCATTTTCGATATCGACCCGGATGAGGGTCTGGATTTCAAGGCAACGCGGCAGGCGGCGATGGATATTCGCGACCGTCTCGCCAAATGGGGACTCGATACCTTCCCGATGGTGACGGGCGGCAAGGGCATCCACGTCATCGCGCCACTGAAGCCGAGGCTTGAATGGCCGGAGGTGAAGCTCTTTTGCCGGACATTCGCCGAAAAGCTAGCCAGCGACGAGCCCGACCGCTTCACCGCCAATATCCGCAAGGCGACGCGCAAGGGGCGCATGTTCGTCGACTACCTTCGCAACGAACGCGGCTCGACCGCCGTGGCCCCATTCTCCACCCGCGCCAAGGATGGCGCGCCTTGCGCGGTGCCGCTAGGCTGGGACGAGCTCGAGACCCTAAAGGCCGCTAACGGTTTCTCACTGGAGGAGGCCGCCGCCCGCGCCAAGGCGCCTGACCCGTGGAAAAATTACTTCGCCCTCACCCAGACGATCACCAAGTCGATGCTGAGTGCCGTGGCGGGTGACAGGCTGTAAGCGCTTTCACTGGCCCTCACGGGAGAGGTCGGGGCAGATTGGTGAGCAGCGTGAGTCCCGAACTCAGATCCAGCCCGCCAGTTCCCGTCGTACCACTGCCTCGAGCATATCCATGCCGGGCTCCGAATCATTGAGGCACGGTAGATAGGCAAAGCTCTGCCCGCCGGCGTGCTCGAATATCTCACGTCCCGTAATGGCGATCTCCTCCAGCGTCTCGATGCAATCGACCGAAAACGCCGGCGCGACGATCGCGACGCGCGTAACGCCTTCACCCGGCAGCGCCCGCAGTGTTGCGTCGGTCGCCGGTTCCAGCCATTTGGCGCGGCCGAAGCGGCTCTGGAACGTCACTCTGATCTTACTCTCGGGCCAGCCAAGATGCTCGGTCAAGAGCCGGGTCGTCTTCAGGCACTGGCAATGATAGGGGTCGCCGCGTTCGAGATAGCTCACGGGCATGCCGTGATAGGACGTCAACACCATGTCGGGTGTGAAATCGAGCCGCATCAACGCGTCGCTGAGGCTCTTGGCCAGCGCCGCGACATAGTCCGGCGTGTCGAAATAAGGCGGTAGCGTCCGCACCGCCGGCTGCCAGCGCATGCGACCCATCGCTTCGAACGCCTTGTCATTAGCCGTCGCGGTGGTGGTCGCCGAATATTGCGGATAGAGGGGCGCGAGAAGGATGCGCGTGCAGCCCGCTTCGCGCAGTGCCTTGAGTCGTGACTCGGTAGAGGGATTGCCGTAGCGCATCGCGAAATCGACGATCACCCGATTGCCGAGCCGCGCCTGCAACGCCACGGCCTGTCGGCGCGTGATGACGCGCAGCGGTGAGTCCTTCTCCGCCCGGTCCCAGATCTTGGCGTAATTGGCGCCGCTTCGCTGCGGCCGGAAACTGAGGATCGCGCCCTGCAGGATCGGCTGCCAGATGAGCGGGTTGGCCTCGATCACGCGCCGGTCCGAGAGGAATTCGCTGAGATAACGGCGCACACTCCAGTAATCCGTGCCGTCGGGCGTACCCAGATTGAGCAGCAGCACCCCGATTCTCTCTGAGGCAACCGGCGGATGATCGGCAGGTTTGCGAATGGCCATGAGCTAAGGGTGAAAATGTCTTGAGCGGCGGCACCATAACCGCAGTGCCGCCTCAAACAAGCTGCCCATTGTCGCGGCGCTCTTAAGCGAGCCCGCCGGTCGCGAAGTCGTAGATTAGCTTGACGTTAAGCGCAATCACCACCAGCGCCACCACGCTGGCGATCCCGGTCAGCCAGCGCGGCGCGGTCAGTTCGCCCAGCTTGCCCCGCTGCGCCGTGAACAAGACCAGTGGCACCACCGCGAAGGGCAGTTGCAGCCCGAGGATCACCTGGCTCAACACCAGCAACTGGCCCAGTTGCGCTTTACCGGCAATGAGGATCACCACGATCGCCGGAATGATCGCCACCAGACGCGTCAGCAGCCGCCGTGCCCAGGCAGCCAGCTTAATGTCGATGAACCCCTCCATCACGATCTGCCCAGCCATCGTCGCTGTCACCGTGGAGTTGAGGCCGCAACAGAGCAGTGCGACACCGAACAGTACTGGCGCAACTGCTGTGCCGAGCAGCGGGTTCAGCAATCCGTGCGCGACATTGAGATCATCCACCACCTGCCCGTTCTTGTAGAATGTCGCCGCCGCCAGGATCAGCAGCGATGCATTGATGGTCAGCGCGAACATCAGCGCCACGGTCGAATCGATGGTCGCAAATTTCAGCGCCTCCTTCTTCTCAGGCATCGTGCCGCCATAGGCGCGCGTCTGGATGATGCCCGAGTGGAGGTAGAGATTGTGCGGCATCACCGTCGCACCGATGATCCCCAGCGCCAGATACAGCATGTCGGGATTGGAGACGATATCGGTGGTCGGCGCAAAGCCGCGGATCACCTGGCCCCAGTCGGGATCGGCCATGGCGATCTGCACCACGAAGCAGACCGCTATCACCCCCATCATGGTGATGATGAACGCCTCGATCCACCGGAACCCCTTGGTCTGCAGCCAGAGGATCAGGAACACGTCGAGCGCGGTGATGAAGATGCCGATCTCGAGTGGAATGCCGAAGATGAGATTAAGCCCGATTGCCGTGCCGATCACCTCGGCAAGATCGGTGGCACAGATCGCGAGCTCCGCCAGTGCCCATAGTGGCCAACTGACCCAGCGCGGGAAGGCATCGCGACAGGCTTGAGCTAGATCGCGACCGGTGGCAATCGCGAGCCGGGCGCACAGCGACTGCAGGATGATCGCCATGATGTTGCTGATCAGCGCGACGGCGAGCAGCGTGTAGCCGAACTTGCTGCCACCCGCGAGCGAGGTCGCCCAATTGCCCGGGTCCATATAGCCCACGGCGACGAGGTAGCCGGGCCCGACGAAAGCCAGGAACCGCCGCCAGCCCGAGATGTCCCCACGCACCGGGATCGAGCGGAACGCGTCAGCCATGGGCGGCGTCTTTGAATCGCGCAGCCAGGCGGGCCGCTTGGCGGAAGCGCTATCCATGGTTTCCGTGGTCATTAAGACTGGTCTCTCTCATAGAAGCGAGCGGGTCGCCACTGCAAATCATTCGCAGGACATAGCGTTATTGCGAATGATTTGCAAGAAGCATTTGCGGTTGCCGTGGAACCGGGAGGGATCGGCAAAGTTGTCACCCTCGGGCATCACTGGCGACCGATCTGACTTTCGCGATTCCACACGGACTGCGCCTGTGATTCCATCAAGCCTGGCCGGTCGATTCGGTTATTTCCGCCGGCGTATCGAGGAGTTGCGTCTATTGACTAACGACCAGGCCGAGCGGGAAGCCATCACCCGCTGGAGCGCGCTGCCGGAAGCGGAGCGCCAGAACTACAAGCAGGCCCAAGATTTCGCCAAGGCCATAGCGCCGGACCTCGACTTTCGTACGATGGGCGAGAAATCCAAGATCGTTGCCGCTTGGCTGATCCGCGAGATGGGCGCCCCCGTAGCGAAACCGGTGTCGCTCGAGGTGCCTCTCGCCGAAACGGAAGCGCCAGGCGACGAACCGGTCTACAGCTCCCAACAGGAAGCGGAGGACGACTCGGCCCTCGAGGTAGGTGATCAACAGGACGCACCCGATTGGGAGGCCGATGCCGACGCCGAACCCTACGGGCCGCCCGTCGAGCATGCGCGGTCAGCCGACGCGGCCTGAGTGCGAAAGAACTATATTCTAATTGAGTGGGTGCGCCTCGAACCAGCCGACCAGATGGTCGATCAGCGCCCGTACTTTGCCCGCCAGATGCCGGCGGTGTGGATAAACCGCCTGCAGCGTCGAGCCGGTCTGTAGATAGTCCTCGAGCAGCCGCACCAGCCGCCCTGCCTTTAGTTCAGGGTTGGCGAGATAGCCCGGCAGCAGTGCCACCCCGAGGCCCTGCAGCGCCGCATCACGCGCCGAGAGCGGCGAGTTGACCCGCACCGGCCCGTTTACATGCACCGAAAGGGTCTCGCCCTTGTCGACGAAGCGCCAATTGGCCTGTCCAGCGAGGTTGGTATCGATGATGCAGGGCAGCGTCCGCAGTACTTCGGGCCTCATCGGCATCGCATGCGCCAGCAGGAACGCCGGCGAGGCCACCACCGAATGCTGCATGTCGCAGATTTTGCGCGCGATCAGGGATGAATCCTGCGCCGCTGAAATTCTCAGTGCGACATCGATCCCCTCATCCACCAGATCGACGAAGCGATCCTCAAGCCTCAAATCGAGCTGCACCTCGGGATGCGCGACGAGGAACTCATAGATGGCTGGTGCGAGGATCATCTCGCCGAAATTGCGCGCCGCCGAAACCCGCAACAGCCCGCGTGGCGCCACCGTCTGGTCGAGGATCGAATTGTCGAGATCGTCGAGCTGCTGCAGCAACTGGCTGGCTTCGCGGTAGTAGGCCTCGCCTGCTTCGGTGAGGCTGAGCTTACGCGTCGTACGATTCATCAGCCGCACGCCGAGATAATCCTCGAGATCGGTGACGTATTTGCTGAGAAGGGCCTTCGATCGCCCATGCTGCCGCGCCGCCGAAGAAAACCCACCAGCGTCGAAAACCTGCACGAAAGCCCGGATACGGGCGAGATCCTGGCTCATAGTTCTGTCCTAGCCCATCGCCGATTCTTGAACAATCGGGCGTCACCTCCAGCGCCCCGGTTAACGATAGGGTGGTCCGGCATTCGCCAGCCTTGTCGCTTCCCTCTATTTTCCCGCCCATGTCCAAGGCGCCCATCGCCAAGTCACGCGATCGCTCCCCGCTCTACCGCCTGATCGCAGCTGGTCAGCTGGTGCGTCAGGCGCTGCTCGCGCCGTCCCGTGAGCACGGACTCGAGCCCGGTGACGATGCCCTGCTCCATATTCTCGCGAGCAGCAGGAACGCGACGGCCGCCGCTCTCGTCGAAGCCACCGGTTTGGCGGCCGAGCCGCTCCGAGCCCGCATCGCCCGGCTGATCGACCGCGACCTGGTCACATTGCGCGTTTCAGGCCCCAATATGCTGCCGAGCCCCCGCCTCACCACCAAGGGCGCGCGGCTCGCTGCACTGCTGGCTGAACATTGGGACGAACTCGAAGCGGCGCTGCTCGGCGAGCTGAAGCCAAATCAGCGCCGAACTTTCGGTAAGCGGCTCGATCGGATCGTCAGCCTTCTGTTGGCCTAGCCCGTCAGCCGTCCAAAGCGCCGGTCGGCCAGCATCGTTATGCTGACGACGACGAACGCAAAGATCACCATGCCCAGCGACAGCCAGTGCGCCTTCATCCATTCGCCGCGCTCGACGAAATCATAGATGGCGATCGACAGCACTTTGGTCTTGCCGGGAATGTTGCCGCCGATCATCAGCACCACCCCGAACTCACCCACCGTATGGGCGAACGTCAGTATCAGCCCGGTGAAGAACCCCGAACGCGCCAACGGCGCCGCGACGCGAAAGAATGTCTGTCGCCCATCAGCGCCCAGCGTGGCGGCCGCTTCGATCGGGTCTTCACCGATTCCCTCGAATGCGACCCGAATCGGCTGCACCATGAACGGCAGCGAATAGAGCACTGAGCCAATCACCAGCCCCTCGAACGAAAAGGCCAGCGTCCTCGCGCCCCAAAGAGCCGCAAGCGCGCCGCCCGGACCGCTCGGCCCCAACGCAAGCAGCAGGTAAAAGCCGATCACCGTCGGTGGCAACACCAGCGGCAGAGCCACCAGCGCCGCTACCGGCTCCCGCCACACCGCTTGGGTCCGCGCCAGCCACCAGGCGATCGGCGTTCCGACCAGCAGCAGCACCAGTGTCGTCACTCCCGCAAGACTGGCCGTCAACACAATCGGCGACCAGATCTCAGCAAGCGTGGGCATAACAATTACCT
>JBDSEK010000027.1:0-16980 GCA_039920085.1 Devosia sp. | reverse complement strand
AGCGAGCGACAGTGTTCATTTCCAGGCTCCTTGCACACGTCATCTAGTGACAACATCGTTCGACGCGTCACACATCGAACTCGACCATGAAGCTAGAATGGACTTCTTGAGATTGGGTTAATTGGCGAGCGGTTCCGCACGCGACTTCAAATCGATTTCGATATGCCTTTCAGCGGGTTAACGGAGTGCAAACAAATGCAACGATGGTGCCCGCCGACTGGGAGACGAGTACCAAACGCCTGCCGGGTGGTCCTATTTGCGAAATATTCACCATTCGCGCCGAAACTGCTTTTCCACGAGTACCAAGTTCCGGGTCACGTTTCATGCTTACCCTGCGTTGCTTTTCAGTCGTCCTTCTCGCCGCCGTGCTCGCCAGCGGCTCGTTCACGGCACAAGCCGAAACGGGCGACCCGATCACCGTGAAGGTCAACATGGCGCGCATCCTCAGGATCAGCGCTCCCGCGGCGACTGTAATTATCGGTAACCCGGCGGTGGCAGATGTCACCATCCAGGATCCGCAAACGCTCATTCTCACCGGCAAAAGCTACGGCCAGACCAACCTCATCGTGCTCGACAGCATGGGCAATCCGGTCGCCGACACAATGATCTCGGTGATCCAGGGGCAGGCCGACCTTCTCACCGTTTATCTGGGCGACGCCCGGACGACGCTGATGTGCTCGCCGGTCTGCCAGCCGACCATCATGATGGGCGACGATACCGAGTTCTCCAGTACTGCTTTGCAGTCCTCGAGCATCATCAAGCAGGCAGCAGCACCGCAGTAAGGTTCCGTTAACTGCGCTGACAGGGCCGCAATTGCTGCGCTTCGCCCTAACCTCCAGTTAGGCAAAAGCCCTTAGGATCGCTTGCATCCAAAGGAACGGCCACCTGTCATGCCAAAACGGCAGCTATTGTTGCGGCGTCTGCTCGCACCCGTCATTGCACGGGGGCGTGGTTTTGCACGCGACGACAAAGCCACGACCGCGATTGAGTTCGGGTTGCTGGCGCTGCCGTTTTTCACTCTGATCTTCGCCGTGCTTGAAACGGCCATGGTGTTCTTCGCGAGCCAGGTTCTCGACAGCGCTGTCGAAGATGCGAGCCGGATGATCCGGACCGGCCGCGCGCAGGCGGCCGGCTATACGCTCGCCAATTTCCGCACCCTGATGTGCGGCTACACGTTTAGTCTGTTCGGTGATTGCAGCGGCATCCAGATCCGGGTCAATACCATCGCCAATTTCTCGGCGGCAACGACGACGCCGGCGGCGCAGAATTGCACGGTTACGACTTGCACATGGAACCCAGCCTTCGAGAACTACAATGCGGGCATTCGTCGTGACGTGGTGCAGGTCACGGCGTACTATCGTTGGCCGCTTTTGGTTGTGTTGCCCTACTTCAACCTCAAGGATCAGCCGGACAATTTCCGTCTGCTATCGGCCACCCGCGTGTTCCGAAATGAGCCCTTCTGATGCGCACGCTGGTCCATAGGCTTTGCGAGAGGATCGCCAGCTTCCGCCGCGACGACAAGGCGGTCGCGGCAGTCGAATTTGCACTCATCGTGCCGTTCCTACTGACCCTCTATTTCGGCTCGATGGAAGCTAGTGCGCTGTTCACCGCGGATCGCCGGGTCAACACGATCTCGGCGACGATGGGCGACCTCATCTCGCAGTGGGACGATGATGACGGGGCGATTCCGGTCGCCACCATGAACGACTATTTTGCGGCCTCGACGGCGCTGATCTATCCGATGTCGACAACCGGGCTCAAGATCGTCGTCACCTGCGTGCAGGTACTTGCCGACGGCACCACCAAGGTGGTCTGGTCCAAGGGCTATAATGGCGGCGTCGCCAAGGTCGTCAACACGTCATACGCGATCACGACGCAGATGAACCAAGTGGCACGCGGTGGCTACCTTATCGCCGCGCAGACCTATTATTCCTATAAGCCGATGCTAGCGCAGGTTTTCACCACCTCGGTCAATCTCTACCACGAGAACCTGTACATCCCCCGCTTCGGCGCGCTGATTTCGGCCAGCTGAGGGCTGCCCGCTTGCCCGGCTAGTGCCGCCATGCGATAGGCGGACTCTCCCTTTGCGAGCTGCGCTCATGACCCCCGACACGCTGGTGCCCGTCTTCGATCTTGGCGGTGTGTTCGTCGAATGGGATCCGATGCTCCTGTTCCGCAAGCTGTTCAAGACCGAGGAGGAAGCTCGCTGGTTTCAGGACAATATCTGCACGCGAGACTGGAACCTCGAATTCGACGCTGGAGTACTCTATGCCGAGGGCGTCGCCAGACTGATCACCCGCTTTCCCCGGTACTGGCGCGAAATCCAGGCCTACGACCTACGCTGGAACGAGACCTTCGGCCCCTTCATCAAGGGCACGATCGCGATCCATAACGAGCTGATCAAAGCAGAGCTTCCGACCTTTGCGATTACCAACTTCTCCTGGGAGAAGTGGATGACCTGCCTTGGTGATTGGCCGTTCCTGGAACAGTTCGACGGCATCGTCGTCTCTGGGCTTGAGGGCCTGGTGAAGCCCGACCCACGCATCTTTAGCCTGTTCTGCGATCGCTACGCGCTGGCGCCGGAATCGTGCGTGTTCATCGACGATAGCGACGTCAACGTCGCCTCAGCTCGCAAGTTCGGCATGCACGCCATCCACTTCACGGAGCCCAAGGCGTTGCGCCTGGAACTGATCAAACTGGGCCTACCGCTGAAGCCGGCCAAATAGCTAGCGCGTCCCGTACATGCGATCGCCCGCGTCACCGAGGCCCGGTACGATATAGCCCTTCTCGTTGAGGTGGCTGTCGATGGCGGCGGTGAATACCGGCACATCCGGATGGGCCTTGGTGAACTTCGCTATCCCCTCTGGCGCGGCCAGCAGGCAGAGAAAGCGGATATTGTTGGCGCCGCGCTCTTTCAATTTGCCGATGGCGGCGATCGATGAGTTGGCCGTCGCCAGCATTGGATCGACAACGATGATCAGTCGGTTCTCGAGCTCGCTCGGCGCCTTAAAATAGTATTCTACCGGCTGTAGCGTCTCGTGATCGCGGTAGATGCCGATATGGGCGACGCGCGCAGCGGGGACGAGGTCCAGCATGCCATCGAGCAGGCCGTTGCCGGCGCGTAAGATCGAGGCAAAGACCAGCTTTTTGCCCTTGATCGCCGGTGAGTCGATTTTAGCGAGTGGCGTTTCGATCGGGATCATTTCGAGTTCGAGATCGCGCGTCACCTCGTAGCACATCAAGTGCG
Source organism: Devosia sp. (assembly GCA_039920085.1). Taxonomy (GTDB): domain Bacteria; phylum Pseudomonadota; class Alphaproteobacteria; order Rhizobiales; family Devosiaceae; genus Devosia_A. The sequence goes on along the minus strand of JBDSEK010000027.1, from coordinate 13,733 downwards.
CTATTTCGCGCAGCAGCCGGCGGAAGCTCGCGATAGAGGTTTCCTTGTCGCGCATGATGGTCAGCTTGTGCTGGATCATGGGGTGATCGATGACGGTGACCTTTGCCATGCGAACCCTCTGCGCTACAGGAAGCTGCGACCGTGTCTGCCCGGCGCGAGGCCAAGCCAATGCGCAACGCTCTCGCCAATATCGGCCAAGGTGTTGCGGATGCCAATTGTGCCGGCCGACAGGCTTGGGGAAAAGGAGAGGATCGGCACCTGCTCGCGCGTATGGTCGGTGCCGATCCAGGTCGGATCATTGCCATGGTCGGCAGTGAGCAGAAGCAAATCGTCATGCTTCATCTTGGCGATCAGTTCGGGCAACCGGCGGTCGAACGCCATTAGCGCTTCGGCATAGCCGGGCACATCGCGACGGTGGCCATATTCCTGGTCGAAATCTACGAAATTGGCCATCACGTAAGCGCCGTCCGCAGCCATATCGAGCGCCTCGAGGGTGCGGTCGAACAGCGCCATGTTGCCGGTGGCCTTGATCTTGTGGGTGACGCCGTGACCCGCATAGATGTCTGAGATCTTGCCAATGGCGAAGACCTGTCGGCCGGCGGATTGGGCCCTGTCGAGCAGTGTGGGCTCAGGCGGCGAAATGGCGAAGTCGCGCCGATTGCCGGTGCGCTTGAAGGTGGCGCGCGTCTCGCCGGTAAAGGGCCGCGCAATGACACGGCCGATCATCATCGGCGCCGTCAGCTTGAAAGCCTCTTCGCAGACGTCGTAGAGCCGCTGCAGCCCGAAATGCTCTTCGCTCGCGGCGATCTGGAATACTGAGTCGATCGAGGTGTAGCAGATCGGCTTACCGGTCCGGATATGCTCCTCGCCGAACTCCTCAATAATGGGGACGCCCGATGCATGCTTGTTGCCGAGGATGCCGGGCAGCTTGGCATTTGCGATCAAGGCCTCGGTCAGCGCCTTGGGAAAGGTGGGTTCGGTCTGTGGGAAATAGCCCCAGGCGAACGGCACCGGCACGCCGGCGATCTCCCAATGGCCAGATGGTGTGTCCTTGCCCTTGCTGATCTCGCGCCCGACGCCCCAGCGTCCGCCTTTGGGCGTCTCGCTGAGCCCGCGCGGTACGGTGCCCGCTGAAAGCTTGCCGGCCGCGCCCAACCCCAGCGCGTCGAGATTGGGAACATGCAAATCATAGTTGGCGGCGATGTGGCCCAGCGTGTTGGCGCCGGTATCGGGATGGCCGTGGCCATCGCCGTAGTCGCCGGCGTCGGGCGCGCCGCCAATGCCAAAGCTGTCGAGAATGCAGACAATAGCGCGCGGCATCACATCACCTCCGGCGGTTCGATCCGCTCGGCGATAAGTGGGTGCGCGGTCGCTGCCCCGTCAAGCGAATAGGCGGCTATAAGCCGTCGCTCGGCATCGGCCGCACTTGCCTCGTTGCGAGCATGGAGGCGCGCCAGCGGCGTGCTGCCGTCAGCTCTGGCTCCCAGAGCAAGCAGCCGGTCGAACCCAACAGAGTGGTCGATAGTATCGGTCGGCAGTCGCCGCCCGCCGCCCAGCGCCACCACTGCCATGCCGACGCTGCGCGTATCGATACTGCTGGCGATGCCCTCAGCCGAGGCAAACACATCGCGGATGATCGGCGCCGCCGCCAGATGATGGTCCATGCGCACCACAAAGTCCTTCGGCCCGCCCAGCAGTGCCACCATCTCTGAAAAATGCTCGGTCGCATTGCCCGACGACAATGCCTCCTCGCTGGCTTTGCGTGCGTCACCTTCAAAGCCGGTGAGTTCCAGCGCCGCGGCGCTCAGCGCCAACGTCACCTCGAGCAGTCGCGGATCGCGATGCTGGCCAGTCAGGAACTCCACGGCATTGCGCATCTCGAGTGCATTGCCGGCAGCGCTCGCCAGCGGCTCGTTCATGTCGGTCAAGAGCGCGCCCGTTCTGGTTCCTGCGCCATTGGCCACGGCGACGAGGCTCTGCGCTAGCTCGCGTGCTCGGTCGAGCGTCGGCATGAAGGCGCCCGAGCCGGTCTTGACGTCGAGAATCAACGCATCGAGCCCGGCGGCAAGTTTCTTTGAGAGGATCGAGGCGGTGATCAGCGACACATTCTCAACGGTCCCCGTCACGTCGCGGATCGAATAGAGCAGCTTGTCGGCTGGCGCGAGGTCGGCGGTCTGGCCAATGATGGCGCAGCCTGCTTGTTTAGTGACCTGGCGAAACAGCGCGTTGTCCGGCTGCGTCGCGTAGCCGGGGATTGAATCGAATTTATCGAGCGTGCCGCCGGTGTGTCCGAGGCCGCGCCCCGAGATCATCGGCACATAAACCCCACAGGCGGCAAGGATCGGCGCCAGCATCAGGCTCACATTGTCGCCGACACCGCCGGTCGAGTGCTTGTCGACCACAGGGCCATCGAGCTCGGACCAGTCGAGCACGGTACCGGAATCGCGCATCGCCTCGGTAAGCGCTACGCGCTCGTCGAGCGTCATATTGCGAAAGAACACCGCCATGGCAAAGGCCGCCGCCTGAGCCTCACTCACCGAGCCATCAGCGAAGCCGGCAATGAACTTGCCGATCTCGCCCTTGGTGAGCACCTCGCCATCGCGCTTGCGGATGATCACTTCTTGCGGCAGGAAAGTCATGGTTCATCATGCATCCGGCACTCGGGAAGGCAAGCGGCGCGCGATACCGCGCCGCGCCCGGCGGATGGCTCGTGAATTGCGATTGGGAGGAATTGATGATCGATGCGGGCCAGCGTGTAGCCGAGGGAGAGATTCTGCAGGGAGCGCCCGGCGGAACGGAAATCTGGCGAATCTGGCCAGGTGATGGCGTGCCGCCGGGCTCGGAGAGCTGGGACTGGACCGAGCGAACGGCACAAGTACCAGAGTCCGCGACACCGCGCATCTACACCCGAAACGTCGTCATACCGACCGTCACGGTACATCGTCCGGCTCGTGGCACGAGCAATGGCACGGCACTCATCGTGGCCCCCGGCGGCGGATTCCATTTCCTCATGATGGAGCATGAGGGACACCAGATGGCCAGTTGGCTCACGGCTCTTGGGGTGACCGTCCTGGTGCTCAAATATCGGTTGATGCGCACGCCTGACGCCGACGAGGAGATGATCGCTTTCAGGGCCGAATTGCAAAAGCGGCTCGGCCAGCAGACCCCGTTCGACCCGTTCGACACCACCCCGCCCGAGCGGGCCTTCATGCGCGATGTCCGTCTGCTGGGCGAAGAGGACGGGCGACAGGCGATCCGCTTTGCGCGTACACATGCGGGGGATTTTGGCATCTCACCCGGCAAGATCGGCATTGCCGGGTTTTCGGCCGGCGGCGGCGTCGCGATGGGTGCGGCAATGCAGCACGACGCCGCGTCACGCCCCGACTATGCCGTCGCGATTTATCCCGCGTGGCGCGGCGACCTACAGGTGCCGGCAAAGGCGCCGCCGCTGTTTCTCGCGATCTCGGATGACGATCTAACGATCCCACCCATATCCTCGACCCGCCTTTACGAGGCCTGGCATAGATCGGGTGCCTCGGCCGAATTGCATGTCTTTGGCAATGGCGGCCACGGTTGGGGCATGGATGGTCCGGATTATCTGTCCCACATCTGGCCAACGCTGCTCGAAAACTGGCTCAAGTTTCAGAAGGTCCTCTAATCGATCCATGAGCTTCTCGCCCGCGGATGCAACCATCCGCCTGATCGGCCCGGACGACTCAATTGCTGACCTCACAGAGTTCCTGCACCGAGCCTACGCTCAGCTCGCAGCGCAAGGACTTCTCTATACGGCGACCTGGCAAACCGACGATGTTACCCGCACGCGGATCGCTCGGGGCGAATGCTATCTGGCGAGGCTAGGCGGCACGCTCTGCGGCACGATCATCTTCAAGAGCGCATCGCAGACGAGCGGCAACCCATGGTACGACAAGGGCGATGTGGCGAGCTTCGGGCAATTCGCGGTGGATCCGGGGTTACAGCGGAAAGGCCTTGGCCGAACGCTGATCGCGCTTGCCGAACACCGGGCGCTCGAGACCGGAGCGCACGAGATCGCACTCGATACTGCAGAGCCCGCGACACATCTCATCGCGCTCTATGCAAAGCTCGGCTATCGCTTCATCGAGTACGCGCAGTGGGGAACGACGAACTACCGCAGTGTCATCATGAGCAAGACGCTACGGCAGGACTAACCGGCTTAAGCGCCGTATGGCACCCAAACGTTCTTGATCTGCGTGGCACGGCGGAGGAAATAGTCGCCCTCAAACTTGGCCTTGTCGCGCAGATCGTAGGCGAGGCCACGGCTGGTCCAGGTTTGCTTGAGGTTGCCAATGCTGGCCTTTTCGACCATCGCGGAGGTCTCGACGTCGCCGGCGAACCACAGCGCGTCCACCCCGTCATGCTCAGCCAGGGTCTTGGCGAGCGTCGCCGTGCCGCCGGTGACAATGTTGATGACGCCGGCCGGCACGTCCGAGGTTTCGATCACCTGATAGAGGTCGGTCACCGAGAGCGGGGCGTTCTCGGAAGGCACAAGAACCACTGGATTGCCCATCGCCACCGCCGGCGCAAGCAGCGCGATTGCGCCGAGCAATGGCCGGTTCGGCGGCGCTACAATCCCCATCACGCCGATCGGCTCGACCATGGCGATGGCGATGGTGCGGCTGGGCGGATTGTGCACGGCACCATCATATTTGTCGGCCCAGCCGGCGAAAGCGAAGAGGCGCTCAACCGAGGCTGCGACTTCCTTTTGCGCGCTCGATAGCGATTCGCCGGTCTGCTCGCGGATGCGTTTGGCGAATTCGTCAGAACGGTATTCCAGATTTTCGCCGAGAAAATACAGGATCTGCGCCCGTGAATGCGCGGCTGTAGTGTTCCAGTCGAGCGCGGCGCGCGCGGCTTCGACGGCATTGCGAATGTCCTTGCGGTTGCCGTCGCCGACTTCGCCGACCAGCGCACCGCCGTTGCCATAGACAGGGCGAGAGTAGCCGCTATCGGGCCGCGCCTGCTTGCCGCCGATATACATCTTGGCCGTCTGGTCGATACCGTCATGGTCGTCGATCGGGCCCGTGACCTTGGCCGGTTTCGGTTGGGCAAAGAGTTTCAGCTCCTTCTCCCATTTCGGCTTCAGATAGGCGGCCATACCTTCCTTGCCACCCTCGCGGCCGAAGCCCGATTCCTTGTAGCCGCCGAACCCGACAGCTGCGTCGAAATTGTTGGTGCCGTTGATCCACATTACGCCGGCCTTGAGCTTGGGGGCGATATCGAGCGCGAGGTTGATGTTCTCGCTCCAGATGGTCGCGGCGAGCCCGTATTTGGTATTGTTGGCGAGCGCCACAGCCTCTTCGGGCGTGCGAAAGCTCATTTCGACCAGCACGGGCCCGAAAATCTCTTCGCTAACCACGATGTTCGATGGTGACACGTGGGTGATCAGCGCTGGACGGAGGAAGCAGCCGCCCTTGGGCAGATCGACATCGGGCTCGTAGAGCTGCCCGCCCTCGGCGACGCCTTTCTTTACGAGATCGCGCACCCGCGCGACCTGCACCGGGGCGATCAGCGCGCCGATATCGACCGCCTTGTCGAGGGGGTCGCCGATACGGAGGGTATCCATGCGCTTTTTGAGTTTGACGAGGAAGCGCTCCTCGATCGACTCCTGCACAAGCAGGCGCGAGCCAGCGCAGCACACCTGCCCCTGGTTGAACCAGATGGCATCGACCAACCCTTCAATCGCGCTGTCGATGTCGGCATCGTCGAAGACGATGTAGGGCGATTTGCCTCCGAGCTCGAGGCTAAGGCCCTTGCCGGTCCCCGCCGTCGCCGCGCGAATGATCTTCCCCACTTCGGTCGAGCCCGTGAAGGCGATCTTGTCGACATCGGGATGGTTGACCAGCGCCGCGCCCGTGCCGCCTTCCCCAGTGATGATGTTGACCACGCCGGGCGGCAGCTTGGCCTTCTCGACGATCTCGGCGAAGAGCATCGCGGTGAGCGAGGTGAACTCGGCCGGCTTCAGGACCACGGTGTTGCCCGCGGCGATCGCCGGCGCGATCTTCCAAGCCAGCATCAGCAGCGGGAAATTCCACGGAATGATCTGTCCGCAGACGCCGTACGGCGCCATGCCGGGGAACTCGCGCTCAAGGTGCTGTGCCCAGCCGGCATGGTGGTAGAAATGCCGCGCGACCAGCGGAATATCGATATCGCGGCTTTCGCGTATGGGCTTGCCATTGTCCATGCTCTCAAGCACCGAGAATAGGCGTGCGTGCTTCTGCACAAGCCGCGCGATGGCATAGAGATATTTGCCGCGCTCATAGCCGCCGAGCGCCGACCACGCCGGGAACGCCGCCCGTGCCGCCTTAACCGCCTTGTCCACATCGGCGGCGCTACCATCGGTAATGTCGGCGAGCTTCTTGTTGGTCGCGGGATTGTCGGAGGCAAAGGTTTTGCCGGGCTTGGTCCATTTGCCGTTGATGAACTGGCCGAATTTGTTGCCGTGCGCGGAGAGCCAAGCGAGCGCGGGTTCGGGCGATTCGGGCGCGGGGCCGTAGTCGAGCGAGGCGAAGACTTCAGCGATCTTGTTCATAGCGTCCCCTTTGCCGCACGGGGCAATGTCAAACCATCGGCATCCGATAGTCTGCCGCGTAGTGTCCAGTCAGCGCATGCTCCAGCTGCCGCTCGATATCGGTCAGCAGCGTGCTCGCGCCGAAGCGGAACAGATGCGGCTGCAGCCAGTGGCCGCCCAATTCCTCTTTCATCAGCGCCATGTAGTCGAGCGCCGTTTTGGCCGATGAGATGCCGCCCGCCGGCTTGTAGCCGATCTCGATGCCGGTCTCCTCATTGAACCAGCGGATCATGCGGATCATGGCCAGCGAGGTTTTGAGGTCGGCGTTGATCTTCTCCTTGCCGGTCGACGTCTTGATGAAATCGGCACCCGCCAGCATGCAGACCAACGAGGCCTTGCCGACATTGTTGAGCGTCGCCAACTCGCCGGTGCCGAGGATGGTTTTGATGTGCGCGTCGCCGCAGGCTTTGCGGAAGGCGCGGATCTGATCGTAGAGGCCTTGCCAGTCGCCCGTCAGCACCATCTGGCGCTCGATGACGATGTCGATTTCCCTGGCGCCGGCCGCGACCGACTCCTCGATCTCGCGAAGTTTGGTGTCGATCGGGGCGAGCCCATGCGGGAAGGCGGTGCTTACCGCCGCTACCGGAATCTTTGTCCCCTCCAGCGCCTTCACCGCCGTCGCAACGAAGCTGTGGTAGACGCAAACCGCCGCCGGCACGATGCGCAGCTCGCTCACCCCCAGCCCGTCGAGAACCTCGTGCCGCACAGGATGGCGCGCCTTGGCGCAGAGCCGCTCGACGCGGCCAGGAGTGTCGTCGGAATTGAGCGTGGTCAGATCCATCAAGGTGATGGCGCGGAGCAGCCAGGCGGCTTGCCACTCCTTCTTCACCGTCCGCCTGGTGCCGATCGTAGAGGCCCGGCGTTCCAGCGCCGACCGATTCATCCGCACCTGCCCAACCCAGTCGAGATCGAGCGGAAAGCCAGGATTGCGTTCGCTGGCATCGTGCTTCTTGGGCTTTATCGGTATCGGAGCGTTCGGCTCGACGACCCTTAAACTCATGACTCCCTCCGCAGCACCTCAAGGGGCGCTTCATTCAACCAGCCTAGCAAAGACAGACGCCCCCCTTCAACGTGATGTCGAGGCGGGCGTCCATCGCAGGTGCCTGAGGCCGAGGGCATGGCCGGAGGCGTTGCCGCACCTAACGGGACAGTGCCGCGATGGTTCCGGCTAAATCTCTGTCAAAAATTCCGGCCCAAAAGAATGGGGCAGCATCTCTGCCACGCTCATCGTCATGGGCTTGCCCTCGACGCCATGGCAGATCACCTCGACATCGGCATCGGCGAATTCGCGGATGCGCTGGCGACAGGCGCCGCATGGCGTCACAGGCACCGTTCCCGGCCCGGTCACATAGACGCGCTGGACGCGTTTGCCGCCGCCCGCGATCATGGCGGCGATGGCGGAAGCTTCGGCGCAGTTGCCGATCGGATAGGCCGCATTCTCGACATTGCAGCCCGCATAGATCTTGCCATCATCGGCGAGGATGGCCACACCCACCTGAAACTTCGAGTACGGCGCATAAGCCCGTGACCGAACCGCGCTGGCCGCGGCGAACAATTGCGCGTCGCTAACCGCCATCATCTGCCGATGGCCTTATCCGAAAACCGGCATCCACTTTTCGGGGCCATCGGTTACCGCTCCTTGGTGTAGGGCTGGCCGGACGCCCTGGGCGGGATGGCGCGGCCGATGAAGCCGGCGAGCAGGATGATGGTGAGGATATAGGGCAGCGCCTGGATCGCCTGCACCGGAATCTCGCCGATCACCGCGAATTTGATGCCCTGCAGCCGCAATTGCATCGCGTCGAGGAAACCGAACATCAGGCAGATGAACAGCGCCGGCCATGGCCGCCATTTGGCAAAGATCACCGCCGCCAGCGCGATAAAGCCGCGGCCCGCCGACATGTTGGGGTTGAAGCCCGCCGCCGCCGAGATCGACAGATAGGCGCCGCCAATACCGACCAGCACCGCGGTAATGATCAGCGCCTGGTAGCGCAAGCGGGTGACCGAAATTCCCGCGGTATCGATAGCCTTAGGGTTCTCGCCCACGGCGCGCAGACGCAGCCCGAAGCGGGTGCGGAACAGCACCCAGGCGGTCACCGGTACAATCAGAAAGGCGAAATAGGTAATGAGGCTGTGGCCCGAGATCAGTCCCGAGTAGATCGGCCCGATCACCGGAACATTGCGCAGTTCCGCCGCGAAGGGCAGCGTGATGGGGTTGAACCTTTGGTCCGGGTTCAGTTGGGGAGTAAACCCGCCCCGCTTGAACCAGCTTTGGCCAAGGTATTGGGTGAGACCGGCGGCGAGAAAATTCAGCGCCACGCCCGAGATCGTCTGGTTGCCCTTGAAGTTGATCGAGGCCAGGCCGTGGACACCCGAAAACAGCAGGGCGCCCGCAATGCCGGCTATCAGACCGAGCCAGGGCGAACCGGTCACCGCCGCGACTGTCGCAGCGCAGAACGCCGCGGCCAGCAGCTTGCCTTCGAGTCCGATGTCGACGATCCCTGCGCGCTCGGAATAGAGGCCCGCCAGACAGGCAAGGATCAGCGGCACTGAAAGCCGCACGGTCTGAGCCAGGATATTGATGATGTCGGCTGAGAGGTCCATCAGGCCTTGCCCCTAGGCGCTTCGGGGGCGAACAGCCGTGCCACCGGGTTGCGCAGCATATCGCCCATCGCCCCGGTGAACAGAATCACCAGCGCCTGGATGGTGACGATCATCTCGCGGGTGATGCCGGGCATCGAAAAGGCGAGTTCGCTGCCGCCCTGATAAAGCATGCCGAACAGCAGGGCGGCGAGCGCGACACCCACAGGATGTCCCTTGCCCATGAAGGCCACCGCGATACCGACAAAACCGGCACCACCGACGAAATTCAGGATCAACCGGCCCTGGACGCCGCCGACATTATTGACGGCGACCATTGCCACCAGCGCGCCCGAAAGCGCCATGACGATCATGATCATCTTCTCATTGGAAATGCCGGCGTAGTTCGCGGCCGTCGGGTTGTGACCGAGAGCACGCACCGCAAAACCGAATTTGGTGCGCCAGATCAGCCAGTAAAAGGCGAACAGCGCCGCGATCGCGAGCAAGACCGTTACATTGACCGGCGACGTTCCGAAGGCACCGAGGAAAGTGCGCAGTTGCGGCACGCGGCTGACCGTGTCGATCGGCGCGCTTTCGTCTGAGTTCACATTGGCGGGCTTGAGGATGCGCGAGATCAGATAGCTCATCACCGAGACGGCGATAAAGTTGAACAGGATCGTGGTGATCACTATGTGGCTGCCGCGCTTGGCCTGGAGATAGCCTGGGATGAAGGCCCAGGCGGCCCCGAAGATCGCCGCGCCGACGATCATCAATGGCATGACCAGCGCCCAGTGCATGCCGTTCAGCGCCAGTGCGACAAGAATCACCCCGAGGCCGGCGATATAGGCCTGCCCCTCAGCGCCGATATTGAACAACCCTGCATGCATCGCCAGCGACACCGCTAGTCCGGCGAAGACGAAATCGGTGGCATAATAGAGCGTGTAGCCGAATCCGGTGCCATAGCCGAAGGCGCCGTAGATCATGATGCCCACGGCCTGCAGCGGGTTCTGGCCGACCAGTGCGACGATCACCCCGCCGATGACAAAGGCAAGGATCACATTGAGCGCCGGCAACAGCCCGATTTCGACCCAGCGCGGAAGCGGCGCATTCATGGGTTGACGTCCTTTCCGCCGGGGTGTGCGCCGGTCATCAGCAGACCCAGTTCCTGCTCGTTGGCCGTCGCCGGATTTGCTTCGCCGACGATCTGACCGTCAAACAGGACCAGGATGCGATCGGATAGCGAGCGGATCTCATCGAGCTCCACCGAAACCAGCAGGATCGCCTTGCCCCCATCGCGCATCTTGATGATCTGGTTATGGATGAACTCGATGGCGCCGATATCGACGCCGCGCGTCGGCTGGCCGACGATCAGCACCTCGGGATCCCGCTCCATCTCACGGGCAAGCACGATCTTTTGCTGGTTGCCGCCGGAGAAGTTGGCCGTCTTCAGATCGAGATTGGGTGGACGGATGTCGTATTTCTTGATGGCTTCGGCGGCCGACTTGCGGGCTCCAGTGATATCGAGCGCGATGCCTTTGCCGTATTTATCCTGGTAGCCGAGGATGGAGTTTTCCCATTCGGCGAAGGCGGTCACCAGGCCTTCGCGCAGTCGGTCCTCGGGCACATGCGCCAGGCCCGCCTCGCGCGCCCGCGCCGCGCCGTCGTCGCCTTCTAGTGACAGCACCGTGCCGTTGAGGCGGATCGTCCCCGATTCCTGGTCGCGCATGCCCGAGATCGATTCCAGCAGTTCGGACTGGCCGTTGCCCGCGACGCCAGCAATGCCGACGATCTCACCGGCTCGCACCGAAAAGCTCACGCCCTTCACGCGCGGCACCTTGAAATCGTCGCTGACCACCAGATTCTCGACTTCGAGGAGCACCTTGCCGGGATGGGCTGCGCCCTTTTCGACACGCAGCAGCACGCGACGGCCCACCATCAGTTCGGCCAGTTCGGCGGGCGACGTATCTTTGGTCTGAAGCGTCTTGACCATGGCGCCCTGCCGCATCACCGACACCTCATCGGTAATGGCCATGATCTCGCGCAGCTTGTGGGTAATGAGAATGATGGTTTTGCCTTCCTCGCGCAGCGTGCGGAGGATACGGAACAAATGGTCGGCCTCGGCCGGGGTCAAAACGCCAGTCGGCTCGTCGAGGATCAGCACCTCCGCGCCGCGATAGAGGGCCTTGAGAATTTCGACGCGCTGCTGCTGGCCGACCGACAGATTTTCGACGACGCCGTCCGGGTCGACTTCGAGGCCATAGTCGGCGGCAAGCCGCTTCAGCTGCGCGCGCGCGCGATCGAACGTGGGACCCAGTCGCACCGAGTCTTCGGCCCCCAGAACGACGTTCTCGAGTACGGTAAAATTGTCGACCAGCATGAAATGCTGATGCACCATGCCAATCCCGAGCGCGAGCGCATGGCGGGAATCGGTGATTTTGTGTGGCGTGCCATTGACGCGGATTTCGCCGCTATCGGCGTGATAGAAGCCATAGAGGATCGACATCAGCGTCGATTTGCCGGCGCCGTTTTCACCGACGATGCCGTGCACGGTGCCGCGCTTGATCTGCAAATTTATGTCCCGGTTGGCGTGCACGGGACCGAAATGCTTGTTGATGCCGACCAACTCGATAGCCAAAGCAGAAACAGCGGCCCCGGGGGGCCGCTGTTCGATGTCGGGGTTCAGACCGGTCATGTTAGTCCAAACCTTTGAGCTGCAATCAGACGTTGCATGCCTTGTCAGAGCGGAAATCGTGCACCTTGACGGCGCCCGAGATGATGTCGGCGGTCGCCTTATCGACGGCGGCCTTCATTTCTGGGGTAACCAGTGACTTGTTGAAGTCGTCAAAGGCCGGACCCACGCCATTCTCGGCCACACCCAGGACGGTATGATCAGCCTTGAACACGCCCTTGGTCGCATCCGTGAACGCCTGGTAAGTCGCGACGTCGACGCGTTTCTGCATCGAGGTGAGCACCTTGCCGGGATGCATGTAGTTCTGGTTCTGGTCGACGCCGATGCCGAGCTTGCCCGCATCGGCCGCCGCCTGAAGCACACCGTTGCCGGCCCCGCCCGCCACCGCGAACACCACGTCTGCGCCCTGGTCTATCTGAGTCTTGGCGGCTTCGGTCGCCTTGGCAGGATCGTTGAAGGCTTCAAAGCCGGTGCCGACATAGTTTTCGAGCACGCGGATATTGGGATTCACCGACAGGGCGCCCTGCTTGTAGCCGCAGGCAAAGGCTTCCAGCAGTTCGAAGTTGAACGCCGGAACGACACCGATCGTGCCAGTCTTGGAAGCCATGGCCGCCATGATACCGACCAGGTACGAGCCTTCCTGTTCCTTGAACTCGATCGACTTGACGTTCGGCAGATCGATAAAGCTATCGATGATGACGAACTGCGTCTTGGGGAATTCCTTGGCAACGGTGGTCAGCGCCGTCACCCAGTTGAAGCCCGGCACGAGGATGGGCGAATAACCCCGCTCAGCGAATTGGCGCAGCGATTGGTCACGCTGGGCGTCGCCTCCGGTCAATTCCAGATCGCCAAACGTCTTGCCGGTTTCCTTGGCCCATTGCGTGGCGCCGTTGAAGGCGGACTCATTGAAGCCCTTGTCGAATTTGCCGCCGCCATCATAAAGCACCGCCGGACCGCCTACCGTGCCGCCCGCGCCGCCGCGACCCAGGAAGTACCAAGCCGCCGCTGCGACGATAATCAGCACGATCACGACGATCAGGATCATCGTGTTTCGTGGCATGCCCGGATTTGGCGCTGACGCGTTGTCTGCCGTCATTTCATGATCTCCCAGATGCACGAGGGGGCGGCCCCAGCCACCTCAACAAGACCCCCGCGCCTTGCGGTCGATAGAACCTTGCAATCGGACGCTCGGCAAGAGGAAAACCCGATTTTTTGAACACTTGGTCAAAAATGCCGGGGACGATCTGAGCCCGCGATAGGACGCGCTCTAGTCCCTGGGCAGGGGCACCACGCTAACGCCCATCTGGGCACCGATTGCCGTGAAGAAGCCGTCGATGATCTTCCGCGCGGAACTGCCGATGATGGTCTTGCCGAGGCGCATGATCGCGCCGTCCGCCTTGCCGCGTGCGGTGAAGTCGAGCACGGTCCCCTCGCGGCTCTCACCCAGCGTGATGTCGGCGGCACCCTGCGCCAGCCCCAGCATGCCACCGCGCCCGCGCCCGGTGAGCGTGTAGCTCTGTGCGGGCAGGACATTACTGAGCGCCAGCTCGCCGGCGAAGACCGGCTTCACCAAACCAAGATTGACCCTGATTTGCAGATCAAGCGTCTCGGGCCCGGTCCAGACGATCGACTCGCATCCGGGGATGACGGCTTTGAGCACCTTCGTGCTGTTGAGCGCGGACCACACTTCGGCCCGTTTCGCGGCAAACAGGTAGCGACCGCCAAAATCCACGGGTTTCAGGCCCTTTTCATGCGTCTTTTTCGCACCATATCCGCAAAATAGTCAGCCGGTCTGCCCCTATCAATTGGTGGAGCCCCCGGCGTCCAATAAATTGGCGGTCGATGCCGCCTGAACCGGGA
>JBDSEK010000026.1:0-5488 GCA_039920085.1 Devosia sp. | reverse complement strand
AACTTCCGCGCATAGCACTTGATCAGAATGCCGGACCATTCCGGAGTGTGATGACTCGGCACATCGATGAGCACTCGGTCGAAGTCCCAGTTTGGGGCATCGGAAAGATGAATAATCGAGCAGCTCTTTCCTAGCTCACGTTTCACTGCGGCGGCGCCGGCGAACTCCAGTACGGCGGTCCGGCCAAGAAAGCCCCGCTGCATCCGCAAGGTCGCTAGCGTCATCGCCACTAAAAGAACTGGGGCGCAGAACAGCAAGCCCAAATAGCTCATCGGAATTCGCGCTGCCGACAGGATCGCGATCATTGAAGACAGCACGACACCAGTCGTGACTGTCGCCGCGGTTATTGGCATGTCCTGCTCGCGCAGGGCAGAAAGGATCGAGACGATGACGAACGGTAGAACTGCGATGCAGGCCGCCACGACAAGAATGGCGATCCAGTGCATCGGCGCCCGCGACACCACAGCGACGTAAGTCAGAACCAGGACCACCGAAGTCAGGAAGCACAACCCGAGGATTGCTCTTCGTCCCGGCCGAATTCTGGGCTTACCATGGCCGCGTTCAATAGTAGAATCCTCAGCAACGGGCATGAAGCCATTCACCCGAACACGCAGACTTCCGCAGCATATTGTCCCGGGCTACAACGAGATCGCACTAGATTGTCGATCCGGCCAGAAATGCAATTGCTCTGGCAAGTTCGCATTTCTACTGCTCACAGCAAGGACGATTGACTCATATTTCTATTTTGCGATTTCTGCAACTTTGCGCCCATGCGCCAGTCTCTTGTTAGCGCAAATAGTGGTGCCGCTTAGGTGACTCGAACACCTGACCCCATCATTACGAATGATGTGCTCTACCAACTGAGCTAAAGCGGCCCATGCGGGATCGGGGATCGCGCAGCGGCGCCGGGGCGCCGGGACGCCGGCCTTGTAGCGAGCCGAGGCAGGGCGCGCAAGGTCCGGCCCGGTGTCAGGCGGAGGGCAGAGCGGGGGTGTGCGAAGACGCCGCCTCGTTGCGCGAAGCCGAAAGCGGCACGCGCCATTCGAACGCATCGAGCGCGCCGGTGACCGGCGAGACGGGCTCCCAATCGTCGGCAGTGATACCGTCGGCGGTCCACAGCGGATCGCCTGGTGCCCGCACGGCCCGCGCCAGCCATTCGCGTGCCTTGCCCTGGTCGGCGTTCTGGCCCTCCTCGATCTCAGCCATCAGCAGGCAGATAGCCTGCGTCGGTTCGGCGACCGAATAATTGGCCAGCGCATTGCGGGCCAGCGCCCATTCATAGGCGTCGACCGCTGCGCGGGCGAAGACGATTGCCGCCTGCCGGTTGGGCGGTGGCAAATCGATGAGCTCCCGGATGCGCTTCAGCCGGTCGACGGCCGATGTGCCCTGCACCGAATTGGCGTAAAGCGTTGCGACATGCGGATGCGAGGTGGCGCGCCAGACGCGGCGCAACAGGCTCATCGCCTTGCGCGCTTCTCCGCGATTGGCCTGGACGCGCGCTGCGATCAGCGCGGCGGGAACGAAATCCGGCACCAGACGAAGCGCCACCAGCGCCCGGTCGAGAGCGGCGAGCGGATCGGTCGCTTCGGCCTCGCGCGCCAGTGCCGTTTCGAGCACCGCCTGCTTCCGCCGCTTGGCCGCCTTTTCTTCGCGGCTGACTGCCACTTCGTCGCCGACCCGTACCAGCGCGCTTTCCCACAATCCGCGGCGGGTCAAATCCTCGAGCACGGCGGCCGCGGCCCACCCGGTCTGCGGGGCGAGCGCCACCGCCTTCTGGGCAAAATTGAGCGCCGCCTCGGTCCGGCCCTGCGTGCGCGCCTGCTCGTAGAGCCCGGCGAGCGCCGCCACGGCCGTCTTCTTGTTGGAGATCAGTGCGCGATAGTGCTCGCGCGCCGCCTGCATGTCGCCCAGCGCCAGATCGGAACGGGCCTCAAGCAATTGGGCCGCATTGTTACGCGGCAGATTGCTGCGCGCCTCGCGCGCCAGTACGCGGGCACGACTGGGATCGCCCGCCTGCAGGGCTATGAAGCCGTCCGACAGCGCGGCGATGCCGGCATCGCGCCGGCGGTCACGCGCCAGTTGCGCGAAATAGGCCGGGGCGTTGAGCAGACGGCGGAGGATCGACCAGAACAACACCACCCCGACGAGGAAAATTGCGACTAGGAAAGCCGCCATGCCGAGGCGCGGTTGCAGGCGATAGCCCAGCAGTTCCAGCGTCAGCGTCCCCGGCAGGCTGACCAGCCAGGCGATACCGGCGGTGAGCAGCAGCGAGGCGACGATCCAGGTCGCAAGCCGGATCACGGAGCCGGCTCCGTGCCGGTCAAAGCCCGGGCGCGCAACTGGGCGAGCAGGGCGTCGGCGTCCGCATGGGAGGCGATATCGTCAACCAGTACCGCAGCGGCTTCGCGCATCTCGGGCGGCAGCGAGGCGACGAGCTCGGCCGCCTGCCGGTAGTCGCGGCGCTGCATGGCGCCCTCGAGCCGGGAGACGATGGCATCAGGCGTGGCGCCTTCGGTTTCTTCAGCCGGTCTGAGCGCCAGTAGCGATTTCAGCCAATCGAGTGCGTCCTCGGCCCAATTGCCTTTGCTGCCGGCGCGGGCCGCGAGGATTTCGGGGAGCAGCGTTTCAAACTTCAGCTGCAGCGCATCGGGGCGCAGCAGTCCGCCTGGCGCGGCATCCTTCAGTCTGGCGGTGACCTCGATATCGGGGAGTACGGTCGCCAGCGCGTCCAGCTCGAGACTGAACGCACGGCCCGAGGCAAAGGCGGTCTCAAGGCCGCTGAGGATCAGCGGCAGCTTCAGCGCCGGGCCGACTTCGCTCGGCAGCGCCGAGGTGATGTGGTCGTTGAGCAGCTTGCGGGCGGCTTCGAGATCGGTCCTGAGCGCGGCGGCCACCGCGTCGACGGCGTCGAGCCGTCCACCAAGTGCGGCAACATTGCTGCGGATCGCTTCTAGGCTTTGGGCGATAGCGCCGGCATCGTCGCCGGACACCCCAGCAGCCAGCGCATCGATACGCGATCGCAGCGTACGCAAATCGGCCTGGATGGGGCCGAGATCGATCGTTACTGGCTTTGGAATAGCGGTCTTGACGGCGTCGATGCCCTGTCGCAACTCGGCAATGTTGTCATCGAGCCGAGCCACTGCCGCGTCGATGCCACTCTGCGTTGCCGATGCCCCGGTCTCGAGACCGGAGAGCCGCTGCTCCAGCGCGTCGGTACGCTCCTCCTGCGCCAGCAATTGCGGCGCAGGATCGGCGATCGGCAAGGTTCTTGAGGGCAGCGCGATGACATTGCCGAGGACATAGGTGAGGACGGTGCCCAGCACCGCGCCAGCCAGCGCGACACTACCCATCAACCGCCAATCGGTGGGCGGCTCAGGAATGAGCGGACGCTGGCGCGGAGGGGGCGGCGGAGGCGGCGGAGGCGGAGAGGGCCGCGGCGCCTCGGGGCGCGCGGTCGCAGCCGCCGGCGGCGGCTCGGGCTTAGTCGCCGCGGGTCTCGGCACAGGGTCCAGCTTGGTCTCGGGCTTGGCCTCGGCCTTGGCCGGCGCCGGCACGCTGGTGTCCGGCCCGGCAGCGGCCGGCTTGGGTGGCGTTTCGCGGGCCACCCCTTCGATCACCGGCGGTTTGACGGGGCCGGCCTTGCGCTCAGCCATGATGTTGATCCTTATCGCGTTTCGGCATCATGCCGGGTTTTGGTCGCGGGCAAAAGAGAGCGCCAGACTCAGCATGGCGTTCTCGCTGGGATGATCGGCGAGACCGATGCGCACGAAATGGGCAGCGATCAACGGTTCGGCAACGGCCTCCGATAGGCAGAGGGCACCGAGGCTGCTGCGGCGCGCGCGGTCGAGCCAGCCCGAAAGCGCTACAAAGGTCTCCGCCGTCCTCCGAGAATAAAACAATGCCGCACCGATGCGGCCATCGGCGATTTCGGCCTTGACTACGCTGTCGAGCTCCGCCACCGGCGCCATGCCATAAACGGGCGCCGTGATGACCATGATGCCGAACGGTGCAAGGGAGCGTGCGAGATCGCCCGCGAGGTCCCGCGCGGCGGGGTAAAACACCGGCCCGGCAATCCCTGAACGCGCCAGGAGTTCGACAAGGCCGGCAAAGTCTCCAGCGGCGCTCGCCACTTGTGCAAAGCCGTAATGGCGGGCGGCCGCCGCGGTGCGCTCGCCCACCGCGTAGAGTTTGAGGTGCCGAAAATGCCCCAACTCGCCCCGATCATGGAGCGCCCGCAAGGCGTTGGCGCTGGTAACGGCCATGGCGGCAAAGCCATCGGCGGCGGGGAGGCTGGTTTGCAGCAGGTCGAAACGGAGTAGCGGGGCGATGACCGGGATGATCTCGAGTCCGGCCAGCCGCGCCGCCGTTTCGCTCGCATCGGGTTCGGGCCGCGTCACGAGCATTGAGAGCATTGTCGGGCTTATGCCGGGAACAGTTTGAGGAAGTCTGAACCGGCCTTGTGACGGAGGATTTGGCCAAGTTCGCGACCAAGCGCTTCGGCCCCAGCGGCGGGGCCCGAAACGGTATCGCGAAAGCTCAATCGGCCATCGGGCGAGAGGATCTCCCCTGTAAGCGCCAGCGTCCTGTCCGCCATGCGGCTATGGACGCCAATGGCGGTGCGGCAGGAACCGTCGAGTTCGCGCAGAAAAGCCCGCTCGGCGGCGACCGCAATATGGGTGTCATGATGATCGAGCGCGGCGACGAGATCGGCAGTGCGGCGGTCGTCCGACCGGATTTCGATGCCGATGGCGCCTTGGGCCGGCGCCGGCGGAAATTGTTCAGCGTCGAGAAAGGACGCGATCTCGCTCTGCCGCCCGAGCCGGTTCAACCCGGCCACGGCAAGCAGCGTTGCGTCTGCAATCCCCTCGCTCAGTTTGCGGAGGCGCGTATCCACATTGCCGCGGAACGGCACAATGGTGAGATCGGGCCGGACGCGCAGCATCTGCGCCGAGCGACGCAGCGAGGAGGAGCCGAGCTTTGCCCCCTGGGGCAGTTCGACAATGGATTTAGCCTTGAGAGCGACCAACGCATCGCGGGTGTCCTCGCGCTCGAGGAAGGCGGCGAGCCTCAGCCCATCGGGGAGCGTCGTCGCCATGTCCTTACTGGAATGGACGCCAAGGTCGATCTCGCCGGCATCGAGCGCGGCTTCAATCTCCAGTGAGAATAGCCCTTTGCCTCCCATCTCGCCCAACGGCGCATCGGTCAGCCGGTCGCCCGAGGTGGTGATGGCGCGGATTTCAATCGCCTCCTCGGCTACGCCATGGGCCTTGGCCAGCCGGGCGCGCACCAGATGCGCCTGCACCAGCGCCAGCTTGCTGCCGCGTGTGCCGATCCGCAAAAAGGGCGAAGATTGCAAAGCCGGGGACACCTCTATAGGCCAGAGCGCGGCTTAGACCACGCCGGAGAGCCGGGCAAGCGCATGCGCCTATTGGGCATCGAAACCAGCTGCGACGAAACCGCTGCCGCCATTGTCGAGCGCGACGCGGCG